>DASRDW010000020.1:0-13267 GCA_035652415.1 Candidatus Angelobacter sp. | reverse complement strand
GCTTCTTCCATGAGGTGCGTGGTAACAATAATGGAGACGCTTTCCCGCTTGCGGAGTTCGTCAAGGTAGAGCCAGAGATCGCGGCGCGCACCGGGATCAAGGCCCGTAGTGGGCTCGTCCAGAAGCAGGACGCTCGGATTGTGCATCAATCCCTTCGCTAGTTCCACGCGGCGCTGCATTCCGCCAGAAAATGTTTCCACGCGATCTTTCGCGCGATCCGCCAGGGCCACGCGCTCCAGCATCTCCTGAATGCGCGCCTTTAGGGCCGCTCCACGCAAGCCATAAAGATGGCCCTGATGCCACAGGTTTTCAGCCGCTGTCAGCTTAATGTCTGTGCTCTGCGCCTGAAAGACTACGCCAATGTGTCGGCGAACCTGGTCAGGCTGCTTTGCTGCGTCAAAGCCGCTAATTACAGCACGGCCGCCGGTTGGCAGCATCAGCGTGGAGAGAATCCTGAACAACGTGGTCTTGCCGCTGCCATTTGGACCCAGCAACCCGAAGATCTCACCTGCGCGCACGTCAAAAGAAACGCCTTTGAGCGCTGCTTGATCGCCATAACTGTGGCGAATCTCTTCAACTCGGATCACAGCAGAAGCTTGCTGGCGGGAGTCTAACGTTGATCGGGTTTCCAGGGCCGTTGCCATACTACGGGTGCACCACATTCACCATCATTAAAGCAAACAGAAAAGGTAGATAGAGCACGCTGGCCTGCAACAACTGCCGCGCAAACTTTCGCGATTCAGGCGAGGTAGTCGGCAGCTTGGTTCTGGCCAGGCGGAGCACAAACCACAGGAAAGCCAGTCCCATAACCAGCGCTCCTACCGCATAAATTTTGCCGGTCATGCCCAGCAATGCAGGCACCAGGCTTACTGAAACCAGAGTGGAGCAATAGGCAAGCATCTGCCGGATTACGCTATGACCGGCCTTATCCACCACAGGCAGCATCTTGATTCCTGCAGCTTCATAATCATCGCGGTACATCCAGGCGATGGCCTGAAAGTGTGGAAATTGCCAGAAGAAAACAATCAGGAAAAGAAATACGCCTTCTACTTCCATTTTGCCGCGAATGGCTGTCCATCCCAATAGCGGCGGCATGGCGCCAGGAAAAGCGCCAACAAATGTTGAGATAGGCGAGATTCTCTTCAGTGGTGTATAAAGCGCCAGGTAAATTACCGCAGTAGCGAATGCCAGAACGCCAGTGAGCACGTTAGTGGTAAGGGCAAGGAATACTGAACCTGCCACTGTCGCCAGAATTCCAGCTGTTAGTCCGGTAGCCAGACTCATACGCCCGGCAGGCAACGGACGGTTGCGCGTTCGGCGCATCAGCGCATCAATCTTGTGCTCCAGGACTTCATTTAAGGCCGCCGATCCTGCGCAGGTCATGCCGATACCTACCAGCGCGTACAGCAGAGTCCAGTTCAGCGAAGAGACGCCGGTCTTTGCTGCGCCCATGTAAAAACCGGTCCACGCAGTGACCACAATCAAAGCAGTAACGCGGACTTTAAAGAGCTGCAGGTAGTCGCCCAGAAGCGACTGCTTTTTCAGCACCACTGGAGGCGCTGGCGCTTCAGCCTTGCGTTCTACGATTTGCTGTGCAGTGCTGCTCATGCCGTAGCCACCTCACGCCCACGGTCGAAGGGAATTACCGTGGCGGCATCCCCGGTATGGCGATAAGTCTGAATCGTGAGCACAGCCGTCAGCAGCAGGATCAGCGCGCCCACGGCCAGATGCGTTACGGTCACCGCAACCAATGACATGGTTGGTTGCGCCTCATTCACACCTTGTATCACACGCACCACGTAGGCGTTCACGCCCAGCAGCAATTGGACGATGAGCAGCAGAAGAAGCGACAAAGCCGGACGTTTCAACTGCGGAATGGTTGAGTGTTTCGTCAGAGTTCGCAGGCTCACATAGAGAATTAATACGCTCACCAGCAGGGCATTGATGATGTGAGGATAAAGAAAAGTGTGGATGATCCTGCTTATGGGCCAGTGATTAGAGCCGTTTGGCCCCCACTTGGTCCATACATGCCGGAATGCAGCTCCCAGAATGAGCTGCACATACAGAAAGCCAATCAGCATCCAGCAATGGCGCAGCAAGGGCCGGGCTTCTTTGCGCGAGATTTTTTCCTGCTGCTCTTCCATCCAACTGCGGCTGGTAAATACTGCAATCGCACCCAAAGCCACAAACATAGTCTGCCCAAAAGTACCGTGCAGCGCGGACATCCATGGCGGCAGCAGAAGAATTACCCCGATTCCGCCAATCACTCCCTGAACGATTACCCCAAGCACCGCTCCAATGGTCAGCAGCCGCATCCAGCGGCGTTTATCCACCTTCCAGGTCCAAACCGCGCAAAAGATGGTCAGGAGCCCAATGGTCTCCGCAATCATGCGGTGCCCATGCTCAAACTTTACGCCGCCAATCATTTTGGGGATCTTGAACAGATGGCCGAAACTGGTCGGCCAGTCAGGAACCGCCAGCCCGGCATTATTGCTGGTAACCAGGCCGCCGGCGACGATCAACAGAAACGCCAATACGGCAACAAAAACGGTGAAACGGTGAAGAGCGGCGTTATACGTAGAAGAAATCAGAACAGCTCCATGGGGAAACCATCTATTTTAGCACTTGGTTGATTCAGCAACCGCGATCTTCTTTCTGTAATTTCGAGCGAAGCGAGAGATCTATCTCGCCACGATTCTGTGTGCACCCCAATTTTGTGCGATGTTGCCGGGTCTATCTGATGATCCGATGCCTGGATTAAGGCAATATGGGTCCCTGGCTCCGCCCACCTACCGCGCACAAAACGTAAAGCGCAACGCCGGGGCTCGCTCGGGATGTTAGAAAAAAGCTATTGTGCCGCAAATGTAAACCGCGCGTCCGTATCCATTTTCGGGCTCACCTTCACATGCATTGTCTGTTCGCCAAACTTCTCATGCACAGCAGCCAGTGTGTAATCACCCGGAGGCAAGTTCTTGATTGTGAAACTGCCATCGGCGGCGCTCACGGCAAAATACGGGTGCGACATTACATTGATGTAAGCTCGCATCCAGGGGTGCTGGTTGCACTGAATGGGAATCATCATCTCCGGAGTAGCAAAGGTTTTGAAGATTGGCTTGTCTGTGGGCGACTGCGACTCGTTCCATGCCGGGTTGTGCTGCGGCATGTCATGGATGTTGTGGTTTGCTGTGTCAGTGTTGAGGACCTTGAACTGTTGCCCAGCCATAATGCCCATCATGTGCGGGTTGTAACGGCAGCCCTTCTGGTCGAGCACCACGGGATCACTGGGAACAGCGAACGTGCCCTGCGGCAGGCCTTGTTTCACATAGACAAAAACGTTGGCCAGCTTGCCGCTGCTTACTACAACCGCGTCTGACGGCTGAGGCGATGATGGACAGCCGGGGTCCTGCGTCATATCCAGCGGCTTCAGCTTGGGTGGCACGCCTTTGAAGCTCACTACGCCGCTGATGCTTCCAGCGGTGGATGGATCGATATTGATGGTTGCAGCTTTGGGCACCGCAGAAGACTGCTCAGAAGCAGGTTGCGATTTGCAGCCCGCAATCAGGATAAGCGCCGCGGCAACGCAAATCAGGACACAAACCTTACCACCGATGAACACAGACGACACAGATTTACACTGCTTTGAAAGTTGGACGTTCTGGAATGCTTTGGAATTCCTTGTAGTTTTAGCGGTCTTCTGATCCGTGCCTATCAGTGTCATCAGTGTTATCCGTGGGTTGTTTATTTTTTTAGCTGCTCAATTGCCGGTAGCCACAGCCACGTTTTGCATGTTTGCGATTACCGTGTCAGCAAATTCTGTGGTGCTGGCCGTACCTCCTACATCGCGCGTAAGGTGCAGCTTTTCTTTGTAGGTCTTTTCCAGTGCGGCGTGCACTTTGTCTGCTGCTGCGGTCTCGCCGATATGGCGCAGCATGAGCACAGCCGATTGCAACAGAGCCGTAGGATTAGCCAAGTCTTTTCCAGCTATGTCCGGCGCCGAACCATGCACCGCCTCAAAGATTGCACAGCCCTTGCCGATGTTTGCTCCCGGCACCAGTCCCAACCCGCCGACGAACGCCGCGCATAGATCAGAGATGATGTCGCCGTAAAGATTTTCCATTACCAGCACATCGTATTGATAAGGATTCATCACCAACTGCATGCATGTGTTGTCGATAATGTGCTCGGCGTAGGGAATCTCCGGATATTCCTTGGCCACTTCACGGCAGCAGCGCAGGAAGAGCCCGTCACTCATCTTCATGATGTTGGCTTTGTGAATAGCGTGAATGCGCTTGCGGTTTTCGCGCCGCGCATACTCAAAGGCAAATCGGGCAATGCGCGTGGAAGCTTTCTCCGTGATGATCTTCAGCGACTCCACCACGCCCGGTATGACTTCATGCTCTATGCCGGAGTATTGGCCCTCAGTGTTTTCACGCACAATGGCCAGGTCAACGCTGGGATATCGCGTGGGCAGGGAAGGCAAGTTCCGGATAGGCCGGAAGTTGGCGTAAAGCTCAAACTTTTTGCGCAGTGCAACGTTGATGCTGGAAAATCCGCCGCCGATGGGCGTGGTGACTGGCCCTTTTAGTCCAATTCCAGTTCGCTCAATCGACTGGATAAGTTCTTTGGGGATGTACTCGCCATATTTTGCAAACGCCTCTGCCCCTGCGGCAAAGGACTCCCATTCAATCTTTACGCCGGAAGCTTCCACAATCCGCGTTGCCGCCCGCGTTACCTCTGGCCCAATTCCGTCTCCCGGAATCAACGTTACTTTGTGTGTCATAGCTCCTGTTTACTTGGCGCTGGTTTTAGCTTTTGCCGGCTTTTGCTTGTCATCTTTGGGATTAAGCAGTTGCTCAAGCTCGGAGTGGAACTCGCCCACGTCTTTAAAGTCGCGATAGACGGAGGCAAACCGGATATACGCCACCTTGTCGATCTGCTTCAGGTTGTTCATGATCTGCTCGCCCAGTTCGCTTGCCGTGCGCTCGCGTTCAGGCGAATCAATCACATATTGCTCCACCTCATTGACGATCTGCTCCATTTTGCCCATGGAGATGGGCCGTTTTTCGCACGCCCGCAGCAATCCTGAAAGGACTTTCTGCCGTTCAAACTTCTCCCGCCGGCCGTCTTTCTTGACTACCATGTAGGGAATTTCGTCAATGCGCTCATACGTGGTGAAGCGCTTCTCGCACTTCATGCACTCGCGCCGCCGGCGAATAGATTCACCTTCTTTACTTTCACGCGAGTCCACAACTTTGTCATTTTCGAACCCGCAAAACGGACATTTCATCGTTTCTTAACCGGAACTTTCAATGGGGTTGTGTTTACTCGATTGTAACAGGCGGAGGGCACCTGGACATCCGAACATCGGGAAATCGGGAAAGCAAATCTAACCACAAATAACACTGATCTCACTGATTTGCATGGATCAAAAAACTGCAAGAGGTCGCCGAGAAGCTTCCGTATAAGCCGCCCAACCTTCCCCAATCAGTGTGAATCAGTTTTATCTGCGTCATCAGTGGTAAGGTTTTGTTCGCGATCTTGGGACTTCTAGCAACCTATCCGATGTTCTGCTCTTCCTTTTCCGCTTTCCGCTCTTCCTCCAGGCTTTCTTCTTCAATCCTGGTGAGCGATACATGTTCTGAATGCGCCAGCGCCAATCCTGCCGGGGAGACGGACATAAACGTCACCAGCCAGAGCATGATTCCGCAACTGGTGGCCAGTTCAGGCGAAAGATTGAAGACTCCACGGAGCATTCCGATCGTAGCCAGTTGTGATCCGCCGCCGACTACCGGCAATTGCAGCACACCACCCACAACGCTGGCCGCCGTAAGCAGGAAGACGCTGGAAAGCGTCATATTGGAGAGGCGATGGATGGCATAGGCATGGGTTACGGTCATGTAAGCAAAGCCAATGACAAGCCAGATAAATAGAGAAAGCCCGCTGAGCTGAAGGAACGAGGTCAAGTCTTTTACCGTGTTCAGGCCCTCGCCAAATGCGTGGACGCGCTTGCCCACAGCGTGGCCTAGTTTTGGCGAAATCGCCCCGAACATCTTGACAAAAACACGGGCCGCGGCAGAGGGATTTTTGCGCACCTTGAACGCCACCCACGCCGCAAATGCAACACCCACGAGCAGACCTACCGCAAAAAGTTCAAAAATCGTGAACGAAGTGTATGAGTGGCCCAAAAATGTCCGCGCAGGCCCATGAGCAAAGCCGGGAAGCTGCCGCAGCTCATCCCTTGACCACAGGATATTTACCGCCATGATCACCGCGAACGCGCCAGTGTCAAAGATTCTTTCAACTGTCCACACAGCAACTTGCGATGACATGCTCAAGCTCAGCTTGCGGGAGATTAGGTAAGGACGGATGAACTCTCCCGGCCTTCCCAGCAGAGCCAATCCGGCGAAACCAATCATGGTGGGCGCCACCAGATCAGCGCTTCTGGTTTCGCGAACGGGGCGCAGCAGGATCTTCCAGCGCACGGCGCGCAAAACGTAGTCAAAATAAACCAGCGCTACACCCCCGGCCAGATAGAGCTTATTGGTGTTGTGTGTGGCAGCCCAGAATCGATGCCAGTCAAACTTTTTCCATGTCCTTACCTGCAGATACACCAACGCGCTCAATACAAGCAGCACCAACGCGGTGATGAGAAATCGTTTTTTACTCATGGGTAAGAACCAGTGGGCGATTGCAAAAAAAGCGCTCTGCCGGCAGGACGCGACCTATTGTTCTATCACTTTAAGGTGCTTTGTGGCTATGCCGGATTGGCTGGCTTGGAGACCTGTGCTTCTTGTGGCTTGTTTTTCCTGGGTGGTTTGAAAGTTACGCTCTTTGCCGGTGTTATGGCAGCTTTGCCAGCCTTGACAGTGGAGGCTGCAGCAGCTTTCATCTGCGCCCGTTTCTTGGCATTGTAGTCACGAACTATTTTGGCGATATAAGCGCGGGTTTCACGGTAAGGAGGAACGCCGTTGTACTGCTTTACCCGATACGCGCCGGCATTATAGGCAGCTAGAGCTTTAATAGGATCATCATGGTACAGGTCCAGCAATGTGCTCAGGTATGCTGTGCCTGCTTCCACATTGGCTTTGGGATCAAACGAATCAGCTACACCAAGTTTTGCGGCCGTGCCGGGCATCAACTGCATCAGTCCCTGTGCGCCCTTTTTTGAAACCGCGTGAACCTTAAAATCGCTCTCAGCTTTAATCACACTATTTACAAAGTCAGGATCAAGCCGGTTCTTGCTGCTGGCTTCACGCACTACCGCGTCAAGATCAACGCTTGTAAGTTTGGCTGGGATTGTCTGGCTGGTGGCCAAGGCTGGTGCTGGATTCAAGGCGGCGGCCGCGACGGGTGCGGCAGCTGAATTCTGTACAGTGGCTGCCAAAGCAGCTGAATTTGGTGCAGCTACGGTCGGCGCGGCAGGTTGAGGCTGCAATGTTACTGGCTGAGGCTGCGGAGCCACCGGAGCTTCTTCAATTTCATAGGAAGCAATCTGATTGCTGGCAATATCCATGTAACCGGAACTGGTGTATAGCCGCGTGATGTTACCGTTCGTTTCCTTATGCTCAAAGCGAATGGAAAAGCCATTGCGCAATACGGCTACTTCTGCCCCAAAAGCAGCAAGCTGGGCCAAAACCAGCACAGCGCAGATCGTTATTGGCCGTAAAAATCGCATCCTTAGCACAAGACAATTATTTTCGCCCATTTAGCCTTTGAAAGCCAGTCCTAAAACCTCTTCCAGGGCCTGGGCCACGCCATTTTCAGAGTTGCTGCCGGTCACCTTCCAGCCGCTCTGTTTCAGTTCTTGAGATGCATTTCCCATGACCACAGGAAGTCCTGCAAATTCAAGCATTTCCCGATCATTGTAATTATCGCCGATGGCCATAATCTGGTTCCGGTCAATCCCCTGGTTTTCTGCCCAGCGGCGCAGCGCGTGACCTTTGGAACATCCCTGGGTCAGGATGTCCAGAATACAGAGGTCACGGTGGTCATATTGGGTCTTTAGAATGGTCATTTCGTCCAGAAAACTGGCTTGCAGGAGCGTGCGCTCGATTTCCGCCATTTTCGCCAGGCGTCCGCAATACATTGCCTGCAGCGGGTCTTCTGTGAGCGCGTCTTCCAGCGGCGAGACAAACTTTATGTAAGGCCGATTGATCTCCAGCCAGCGAGAGATCGTATGGTTCAGCTCATCGGCGCTTTCCAGCACCAGAGAGTTGTTGCCGGGCACGTTAACAGGGCGGTCAAAGGTGAGCACGGCATGGGAGCGATACGCATTCATGTGGCGGATCAGCCTGCGCGCAGTTTCTGAGGGAAGATATTCCTTAAAGAGAGTTTCTCCTCCGCTCGACCGAACCAGTGCGCCGTTGGAACTGATCAGCAATAGCGGCACGCCAATCTCGTGCGCGATGGGCGCGGCGTAGTCATGGCGGCGTCCCGTGGCCAAAATGATCTGCACGCCAGCCTGGTGCGCTGCCCGCAACGCATCAAGGTTGCGCGCGGATACCTGAAAGCTCGGATCGGTCAGCGTGCCGTCAATATCGACGGCCAGGGCGCGAATGGTTTGATTGTTCACTTTGGCTTCTATCATACCGCCCATTGCCACAGTTGCTATAAGGCGTGATGTGAAGCTAAATTCCGTGAAACATCCGATGCGCGCGCGAGATTTTTCCAAGCCTGCAAGCAGAGCAGCTTGATTCCTGTGTGCTAAAGGCAGCCCGGCGTCAACTCCCGTAATCATAAATTGGAAGAGAAAACGGGGAGGACTTAAACATGCAAACAGCGCACGAACTCTTTTTACACGAACTCGCGGACATGCTTGATGCCGAGCGGAAGCTGGTGGACGCTCTGGGAGAGCAGGCCGAAGAAGTCTCAAATCCGCAGTTGCAAAAAGCTTTTGCCTCACACCAGGCGCAAACTGAAAAACAGGTGCAGCGTTTGGAGCAGATCTTTGAGCAATTGGGTGAGCAACCGCAAGAGACAGAATGCAAGGGCCTCAAGGGATTGTTGGAAGAGCTGGAAACTTTTAAGAGTGAAGAAGAGCCTGCAGAGGACATTCTGGACGTCTTCAGCATTGGCGCAGCTTCCAAAGTGGAGAGCTATGAGATCAATGCCTATGAGTCTCTGATCAATCTGGCCAGCGACATGGGGCACAATAAGGCGGTGAAGCTGCTGCAGCAAAACCTGAAAGAAGAGCAGCAGACGCTTAAGAAGATGCAAGGCTTTTCCAAGAAGATCAAACCCGAACAGTCAGGAATGGAAGAAGAGGAGGAAGAGAGCAGCCAGCAAAGGAGCCAGTCGCGGAAAAAGACCCGCAGAGCTGCGTAAAGCAAGTCGTGTTAAATAAGTTTCATCTCGGCTATAAGCCCACAGATAGTTAGCTCGAAGCACAAGCAGACGCGTACGTGATATGAGTTAAAGGAATGCTTGATCTTGCGTCTTTCTTGAGCGATCCACGAATCATCGCCCGTTGTTCCGGTTTACCGGTTCACGGGCGATGCGTTGTTTACTGGATGCAACGTTCGCAGCGGGCATTGGATAATCCTGCGCTGGAAGTTGCAGTGAAGGCTGCAAACCAGCTTGGCAAGCCTTGCGTGGTGTTTTTCGCTCCCGTTCCGTTCTACCCTCATGCCAACCTGCGGCACTATCATTTTCTAAACCAGGCAATACCGGACATTGCTGCTGGCTTGAAGGAGCGTGGCATCGGTTTTGTATTGCGGCGATATCCAGAGCACCATCTGCTTAAATTTTGCCAGGAAGTTGATGCGGCGCTGGTGGTGGGAGACGAAAATCCCATGCGCGAACCGGAACACTGGCGGCAAATTGTCGCCGGGAAAATTCGTGTGCCTTTCTGGACCGTGGATGCAGACGTGATTGTTCCTTCTAAATTACTTATGAAGGAACAGTACGGTGCTTATACGGCGCGGCCAGTGATTCGCCGCCTGCTGTCTGAGTTTTTAAAGCCGCTGGGAAATACCCAAGCTAAATTTCAATGGAAAGCTCCAAGCGGCTTGGAATCGCTACCGCCTGATGCAGACATTACTTCTGGCTGGGAACTTGACCGCTCTGTTCCGCCAGTAGAGGCGGCAATTGGGGGGACAAGGGAAGCTTTAAAGAAGTTAAAGTATTTCGTTAAGTCTGGCCTGGCGCATTACGTGATTGATCGGAACAAGCCTGAGCTGGATGCAACCAGCCATCTTTCGGCTTACCTGCACTTTGGCCATATCGGGCCGCATACAGTGGCGCTGGCGATCGAGAAAGCCCAGGCGCCCAAAGCTGCCAAAGAGGCTTTTCTGGAGCAATTGATTGTGAGGCGGGAGCTGGCGGTGAATTTCGTTCGTTTCAATCCTGACTATGACAATTTTGAATCTGCGGCGGCCTGGGCGCATAAAAGCCTTGCGGAGCACGCCGCTGATCTGCGAAAGATCTACAGCGAACACCAGCTTGAGAATGCGCAAACGCATGATCCACTGTGGAACGCCGCCCAACGGCAGATGGTGGTGACCGGCTTCATGCATAACTACATGCGCATGTACTGGGCAAAGAAAATTCTGGAATGGAGCAAGACGCCGGCGCGCGCTTACCAGACTGCCGTGTACCTGAATGACAAATACGAACTGGATGGCCGAGACCCCAACGGCTATGCCGGAATTGCCTGGGCGATTGTGGGCAAGCATGACCGGCCGTGGTTTGAGCGGCCCGTATTCGGCAAGATTCGCTACATGTCGTTCAACAGCACGTCAAAGAAGTTTGACAGCAAGAAGTATATTCAGGAGATGGAGAACTTGAACAGGCAAAACAACAGCAAGAGTTAGTCTGCCTTTGCGTTCCCAGAGAATTTCTCTACGACACGAATCTCACCACGAATTTTGCGGTTGAATTCTTCTAGTTCATCCGCTGGAATTCAGTATTCCATGTGTTCTTTGCCGCCGACTTTTTTGATTTCAAAATGGGCCAGATATTCCTCATCCACATCGAACTCGGTTACATAGCCAACGTAGCCTGAGCGTTCGTCCTGAGTGTTCCAGTCGTGCGCGATCTGCTCCGCGTACTCACGCGTCAGAACAGGGTAGAAGATAGGCTGCTCCGGCAGCCGCGGCGGGAAGAACTTGTAGCCGGACGTGGCAATCAGATCCAATTCTGATTGCCCCACAGGACGGTATAAGGTGATTGTTGACATTTCCCGAATCGGTACAGATTGCTCTATTCCGCTCAAGCCAGCTCTGGCGCGGTTCGCCGTAGCTAGGTCGCGTTTGAGTGGAAACATTTGCGCAGTTCATAATAGCTGCTAAAATTAAGAGTTACCCAACCAGCTGAATCAGCTTAATCATCATGGAGAATTAAACGGTTATGGCATATGTGATTGCAGAGCCTTGCATCGGGACCAAAGACGCAGCCTGTGTGGATGCATGCCCGGTGGACTGCATACATCCCAAGAAGGACGAGCCGCAGTTTGAAGGCGCTGAAATGTTGTTCATTGATCCGGTAGAGTGCATTGATTGCGGCGCCTGCGTGCCGGTGTGCCCGGTTTCGGCGATCTTTGCCCTGGATGATCTTCCGGAAAAATGGAAAGCCTACGCGGAAAAGAATGCCAAGTATTTTGGCCGCTGACGGCCATACAGAGTGTTTGAACGCGCAGCCGGAATGGCTGCGCGTTTTTGTTTGAGAAATGAGGGGCGAGGCCGGCTTGCGCGCCGAGCCCCTGTACCAGGAGCCGAAATGTGCTCAGCGCGGAAAACAACGCTGAGCGGTTTGGAACGGAGCGACAGAAAACAAAGATGCCCAAGCAATCTGAAGCCCTGATTCTGCGCACCTACCCGTTTCACGAAGCGGACCTGCTGGTCACGTTCTTTACGCGCGCGGAAGGTAAGGTGCGGGGTGTCGCCAAGGCAGCCAAGAAGTCCAAGCGGCGGTTTGGCGGGGCGCTAGAGCCGCTTACCTATGTAACCGCGCACTGGGAGGAAAAAGAAAAACAGGAACTGGTGCGACTGGATTCCTGCGACATTATTTCTTCGCCGCTGACCACAGAGATGACCTACCCGCGCGTGGTCGCCTTGAGCTACGTTGCAGAAGTGATTGACCAGCTTCTACCTGATCGCGAACCCAGCGATGACATTTTCCGGCTGACTCTTGCTGTAGTTCGGAATCTCCAGGCTGCTTCCATCTGGATGCCGCTCACCTACTTTGATCTCTGGATTGTCCGGCTCATCGGCTTGCTGCCTGACCTGAATGCCTGCGTGATGTGCGGCACGGTGCTGAATGGCAGCCGGGCATATTTTCATCCGCTGGCCGATGGCCTGCTCTGCGCCGATGACAAACGCCTGGCCAGCACGGAAATTTCATCCGACTCACGTACGCTGGCGGCGGAGATGTTTCGTGCTTCGCTCGATCGGCTGAAAGGTGATCCGTGGCCGCGAGCGCGAGGCGCCGATCTTCGCCGCTTTCTGGCCCAGCGCATCGAGCGGCATATTGAGAAGAAGCTGGTGACGGCGGCGATGCTGGAGAGGATATAGTCTTTTTCTGATTTGTTCTGAAAGAACGTCTCAGAAATCCGGGAGAAGCTCTTTCTGCAATCTCGAACGAAGCTTTTTTCTAAAAGCTCGAAGCGAAGCGAGGAACCCATATCATCTTTGAAAAACTCTCGCAGCAGAAATGAGTATGAACGTGGACCTCATAATCTTCGTTGCCATATGGTTCCCTCGCTGCGCTCGGGACTTCGGAGAGAGCTTCGGCCGGGATTTCAGAAAGAGGGACTTCGGAAAAATCTGTTAAATTAATACATTCATCATCCATGCCCACCGCTCCCACATATCAGGAGATCATTCTCAACCTGCAGAGGTTTTGGGCAGAGCGCGGATGCGTGCTGCAGCAGCCGTATGATATTGAGGTTGGCGCGGGGACCATGTCGCCAGAGACGTTTTTGCGCGCGCTGGGGCCGAAGCCCTACAAAGTCGCGTATGTGCAGCCTTCGCGGCGACCGGCGGATGGGCGATATGGCGATAATCCAAATCGTCTCTATAAGCACATGCAGATGCAGGTAATCCTTAAACCTCCACCTGAGGATGTGCAGGAGCTGTATCTGAAGTCGCTGGAAGCGCTGGGGATTGACCTGCGCAAGCACGACATCAAGTTTGAAGAAGACAACTGGGAGTCGCCTACGTTAGGCGCGTGGGGCGTGGGCTGGCAGGTAATGCTCGATGGATTGGAGATCACGCAGTTCACTTATTTTCAGCAGTGCGGCGGACTCGATCTTGATCCTATTTCCGCTGAG
>DASRDW010000019.1:0-7000 GCA_035652415.1 Candidatus Angelobacter sp. | reverse complement strand
GCAAAGACCTGTTCCATCCGGTGCGCATCATGCTCATTGGGTCACACTCCGGCCCGGATTTCAACAAGCTGATCCCGCTGATTGAAGATGGCAGCAAATTGGAATTGCCCGCACATGTGAAGAGTGTGCGGGAGCGGGCAGAAGAGTTTTTAAGCGTCATGAAATAGCAGCGCTAAAGCCAGCGATTCGGCAACTCTTGAGTGGCTTGAGCGATTGCAGCGGAAGCAAGGTCTTCATCCGTTCTGCTCTCAGCAAAGCTGGACGAATACGGGTCGGGTTGGCAAGTGCAAGCAGGGGTTCATGAAACAGCATTTCCGTTTTGACTTCACATTTCCACACAATTATGAGGTAAGGATTCTGGAAGGCGCTCCGCCGGTTCATCCCATTGAGAAGCTGTATCACTATCCAGTGGAGTTAGAAGAAGGCGACCGGAATGGCGCATACCTGCGCGTTGTGCCCAAGGGCGGCACAGCATGGGTGGGCTTCTTTGCCCAGGGATTCGATTCTGATCAGGTGATCAGTGAGGTATGCTCGGCGCCCGATCCGGATTCATTTTGCGCGGTGGTGGGCGGTTATGCCTACCTGATGAAGACGCGCGATCCGAAGCAATGGTCACGCATTGAGCAGCGGCCGGTGGTTGACCTGCGCGTGCTGTCACAGCATGGTTTATTGCTGTTTGCCGGGTTCACATCAATCACGGCTGTAGGCCGCACAGGAGTTACGTGGACAACGGAACGGCTTACATGGGAAGGGCTGACGATCACTGACATCAAGGGCGACACGTTGTATGGGCGTGGCTGGGACGCGATTGCCGACAAGGAAGTGCCGTTTGAAGTGGATTTGAAAACGGGAAAACATACGGGCGGCACAAGGCCTTGAATGATGCTAAACGCCAGCACCTCTTTCCTGGCTAAAGTTATGAATTAGCCACTGCAATCTGGGCATTTACAAAAATCGGCGGCCCATCATCCTGATTTCCGCTGGTGTTCTGCGGAACCGTGAAGCGTTGAATGGTCCTGGGCTGAAAAACCACAGCCATGCTGGAACCACCGTAACTAAAATAACCCAGTTCTGAGCCCTTCAGCACCTGGTCTCCCGCCTTCACCGAGAAAGAAACCGAGGAGATCTCCGTAATGCCGATCGGGATAACGCAGACCATTCCAATCACAGGATTGGGGCTTTCAATGAACACTAATCCGCGCGTGTTGACAGAAGCTTCAAAACCTTGTGAGTAGGTCGCCGCAGTCGGGTCGGCGCCGGCCGATTCTGCGTCACTAAACATGAGACCGTTCACTTTCTCAACCTGTACCACCCGGCCGGCAATAGGCGCGCGCCAGCGGTGATAGTCTGCGCCCGATAAAAACGATTGAAACACGCTGCCGCCTATGAAGCGATCAACCATTTGTCCGCGCAGCATGTCATGGAGCGAATATGGCTGTCCTTTGAGCCAAAACTGAGCGCTGGCCTGAACGTTCTGCTCCCAGGTCACAACCGTGCCATCATTTGGAGAGACGATCACCTTGGGATCGTTGGGCGCTGCAACAGGCCGAAATTCCGGCCTGATCTCACGATGAAAATATGCATTAAAAGAAGCAAAGCCCCAATGAGGCGCGTTGCGGTCGGGAATCACGAATTCCGAGAGCTTGTTCTGCTCAAAGGCGGGTTGAGAGAGCCATCCAAACTCGCCTTCGTTCAGTACCTCGCGGCTGGCAGGGCTATCAAGAAAGCGGCACCATTCCTGAAGAATGACGCGGATTGCGTCATTGAACGCGCTGTTCCGGAAAGCGGCTTCGCCTGCAGGCGTCATCATCATGTAGGTAAAGAGGGTTGAGACAGGAAAGGTATTCTGTTTGGCCGGATCACGGTTGTACTGCGGCGCCGTTTTCACGATCGCGTCCAGCGCCCCCAACAACTGGGGGATGTTCTTGATGGCTTTGTGGGCCTGATCGACCTGATCGATCATTTGGGTAACGTACATACGAACTACGCCATCGGCTTCAATCAATCGGGCCAGCGCCGCTACTGCTGGGTTCTGGAGTTTTCCGCCCGGAGCTATACTCTTTACGATGTTTTGCTGAAACTCATCTACCGCGGCGCGGTTCCGGGGCAGATACCCGGCCACTCTTCCAAAAGACCTCGCGTATCGCTCTTCCAGGCGTCTTTCAATCTCGTTCATGTTTCCTCAATCGCGGGAATATTGTAACTCTGACCGTCAATCTGCCCAATTTATGCTTATAGGCGCCTCAAGTTATAATCGATCATGGCGACAAACCCGCAGTCTGGCTCGCAAAAGGAGCTAAAGCTGCTGAATGGCAGGTTCCAGCAGTTGCTGGCCAAGGTCGCTGAAAATCGCCCGGCGGACGATCTTGAGATCATCCGCAAAGCCTACGATTTTTCTCTCAAACATCATCAAGGACAGACGCGCGCTTCCGGCGAGCCTTACCTGATTCACCCCTTGGCAGTGTCTCTGGTGTTGGCCGATTTGAAGCTGGATTCCACTGCAATTTCTGCAGGCCTACTGCATGACGCGATTGAAGACACGCCGGTAACGCATGAGGATATTCGCCGCGAATTTGGCGAGCAGGTAGTCCACATTGTTGAGGGCGTTACCAAGATCGACAAAATTAATATGGCCAGCCGGGAAGAGCGCCAGGCGGAAAATGTCCGCAAGATGGTGCTGGCCATGGTGGACGATATTCGCGTGGTGCTGATCAAGCTGGCGGACCGGCTGCACAACATGCGGACACTGAAGCATTTGCCGGAAGAGCGGCGGCAGCAGGTGGCGAGAGAGACCCTGGAAATCTATGCGCCGCTGGCCCATCGCCTTGGCATGGGCAAGGTGCGCGGCGAGTTGGAAGATCTGGCGTTTAGATATGTGGACCCAATCGGCTATGACCAGGTGCGGTCAGCGGTGGAGCAGCGCCGCAAAGCCGGTGAAGCGTTCCTGGCTAAGGCAATCAAGATCCTGCAGCAGAAGCTGAAAGAAAATGGCGTGGAAGGGCGGGTGGAGAGCCGCATCAAGCGGCTTTACAGCATTCATCAAAAACTGATGCGCCAGCGCATTACGGTGGACCAGGTTTACGACCTGCTGGCGGTGCGCATCATTACCAGTTCGGTAAAAGATTGTTACACCGTGCTGGGGGCGATCCACCAGATGTGGCGGCCTGTGCCGGGACGAATTAAAGACTTTATTGCGATGCCGCGGCCGAACCTTTACCAGTCACTGCATACCACGGTGATCACGGAAGACGGCCATCAGTTTGAAGTGCAGATCCGCACAGAAGAGATGCACAAGATGGCCGAAGAAGGCATTGCAGCGCACTGGAAATATAAAGACGGCACGCCAGTAAGTGCGAAGGACGAACAGCGGCTGGCCTGGCTGCGGCAGGTGGTGGAGTGGCAGCAGGACGTAAAAGATCCCAATGAATTCCTCTCAACACTCAAAATCGATCTCTATCCGGAAGAGGTTTACACGTTTACGCCAATGGGCAAAGTGGTGATCCTGCCGAGCGATGCCAGCGCCATTGATTTTGCTTATGCCATTCATACTGAGGTGGGGCACACGTGCGTGGGCGCAAAGGTGAATGGGCGCATGGTCCCGCTCAGGAACAAGCTGCGCAACGGCGATGTGGTGGAGATCATGACGCAGCCGGGACACAATCCCAGCCGAGACTGGCTGGGATTTGCCAAATCAACGCGCGCGCGCAACAAGATACGGCACTGGCTGAATATCCATCAGAGGGAACGGGCGATTGAGATTGGCAAGAAGCTGATGGAAAAACAGGCGCGCAAATATCGCCTGGCCATGAAGGACTTTGACGACAAAGAACTGGAGAAGATCGCCAAGGAGTACGGCCTGGGCGGGTCGCAGGACTTACTGGCGGGCATCGGCTACGGAAAGTTTTCTGCGCGGCAGGTATTGGCCAAACTCTCACCGGACATCCAGAATGAGACGCCGACAGCAGAAGAGCCCAAGCCGACAAGCACGCTGGGCACGGTGATCCGGCGCGTGTTTGGACAGAGCGCCGACAATGGCGCCATCAAAGTAAAGGGCTACAACGATCTGCTGGTGTATCGCGCGCGCTGTTGCAATCCGATCCGAGGAGAAGCGATTGTGGGTTATGTGACCCGCGGCAAAGGCGTAGCAGTGCACGCGGTGAGCTGCCCCAACGTGAACAACCTGATGTATGAAGCTGACCGGCGCATTGCGGTGGAGTGGGCCAAGCCGCCAAAGCTGGGCAAGGCGGATGGGCGCGTGGCGTATCCAGTGAAGCTGACTGTATTTTGTGATGATCGACCGGCCATGCTGAAGCAGCTAACGGCCGTGATTTCTGACGACAATACAAACATCCGCAACATTGAGGCGCGCACCGCCAACAGCCAGGCCACGATCGACATTGTGATTGATATTGACGACGTAAAGCACCTGGAGCGTGTGGTGAGCGGGTTGAGAAAGATTCCAGGAATACACGATGTGCAAAGATTGAATAAGGTCTAGAAAAACAGTATTTAGTAATTGGTTTTTAGCTTGCCTAAAAGATCGAAGCAGTTTCAATGTGACGATGTAGCCGCAATCTTGCGGCTAAGTACCAAATACTAAATACTATGTTTTTCAGGTTTTCTGGAGGACATGCATGAGCTTTACGCGCGACGTTGTTTCCACACCTAACGCACCCAAGGCGATTGGGCCGTATTCGCAGGCGATCAAAGCCAACGGATTTGTTTTTATATCGGGCCAGGTGGCGTTCGATCCGGCGACGGGTAATTTGATCGAGGGCGGAATCGAGGCCCAAACGGAGCAGGTATTGAAGAACCTGTCGGCGATCCTGCAGGCTGCGGGCAGCAGTTGGGAAAAGGTGGTGAAGACAACGGTGTTTCTGAAGAACATGGCTGAGTTTGGGCAGATGAATGAGGTGTACGGAAAAATCTGCAAGAATGCGCCGCCGGCCCGGTCCACAGTGGAGGTGGCGCGGCTGCCGAAAGATGTTGCGGTGGAGATAGACGTAATCGCGCTGGCCTAATCAGCAAACAAGCGAGTCAATGGGAGCTATACCGACGGACGAAGCCCCGTAATCCGGTCCGTCATGGCCTTTGGTTACCATTCAATTACCTCTTGCAATGAAGATTCTGGTTCCCCGGCGCCGGATTGTGCATCTCACAATCCATAGTTTTCAGACAATTTCAGAGCAGCCAGAAAAAGGAGCTTGCATGAAGCGCTTTCTTGTCCTTATGGCAATTGCGTGTCTCTCAACGGCAGCAACGGCGCAAAAGGCCGACGTTGCATTCACAGTTGGCGGATCATTTGTTTCCGACACAACTGGAACAGTAACTACTCTACCGGCAGTTGCAACCATCAAAACCGACCATCACATTTTTCTTGAAGGAACGCTGGGAGTCCGGTTGCTGAACGCTCATCTGGTTTCGCTTCACGCGGAGCTTCCAGTAGCTGGAATACCATCACAGCCGCTTACAGTCGCTGGCGTTCCAGGAACGGTCGATCATCTCGGCACAGTATTCATTACTCCGGGGCTGCGCCTGAAAATTGCTCCGATTGCTCCGATTTCTCCGTGGGTAAGCATTGGCGGCGGATGGGCGCGCTATTCGCTGAATACAGCTGGAGTAACCCAGAACAAGGCTGCACTTCAGTATGGTGGCGGACTCGACTTCAAGACCGGATTACCGCTGCTGGGCTTCCGGGCTGAGGTCCGCGATTTTGTCACGGGCGACCCTGATTTTGGGTTTGGCAACATCTTCTCCAGTGGCAGTGGACTGCACCATCACAACATTCTTGCCGGCGGCGGATTGGTGTTGCGGTTCTAAAAAGCACTCGGCCATCAGAAAATAGCATTCAGCCAGCGAGCGTTTTGGACGGAAAGCAAGCGGCTGAAGGCTTTGGGATGAATCGGACAGCAGCATTGATCCTGTGTTCCGTCAAAAGTAAATTAACGCCAGCCCGTCGGAGAGAACGAAGAAAGCCGGACTTAAAGTTGTCCTAGCTACGCGAGAAGGCCTCCCGGATGATTGGGAGGCCCTTTTGATTCCTCAAAGAAAAATTGCGCTACTAGGATGCTTTGACAACCTTGCCAGACTTGAGGCAGGTGGTGCAGACGCGCACGCGCTTGTTAGCGCCGTTGACGCGGGCGCGCACCGGACGCAGGTTAACGTTCCAGCGCCGGCGGCTCACATTGTGAGCGTGGCTGATCTTGTTTCCAAATTGCGGGCCTTTACCGCAGATATCGCAAACTTGTGCCATGTAAGGAACTCCAGGATTACTGACTCAGAAGAGGCTTGAAGCTTTCAGAGCATTTAGTTAAAGGTAGATTTTACAGGAAGATAGCGAGTAGAGCAACTATTATGCCTGGCCTGTGCCGAGGCGATAATGCCTGCAAAAGGCACGCAATCACAGTTTACTTCTTTCCTTGTGCCAAGATGCGTTGACGATCCCCCACCTTGATCTCCCAACTTCTGCGCTGATTGCGGCATCTTAAGGGATGGCCAGAGAAGGCGCTGCCAGCCTAGGAGTTAGGCGAACATAGCGTCTTTCTCTTCCCGAATCAATGCGCGATGACTAACACAACGTTTTCCCCCGTCCACGAGCAAAGATAGCCCATTTCACGCTTGGAGCCTGCATGAAATGAAAAGAAGCACTCAATCCTTTGACCAATCGGACTGTACGATCAACCCCGGGGAGCTGATCGAGCATTCCGGAATCTACGAAATCTGCCATGAAGACGAGAGCCGGTCCACAGTGATCCTGATGCGCAATACCGTGTTTCCTTATTGCCGGCAGTGTGGTGCTCGTGTCCGGTACAAGCTGGTGCAGGTAGTGCCGCACATCTCTGAAGACGAGGATTTTCGCGAAGATCCGGCATCAGACAACCCCGGCTACCTAATGCAGATTCCTACTTCAACGATCCCAACACAGCTCGGCAGAGATCATGGATTCAGATTCCAACAAGACAATTTACAAGCCTGGAGAAGTGGTTCCGAAAGCGGGGAT
>DASRDW010000018.1:0-28093 GCA_035652415.1 Candidatus Angelobacter sp. | reverse complement strand
TTGAGGCGCTTGCTCTGGCCATTGAAGCCAAAGACCAGACCACACACGATCACCTTGAGCGCGTACGCGTTTACGCCGTTGAACTGGCGAAGAAGCTTAATCTCCCGAAGGATGAAATTGAGGCCCTGCGTGCAGCGGCTTTGCTCCATGACATCGGTAAATTGGCTGTGCCGGAGCATATTCTCTCCAAACCCGGACGATTGACACCGGAAGAGTTCGAGAAAATGAAAATCCACCCCATTGTGGGTGCAGAAATTCTGGAGCGGGTGCATTTCCCTTATCCGGTGGTGCCGATTGTCCGTTGCCATCATGAGCGCTGGGATGGCGCTGGTTATCCAGCCGGGCTGAAGGGAGAAGAAATTCCCATTGGCGCCAGGATCCTTTCCGCCGTCGATTGCCTAGATGCTTTGGCCACTGATCGCCAATACCGCAAGGCGCTGCCGTTGGATGATGCCATGCAGTGGGTGGTTGATCAGGCAGGCAAGGCTTACGACCCAAAAGTGGTGGCGGTGCTGCAAACGAGCTATAGAGAGCTGGAAGAGATTGTGCACATGCAGTCACTGGTGCCGGATCGCCATAGGCTCTCCACTGATTTGAAAGTTGCGCATGGCAAAGCGCCGGCCAGCGGATTTGAAGCAGCCAGAAGCGTTGAACCTGGTAATCAAGCGGCATTCCTTTCGTCGATTGCCGCAGCCCGCCAGGAAGCGCAGACCCTCTTTGAGTTAACGCAGGATCTCGGCAATTCCTTAAGCTTAAGTGACACGCTCTCTGTGCTCAGTGGCCGCTTAAAACGGCTGGTTCCGTATGACGCGATTGCAACTTACATTTTGCGTGGCAATGAGTTGCTGCCTGAATACGTAAGTGGCGATAACTTCCGTCTCTTTGCTGCTTTGCGCATCCCGGTTGGCGAAGGCTTGTCAGGATGGGTAGCACAGAATCGCAAGCCCATGCTGAATGGAAACCCGGGAATGGAGCATGGTTACGCTCCCGACCCCAATCGCTTCAGCGCGCTGCGCTCTGCCATCTCCGTTCCATTAGAAGGTTTGCAAGGCGTGGTTGGAGTGCTAACGCTCTACCATTCTGAACAGGACGCGTATACCGCGGACCATTTGCGTATTCTGCTGGCTATTAGTTCCAAAGTTGCTCTCTCAGTGGAGAACGCGCTGGCCTTCCAGGAAGCCGAAAGCTCGGCCACAACCGATTACCTTACAGAGCTGCCAAATGCACGTTCACTGTTTTTACATTTGGATCGTGAGCTGGCTCGCTGCAAGCGACTGCAGAGTTCCTTGACTGTGATGGTTTGTGATCTTGACGGCTTCAAGAAAATTAATGACCGCTTTGGCCATCTTGAGGGTAACCGGATTTTGCGGCGCTTTGCCGAGACTTTACAAGGTTCCTGCCGTGAGTATGACTACACAGCGCGTATGGGCGGTGACGAATTTGTGATTGTTGCGCCCGGTCTCAGCAATTCCGCGGCGGAAGCGCGTGGAATCTGCTTGAGCGAATTAGCCGGTAATGCTGGACGTGAAATTTGTGGCGTTGATTGGCTCAGCTTGAGCGTTGGGTGCGCGATTTATCCGGACGACGGTGTGGATGCGGAGAAGCTTCTGGCGGAAGCTGATCGCCGGATGTACATACAGAAGCAGGAACATCACAGAGTTTTGAAAGTCTTTAATGCGCTGGGGGAGGCGCGCAAACCCAACGGCGTTCGTAACGCGGTGGCCGGATAATGCTGCGTTTTCTCAGCGGCGCTGTGCTTCGGCTGGCGGCGCTTATGCTCATGGTGAGCTTTGCCGGCGCCATGCTCATGCGCATTGCTCCCGGTTTTACCTCTGACGATCAGGAACTCAATCCCACCCTTTCTGCCCAGAGCATTCAAGCCATTCGGCAGGCCCGCTTGGCCGATGCGAATATTCCTCGGTTCTATGCACAGTACTTGGTATCGCTGGCCAAGGGCGATTTTGGCACCTCAAGCTCTCTCAATCAGCCGGTGAAAGAGCTTTTGCGAGAGCGGCTGCCGGTAACACTTTCAAATTTGGCATTTGCGCTGGCAATAGGATGGCTGCTGGGGCTGGCATTAGCTATTGCCACGCAGGTTTTGCATTGGCGCGCATTTAGTTTCCTGGCCAATGGATTGAGTGGGACGTTCATCTCTACTCCTGCAGCGGCGCTTGCGCTGATCTTCCTTCTGCTGCGATTGCCTCCGGCATTTGCCGCAGCCTTGCTGGTGTTTCCCAAGATTTATCGCTATACAGAAAACCTTCTTCAGCAAAGCGCGGAGATGCCGCATGTGCTCACGGCGCGGGCCAAAGGCGCTGGGCCGTTACGTGTTCTGGCCTGGCACGTTGCGCCCATTGCCCTGCCTCAGTTGATTGCGTTGGTTGGCGTTTCCATCAGCATTGGTATTGGCGTGCTGCTGCCGATTGAAGTTATCAGCGACGTTGCCGGTATTGGGCAGCTTGCCTGGCAAGCCGCAGAGGCACGCGACTTGCCTTTGCTGATAAACCTCACCATGATTGTGACTTTTGTTACGGTCTGTGCCACCCTGATCTCGGATGGCGCTCAACGTGGCTTCACCCGGAGCGAGGCATGAAGGCCGTACGCTTCATAGCGATTGCGGTGCTGCTGATAACCGCATTTGTTGTGCTGTTTGCCAACTATCTTGCGCCTGCAGGATATGAGCAGCAGTTTCGCGATTTGCCACAAGCCGGCCCTTCGCTTCATCATCCGCTGGGTACCGATGATTTAGGCCGCGACTGCTGGGCAAGACTGCTTTTCGGGATGCGTGTCTCCTTGACGCTGGCGCCATTGGCAGCATTCTTTACGACGGTTTTAGCAGGCTTGGTAGGCGGCATTGCAGGATATTGTGGTGGCTGGATTGAGCGCTGCTGCAAGCTGCTGATTGATTTCTTTCTCTCTGTGCCTTGGTTGTTTCTCCTGATCACGGTGCGAGCGGTGCTCCCGCTGAATATTTCGCCCCAGGCTTCCGTCACGGTTACTTTCATTCTCCTTGGATTGCTGGGATGGGCGGCTTCCGCACGGATCATCTGTTCCGGGGCCAAAGACCTGATGAAATCAGAATTCGTATGGATGGCCCGAGCCGCCGGTTTTTCCGGCTTTAAATTGATCCGGCTGCACCTGCTGCCTAACCTTAAGGGCGCATTGTTTGCCCAGTTCTGGATCTCAATCCCGGTTTTCATTATTGCTGAAGCAAATCTGGGTGCTCTGGGCCTTGGGGTGGCAGAACCGTTGCCCTCGCTGGGCAGCCTTTTGCGAGAACTTCAGGACGCGATTACGTTACGTTTGGAACCTTGGCGTTTGTTGCCTCTTGCGGTACTTATAGTGGTAATCAGCTCCTTCCAGGTACTGCTTAACAAACAGGAGGTTCGCGTATGAGGCGTTTGCACTTGCTCTCTGCAATGTTGCTGCTGGGTTGCACTACGCTACTGGCCCAGGCCGGGGGAGAGCTGCGCTTTTGTTTGCGCGCTGAGCCTAAGACATTTAATCCGCTGCTGGTGGAAGACGATGCTTCTGAAACAATCCGCTATCTCACCGGCGGCGTGCTGGTGCGTATAAATCGAATCACCCTGAAGCCGCAGCCGGAACTGGCCAGCGAATGGAAGGTTTCAGAGGGCGGCAAGCACATCCGCTTTAAGCTGCGCGAAGGCCTGAAATATTCTGATGGCACGCCGTTTTCTGCCGCCGATGTTGCCTACACGATGTCACAGTTGATGGACCCGGCGCTGCATTCCAGCACCGGTGACGCTTTCCGCTCTGGTGAAGGCAAAGTAGAGACGAGAGTGATTTCGCCGAGCGTGGTGGAAATCAGTTTTCCCGCGCCGGTAGCGAACCTGGTGGACCTGTTCGATACGGTTGCCATCATGTCTGCAAAATCGCCGCAAAAAGAAATGGCTGCATTAGGGCCTTTTTATGTGGCTGAGCGCAAGGCCGGCTCCTACATTCTGCTGAAGCGCAATCCTTACTATTGGAAAAAAGATTCAACAGGGAAGCAATTGCCGTATCTCGACTCAGTTCGGCTGGAGATTGAGCAGAACCCAGAAATCGAAGCCATGCGTTACAAGCGCGGTGAGGTTCAGCTGATCAACACCGTTTCACCGGCAATCTTTGAGAAGCTTTCCAGCGATAGCGCTTCTGTTCGTGATGCCGGAGCTTCCACTGACACAGAACAGCTTTGGTTCAACCAGGTGCCTAGCGCACCGATTCCGGCCTATAAGCTGGCGTGGTTTACTTCCACTAATTTCCGCCGCGCGATTTCTGAAGCCATCAATCGTGCTGACTTAGCGCGAATTGTCTATCACGGTCATGCCGCTCCGGCGATTGGCATTGTCTCGCCCAGCAACAAGTTCTGGTTCAACAGCAATCTCAAACCGCATCCTTACGACACTGCCAGCGCGCTCCACCGGCTGCAGCAGGATGGGTTCCGGCTGCAAGGTGACACGCTGCGGGATAAGAGCGGTAACGCCGTGGAATTTTCTGTTGTGACCAACGCAGGCAATCGCTCGCGTGAAAGCATGGCCACCATGATCCAGGAAGATCTCAAGAAAATCGGGATCAAGGTGAATGTGGTTGCGCTCGACTTCAATTCGCTGCTGGAGCGGATGACGCAAAGCTTTAACTATGAGGCTTGCCTGCTGGGCCTCCAGAATGTTGATCTGGATCCCAACGCGCAAATGGCCGTATGGCTCAGCTCGGCGGATAACCACCAGTGGAATCCGAGACAGAAGTCGCCGGCAACAGCGTGGGAAGCCGAGATCGACAAACTGATGAAAGCCCAGGCTTCATCAGGTGACGAGCATAAACGCAAGCAGTACTGGGACCGCGTCCAGCAGATTGCGTGGGACCAGGAGCCATTCATCTACCTGATCAACAAAGACGCGCTGGTGGCCATCTCACCTGAAGTAAAGAATAGTGAGCCAAGCGTGTTTCGCCCACAGACATTCTGGAACGTGGAAACATTGGCGTTGGCAAAGGCGCGCTAGGATTCTATGGACCTGCTCTCACTCCAATTGACGATCAGCTACAAGGACAAGCCGCCCGTGCTGGATGACTTACGTCTTGAACTGCAAGCCGGAGAGGTGCTGGGCCTAGTAGGGCACAGCGGCTGCGGAAAAAGCTCATTGGCATTGGCGATCCTGGGATTGCTGAACTTAAAAGGCGGCAAAGCGCATGGCTCGATTCGGTGGAATGGGCGCGAACTGCTGACGCTTAAGGAACGCGAATGGCGCAGCCTGCGCGGTAAGGAAATCGCTTTTGTTCCTCAGAGTCCCATGTCATCGTTGAATCCAGCGTTGCGTTTGGGCACGCAATTGGAAGAGGCATGGAAACTGCATGGCAATGGCAGTAAACAACATAAAGAGGAAGCGATCTCTCGCGCCTTGATGGATGCCAGTTTGCCGGCGACAGAAGAGTTTCTCCGCCGTTATCCTTCTGAGATCAGTGTCGGGCAGGCGCAGCGCGTATTGATAGCCATGGCTATCCTGCACCGGCCTGCATTATTGATTGCAGACGAACCGACAAGCGCGCTTGATGCTGTTACCCAAGCTGAAATCCTGGCGCTGTTTGCCGACTTAAACCGCAGGCTGGGCATGAGCCTGCTTTTCATCTCCCATGATCTGCTCTCGGCGTATGGGTTGTGCCACCGCATTGCTCTCATCCATGATGGCGCGATTGTTGAGTGCAACCAGCCGCAGGCTATCTTCTTTAGCCCACAGCATGAATTTACGCAAAAGCTGATTGCCGCTTTGCCATCAATCCCCAGCGCTGCTGAAATCGAAGAAGCACTGCATTTCTAACCTGCGATCCAATCCATCTATCTCTTTTCTAGTGCTTACCAGTGAACTCTTTACTATGAGGTTTATGGAGCACTCAGATCGATTTTTGGCCTCAATCTGGTGTCACAGCTGTCGCAACAAGGTATAAGTCATTTATTTGCTGCATGTTGCCTAAACTGCTCTACTTTTTCTGTCACCCTGTCGGACATCCCTGTCACAGGGGGTGTTTCTCCAGCGTTAGCTAAGGCAAGCGTAATCAATAGCTTACGTTCATCCTGCTTTGGTTTCAGGATTGCATTAAGAAGCAGCGGAGGTTCGACCAAATGTCTTTCAGGTCAAAAGTTCTGGTTTTTGTCTTAGGTGCAGCTCTGGCAGTAATTGCAGGAAGCGCACTGGCTACAGGAACCCTCCATAACGCTGCCAGTGCAATGGCATCAGCGGTTTGGGGTTCATAAGAAACACGCTGTGGGTAAAAGTTGAAAGTAACTTCCGGGGTCTAAAAACATGATATCGGATAAACAACAATTGACAACTCGACACAAACTGAAATGGCTCTTTCATCTTCTTGCGCTGGCTTTGGTACTTGCAGTGGTTCCCGCAGCCGCACACGCGCGTAGCGGACATGGAAAGCTTTCAGCCGATCTGTCTAATTTTCCAGTCAATCCTGACGGAACAGTAAATGTGATCATTCAGTTCAATCAGACGCCTAAAGCGCAGCATTTCGCCGACTTGGCGGCGCGTGGCGGGCGAATGAAGTTCTCTTTGGATCGCATTAATGCCGTGGCTTATCGCATTCCTGTCAAAGTGCTTGCGTGGCTCCAGAACCATCCTGACGTTGCGTATGTAAGCCCGGACCGCCCGAACAAAGTTGCGTCTGATGACGATATTCCCGCGGTCATGGATGATGTTGCCCGCCAGCAATATGGCCTGGATGGCACGGGCGTTGGCATTGCGGTCATCGACAGCGGCGTCTTCAATCATGACGATCTGCAGAAGGCGAATGGCGTTGGCTCGCGGATTGTTTACAGCGAAAGCTTTGTTCCTGGCGATCCCAGCACAAACGACGCTTATGGACATGGCACGCACGTGGCCGGAATTCTGGCAGGGAATGGCCACGATTCACAGAGCGGCTATCCTTCGCAATATACCGGCATCGCTCCTAACGCGAACATCATTAACCTGCGAGTGCTTGATGCTAAGGGGATGGGGACGGACAGCCAGGTAATCGCGGCCATTCAGCGCGCGATCCAGTTGAAGAACACCTATAACATTCGCGTCATCAATCTCTCGTTGGGCCGTCCAATTTTTGAGTCTTACACTCTTGATCCTATATGCCAGGCAGTGGAAGCCGCATGGAACTCCGGAATCGTTGTGGTTGTGGCTGCCGGCAACTCCGGTCGCGACAATTCCTATGGAACTCAAGGTTATGCCACCATCAACGCTCCGGGTAATGATCCAAACGTGATTACCGTGGGCGCTACCAAGACCAACGGCACTCCCAGCCGCCTTGATGACACAGTGGCCAGCTACAGTTCCAAAGGACCAACGCTGCTCGATCATGTGGCTAAACCTGACCTGGTTGCCCCCGGCAATCGCGTTGTCTCACTTGCCTCACCTGGGAGCACACTGATTTCTTCATTGCTGAACCTTGATATTCAGCCCATCACGACCTGCATCCTTGGTCTGCTGGGGAATAATTGCGCTACGGGAGCTAGCGGAAAATATGTCCGACTCAGCGGCACAAGCATGGCCACGCCCATAGTCGCCGGTGCAGCGGCGCTGATGGTTCAAAAAGATCCCACGCTCACACCTGACAGCATTAAAGCGAGAATGATGAAGACCGCGTGGAAGGGATATCCCGGCAACAGTTGGGGATATGACACCAAGGGACGCGGTTATTTCTCACAATATGACGTGTTTACCATCGGCGCCGGGTATGTGGATGTTGACGCCGCTCTGAAAAGCACTGACATAGTAAATGGCGGAGCGCCTTCACCCATTGTGAAGTTCAATCCGGCAACCGGAACGGCTACGCTTGCCAATAGCCAATCAGTCACCTGGGGAAACAGCATCACCTGGGGCAGCTCTATTGTTTGGAGCAACTCGATTGTTTGGGGCGGAAATGCAGTGATCTCAGACTCCGTTGTCTGGGGCAATTCAATTGTCTGGGGACAAACCGGCATTACCGGAAACAGCATTATCTGGAGCAACTCTGTTACCTGGGGAGCAAATGGCATCAGCGCCCTGAGCGATGGGGAAGACGGAGAAGACTAATCATGCCGAAGTCATTATCAGCGCGAATATTCGTGGCGTTGATCATTGTTTCGGGTTTCCTGCTCATGGGAGACGCTGTACTCAACGTCCACTCTGTGGCAACAGTGCGCTTTGTTACGCTCCTGGTACTGGCGACAATGGCAGCGAGGCTTAAAGTAAAGCTGCCTGGGTTGACCGGCACCATGTCAGTTAATCTGCCCTTTCTTCTGCTGGCGGTTGCGCTGCTGGGGACAGCTGAAGCAATGGTTGTAGGCTTTATCAGCACCCTGGCCCAATGCCTGCCACGGGAGAGGCAAAAACTTAATCTGGTGCAGCTTGCATTTAACTGCTTCTCAATTGTGTTGACCGTTGCGGCGACACGGCTCATTTATGTTTCGCCCATGGTTGAGTCACGGATTGCATCACAGGCTTTGCGGCTGGCGCTTGCCGCAGCAGTTTATTTCCTGGTAAATACGGTCACAATGGCCCTGGTGATTTCACTCACGGAACAGGTGAGCGTGGTCCGCGTCTGGAAAGAGATGTTCCAATTGTCATATGCCTACCTTGTGGCAAGTGCAGGAGTTGCCGGCCTGGCTTTGACTTTAGGATCTGATATCGGGTGGCAGGTTTTTGTGGCACTGCTACTGGTGATGTTTGGAGTGTTCTATTCCTATCGTCGTTACTTTGCTGTGATTGTTCCTGCAGCAAAGGTAATGGCTGCTACCCAAGCGGAAGCTGTAACTGCCGGAGCAAATGTTTAAAACCGTGGTAATTTCAAGATCGTGTAACTAACGCTTCAAATGGTAGGGATGAAAACTAGAGCGGTCAGCTTAAATGCTGGCCGCTGTTTTTGTTTTACGATAAATTGCAGATCAAATGCTTTCCGGTTTCCAGTGCGCTGGTTGTGGTGAATGGAATGAGACCCAGGTGGATTCTTCCGCTGGCTCACGCCAAAACTATGTGGAAGACTGTCAGGTTTGCTGCAAGCCGAATATCCTGCGAATTATGCTGGGACAACTCCTCTCAGGAGTACATAATCAGCGCGGAACTGGAGTGACGGGTTCGCACAGAATTATCTTTCTGGTGAATCGTTGTCATGCTATCTTCTTGGGCCAAATGCCAGATTCAATCAATCGACGCAAGGCAGATCCGCCGCCATTCATGGGCCATATGACAATGCAACCGCAGCGTCGGTATGAGATGATCGAGTGAGAGAATTTTCAAACTTGTGCCTCAATCACCTTCGCAAATAGATCTTAAATGTGCGCGTTGCGGCCTTCCGCTTGCTTATGGAGCACTGGAATGCCCGCAGTGCTTCACGCTGGTCCATGCTGACCAGATGGAGCAACTGGCTGCGCATGCCAGGGTGCTGGAATCACACAATGACTTGCAAGCAGCCCGTGAACGCTGGCTGGCTTGCTTGCCGCTGTTGCCTCCGCAATCAAAGCAGGCTGTGTGGATCCGCGATCATGTGCGTGAGTTGGAGACAAGCGTCGCGCCGCAATCCAAAAAACCTGCCACTGCCGCGAAGCCGAAGTGGGCCAAATGGCTGGGGCCGCTGGCTCCCATTGCAATTTTTATAGCGAAATTCAAAGCATTCTTTCTTGCCATTTTTAAGCTTAAGTTTTTGTTCAGCTTTGCCGCTTTTATCGGGCTTTATTGGGCCAAGTGGGGGCCGAAATTCGGCATCGGTTTCGCTGTGTTGATTCTGATCCATGAAATGGGTCATTTTATTGATGTCAAGCGTCGCGGCTTGCCGGCAGACATGCCTGTGTTCTTGCCGGGGCTTGGCGCGTATGTGCGATGGAAAGCGCTTAATGTAAGCCTGGAGACACGTGCTGCGGTGAGCCTTGCAGGGCCGTTCGCGGGGCTTCTTTCTTCGGCTGCGTGTTGGTTAATCTGGCGCCAGACCGGCGATGGCATCTGGGGCGCGCTGGCCGCAACCGGTGCATGGCTGAACATAATTAACCTGACTCCCATCTGGATACTTGATGGCGGCAGCGCTGCGTATGCTTTAAGCAAAATACAACGCGGCACAATTTTAGTGATCAGCGCTGTGCTTGGCTATGCGCTGCACGATGTAGTGTTTTGGATTGTTTCAGCAGGCTTAGCGTGGCGGCTATTTACCCATGACGAACCCGAAGAGCCCAGCAACTTTATCACTGCTTATTTTGTAGCCGTATTAGTAGGTTTAGCGATTGTGGTATGGCAAGTGCCAAATCTGAGCGGCCCAAGGTAAAAGATAATAGGCTCCGAGGAGAGATGAATGCACGAGGGCGGCGTTCAATCACTCGAAATTGTTGTTCTGCTTCTGCTGTTGTTTGTCGCCGGATTTACCGCCCTGGAGCGTAAGCTGCAGACGCCCTATCCCATTGTCCTCGTCATTGCAGGATTACTCCTGAGCTTTGTGCCGGGTATTCCGCGCATTGCTCTGAACCCTGACGTTATTTTTCTGCTGGTGCTGCCACCGCTTCTTTACTCCGCCGCATGGCTTACTTCCTGGCGCGACTTCACTTACAACATCGTCAGCATCTGCTTGCTGGCATTCGGGCTGGTGGGATTCACAGTCCTCAGCGTTGCTTTCACTGCGCACCTGACCTTTCCCGGCTTCGATTGGCGGGTGGGCGTGGTGCTGGGAGCGGTAATCGCCACCACAGATGCCATTGCCGCAACTTCCATTGCCAAGCGGCTTGGCCTGCCACAACGCATTGTTGATGTGCTGGAAGGCGAGAGCCTGGTGAATGATGCAACCGGATTGCTAGCGCTGGAGTTTGGGCTGGCGCTTGTAGTCGGTGAGCAGGTGCCAACTATTTCTTCTGGCTTTTTGCGCCTGATTTACCTCATCGTCGCCGGAGTCGCGGTTGGATTGCTGATTGGCGTGGTGGTTCATTGGCTGGAACATCTGATTGACGACGGTCCCATTGAGATTACCCTTAGCATCCTCGTGCCGTATGCGGTCTATCTTGCGGCTGAATCGATCCATGCTTCCGGCATACTTGCGGTGGTGGCGTGCGGGCTGTACCTGGGCAGAGGAAGCGCGCATTTCTTTTCGCCAGCGGTGCGAATCCAGGCGGAATCAGTCTGGAATGTGTTCACCTTTATTTTGAATGGATTTGTTTTTGTGTTGATCGGCCTGCAACTGCCGTTGGTGCGGGAAGGGATCAAAGGTTACAAGACAAGCACGCTCTTGCTGCTGGGCACGTTGTTCAGCGTGCTGGTGATTGTGCTGCGGCTGTTGTGGGTGTTTCCCGGCGCATCGCTCGCCTATTGGATACGAAAGCGCTTCCAGCGCCAGAAAGAAGCCCGCCCTGAGATGCGCCAGATCTTTGTGACAGGCTGGACAGGTATGCGAGGCGTGATTGCGCTGGCGGCAGCATTATCGCTGCCGCAGGTGCTGCAAGATGGCAAGGCCTTCCCATAGCGCAACATGATCATCTTTTTGACCTTCAGCGTGATTCTGGCGACTTTGGTACTGCAAGGACTGACTTTGCCGATGTTAATACGCGCTCTGGGACTGGCAGGAGTTTCCGGGCCGAACTATGAAGAGATGGAGGCACGCAGGATCATGGCGGAAGCTGCTCTTAAACATCTGGAGAGAACGGGCAGAGAAGCCAAGCCTGAAGCTGCGACGCTGTTCGATGATCTAAAGGAACACTACCGACGCAGGCTCACATCATTGCCCAGAGAGGGCGAAGAGCAGAATGAGGCCGATGCCGAGGCTTACAAGGAATATCTTGAACTTTCGCTCAATCTGCTGCGGGTAGAACGTGAAACTGCCGTGCAACTCAGAAACAATGGCCGCATCAACGACGAAGTTTTAAGGCAGCTCTTGCGCGAACTGGACCTGAGCGAGACGCGTTATCGCGCAGCAGCCTAGGCCCGCTGCGGTGTAATCTTTACGCAAGCCATGGAGCGCAAACCCACCCGAAACCTTCTGGTCATCTACGCCGCTGCGTGGCTGCGCTCATTCAACATCGGCTTGATGGGCGTTGTATTGGGCGTCTATCTCTCGCGTGAAGGCTTTTCAGCGACATCGATAGGCTTGGTGATTGCCGCCGGGCTGGCGGGTGCGGCTGCCGGCACAGTTTTCATAACGTTGAAGGCGGACTATCTGGGACGCAGACGGACGCTTGTGTGCCTTGCACTGCTCAATGCCCTGGGCGGAATTCCTCTCATCTTCCATACAGGACTCGCAGGGCTTCTGGTGCTTGCATTTTTGGGAATGATTAACGGGATGGGGGCTGATCGTAGCCCATCGTTCGCACTAGAACAGGCGATGATCCCCGGCTTGGTCAGCGATCAAAAGCGCACCTGGGCGCTGGCATGGTACAGCGTGGTACTGGATGCAAGCGGAGCCATTGGAGCGCTTGCGGCTGGAATTCCATTGCTGGCGCTGCGAATATGGAACGTCGGGTTGGGAAATGGATATCGAGCCTTATTCGTTGGCTATGCAGCCTTACATTTGATCAGTGCTCTGGTTTACCTGATGGTCACGCCAGATGTAGAAGTTTCACGCATCAGTTTGCCGGGCCAGGCGATTGCGAAGGTATCTCAGGAAACCAAATCAACTGTTGGCAAACTCTCCAGCCTGTTTGCTCTTGACTCACTTGGCGGCGGGTTCCTTACGGATGCGCTGGTGTCTTACTGGTTTTTCAAGCGCTTCGGCATCGCTGAGAACAAGTTGGCTTTGCTCTTCTTCACCGTCCACGTCTTAAATGCGCTCTCACATCTGGGAGCAGCGTGGCTGGCGCGCAGGATTGGGCTCATCAAGACAATGGTTTTTACGCATTTGCCTTCCAGCGTGTTTCTGATCCTGGCAGCGTTTATGCCTTCGGCGCGTTGGGCCGTGGTGCTATTTCTGTTGCGTGAATCATTGGTGGAGATGGACGTGCCGACCCGGCAATCTTATGTGGCTGCGGTGGTCAAGCCGGAAGAGCGGACATTTGCAGCCGGTGTCACCAACCTCACGCGCAATACGGCATGGGCTGTGGCTTCAGCCGTGGCTGGAGTCTTTATGCAGCAGGTGGCATTTTCTGCTCCTTTGTTGCTGGGCGGCGGATTAAAAATTATCTATGATGGCCTGCTGTGGCGGGCCTTCCGGCATGTGCGGCCACCGGAAGAAAAGTAATAAAAAGCTTGCAAGCAGGTATTAACTTCTTTGGCGAAGCATTTCCTGGATTTGCTGCAGATGCTCTTCAGTCTTGTAAGCCAGTACGCTGTTCTTGTGGCTCATGAGGATCAGCTTGACTGAGACCAGAAACACGCCGGCCTCAAGCAGCATATCGTGCGTAAAGCCTTTTTCAAACAGAGCAACGCCGAACAACAAAAGGGTAAGAATAATTACTACAATCGACCAGCGATCAAAATGCTTGGTCATCTTTAAGCTCCCTTAATCTCTTGATGCACATACGAATCGCGATTTCATGACCGACGGGCACGCAAACATTATGCGTTCATCGCCCTGTCTCAGCGATTAAATGGAGCCATGTTGATCCAATGAAATCCGCGGGTATTCAGCAGGTATTTTCCATCCAACTGGTGCAGCGTTATGTGAGCACGTTGATTATTAATTTGGCCATCCATGGTCATAATGCCGGTTGCAGGGAAGGCATAGCTTAAATTGGCCTTCCAATGTGCATCATCGCGTCTGGTTAACTCTAAAGTCTTTTTATCAGGGTCCGTTTTGCCGGGCAGGCGAAGAAGTTTACCGTCCATGCCTTGCACTATGATTCCGCCTGGTGTGTCAATGATCGCCTTTTGCCAGCGCGTGCTGTCTGTTAGAAGTGGAGGGCGCACTTGCCCATCCAATGTGAACTCGTCCACAGCCCAGGTCCCGTGAAGTGGTAGCTGAGCGGCAGAATATTCTGTTGTGAACCTTTTAAACTGAAGGTTTGCAGCATGAAGGTTATAACCGGCAAAAATTAGCCCCAACGCAATTTGCCCGATCAGAAAGCCACGATTGAGCCAGCGGCTACGGAAATGTAACTCTGGAACGGAAGGCTCCGTTGGGCGATTAAGAACAAAGAAACGTGCTAAGCGTTGCACTTCAGGAAGAGTGAGGAAAATCCCCAACAATAGCAGGTGAAACGAGAAAAGCTTGACCGGAACGTCATAGCTCATATTCACGATAAAAACGTTGGTCATGGCTGCGATGGAGATGAGCGCTCCCAGCGTTACCAGCCGCGGCACAAACAGCAGAATTCCTCCCAGCATCTCAACAGAGCCGGCAAAAACGGTGTAACTGGTGGATGCGCTCATAAAGGTCCATAAAAGACCCATGGGGGAGGACTCGCCAAAGGTTTCAAGGTAGCGCCATTGCCAGATTGGCGGAAACTGGCCTGGAATAACCTTAAACGCGCCGTAAATCAGTAACATGCTGCCGAGAAAAATCCGCAGATATAACCTGCCCCACTGATGTAGCGTGCGATAGTTCTCACGCTTGCGGTCAAGTAGAGACCATATGATCGTGATTAGCGCCGCAAAGGCTATGAAACACAGAGACCTCACGTAGCCATAAGGAGTATCACCGCTGCCGTTTGACAGTGAAACAATGGGCTGGGATAGATGTAACAAATGGAGTCCGACCCAGGGAACGATTTTCAGCCACATTGCGTCGTACCATGCCGTTAGCTTTTCCCAGGGCAAATAATTCAGAGGATAAGGAAGACAATAAAGAACGAAATAACTTAAACCGAACCGGAAAGCGATTTTCAGCGTCGTACTCCAACTGGCCTTTGCTTCTGGCGCCACTGTGCTGGCTACCATTCCGCGCTGTTGTTCTGCCTCCATCTGCGGATGCATTGAAAACCTCCCGGGGAAATCGGCGTACGAACAAAAGCATTGTGTACTGTTTTGCGGAATGGGTACAACTATATTCGGTCAATGGTGCATTCTGGTAGAAGGCTCTGGACTATCCAGAAAAACCGGCCTATCTTGTGAATTATGGGAACCAGGGCTTTGCTGTTGCTGGCGTTGGAGTTGGCGGTCGCCAGTGTTCTCCATGCGCAAAGTCCGGCAGCAGACCAGTCTGTTTTCCGCGTGGACGTTCACGTAGTGCAGGTGGACGCGCAGGTGCTGAATAAAAAGACGCGGCGCGTCACCCCATCCCTGACGCAAGATGATTTCCAGATTCTTGAAGACAATGTACCCCAAAAAATCAGCTCGTTTAGCCAGGACAAATTGCCGCTCTCAATCGTGCTTCTGTTTGACCTGACTGAAAGCGTGCGGCCGGTGCTGAAATCGTTGGCAGAAGGCGCACTGGAGGCACTTCAGCACCTGAAGCCAGAAGACGAAGTCACGGTGATGGTCTATGCCGCCACAGCCGAGGTCTTGCAGCCGGCTACCACAGATCGAGCGCTGGCAGCTGCGGCAATCGAAAAGGCCAGCCGCATGGAGAGCGAGGAGGCCGCCTTTTTCAATGAAGGGATCTATCAAGCCACTGAGGAATTAGCGAAGGGGCAGAACCCATCCAGCCGGCGGGTGATTATCTGGTTCACGGATGATGTCCCGAACATACCTTCCGAAAGCTCGACCCCATTGCGCTATCGCCGCAGCTTGAAGGGCGCTATGCCACATTCCCAAAAAGAAGCAATGCTGGCGTTGTTCCAGAGCGGCACGGTTGTCTGCTCGCTGATGAAGCAGAGCGATATTTCTGTGGCAGATGCGCCAGGACTCTGGGCCCACCCTGCCGACCGCATGCTGTATCCGCCGGGCGAGGTTGATAAATATGCTGCCGCCACCGGCGGGCAGGTGATCGAATACAAAAAGAAAGAGTTGAAAGATAAGCTGGCTGCGCTGATCGATGATCTGCGGATGCGCTACAGTCTGGGCTATCATCCATCAGCACAAAAACCTAAAGGCAAATTTTGCACCATCAAGGTGAGACTGGCGCCAGAGATCAAAAAGCAGCTTGGGGGAGTGATTGTAGAGGCTAGACAGGGATATTACAGGTAAGATCAAACAATGAATGTGTGCGTTCGCGATGGCAAGCCCACCGAACGGTTATCGAAAATGACGCGCTCCCAGCATCGGCCCATTTTGATTTTCCATAAAATCCCAACTTATCCAAATCTACTATTTACGTGCATTCTGCTGGCCGGTATGGTACTTTTAAGTTGCGTTAGAATTGAATTGTTGAACTTCTGCAAGAAGCTCTGCTACCTGCCGAATATCGATAAATCTTTCCAGCGTCAAAAAAATCAATACATCAGGAAAAGCAAAATGGAACAAGGAACAGTTAAGTGGTTCAACGCCGCTAAAGGATTTGGTTTTATTTCACGTCAAAACGGAGAAGATGTCTTCGTGCATTTCTCCGCGATTCAGTCTGACGGATACCGCAGCCTGCAAGACGGCCAGGCTGTTGAATTCACTGTAACTAAGGGAAAGAAAGGCTGGCAGGCAGAGAACGTTCGTCCTCTCTAGTCTAAAAGTTTTTTTATAAACAAAAGGCGGCTTCGGCCGCCTTTTTGTTTTGTGCAAGCCCATTTCAAGGCAGCCCCTGCTTCAGAGCTGGATTCATATTCAGCAATTCAGGAGGGTTCTATGCCACTTCGAACCATTCTTCTCATTGCGGTTTTACTTGCCGGGCTGACTACTGGCTCGGCACAAGCCGCGTGCACAGCACCCGTGCTCGCGATGTTCAATATCTGCTCACCATTTCAGGAAACATCAGTAACTAATCCAATCCAGGTTTCGGCGAGCTCAACGCCCCCTCAAGGCACCATCACCAGTCTGCAACTCTGGGTTGACGGCAAAAAGTACATGAACAGCACTACCGGCAACCTCAGTGGAGCGCTTCCGGTAACGCTTACAAGCGGGAAACACAGATTCACCTTCATTATGACCGCAAATTCATCCATAGGGAGCAGATCATGGAACACAATTATCTATGTCAACGTGCAGTAAGAATCATTCTTGCGGTCCTGCTAAGCTCCCCACTCGCCTTTGCACAGGCGACGATTGTTCAGATCAGTGATACGCACATAGGCCTGAGCACCGCGCCCAATGCACTGCAACATCTTCAAACGGTTGTAACCCAGATCAATGCCATGTCACCGCAGCCAGATGCAGTGATCGTGAGCGGAGACATCGGTGAGACCGCGAGCGCCTGGAGTACGGCCAAAAGCGCGCTCGCTAATTTAAATGCTCCTGTCTATTTCGTCCCCGGCAACCACGATATTCATACAACGAACATCTCCACCTACCGCCAGTATTTTGGCAACGATTACTACAGTTTCAAAATTAACAACATTACTTTTATGGCGATCGATTCGCAGCTCCTGGGCGACTATGACACCTTCACCAGCGGAAAAACCCCGGCTGATGTGCAGCCACTGCCGGCATCGGTTCAGACCGAGTCAGACAACATGCTGGCTTGGCTGGGTCGCCAGACAGCCGTTTCCGATGAAATTGCCGTGCAGCATGTTCCGCTGTTCCCGCAGTCCCTCTCAGGCGGCGGAACTTATCCTTCCACGAATCCTTATTGGGCGGTTTACGACGTGGAAAATGACTCCAATATCCATCATCAGTACCGCACGGAAGAGATCAATGCTCTGACGGCGCTTAACATTCACACCATGTTCGCGGGACATTGGCACAACCAGCGAAATTTCACCGCCACATCCGGTTCTTTCACCCTGGATTTACGTATGGCGCCGGCCGTAGCGTACGCGATCGGGACTGGGGCACAGGTGGGGTACACCGTTCACACAATTTCTTCAACAGGCGGTGTTACTACACAATTTGTTGTTTGCAGCGGCTGCCTGTAAAACTTTGTGCAGCACGAATAACAAAGGCGCGCCCGCACAGCGCGCCTCAGATTGTTGACAAACCCCACCATTGCAGGTGGGGTTGTCATTTAATAGAAGTATTGAAAGTTTCTCAATGCAGGCAGAGGATGGAACTGGCCGCTCTTTTTGAGGCGGGGTTCCGTTTGCTCCTATTGGGTCTAAGAAGTTTGCTCAGTGGGTGGTTGCGAGAATCGCTCCCGGTCGCGCTCTTCAATGCTGAATTAAACAGTACGGCGTTGCATTTAGCCTCTAATTGGCAAAACGGAGGCGTTCTTGCTGTACCGCAAATTGCACGATATCCTTATCTCGTTTACCCCACTCTTTTGCGTGAACACTGGATTTCGAATCATAGAGGATTGCATCAGTCTTGCTGTCCGTCTCTGAATGGTCAAAATCCATGTAAGACTGTGCATGGGCGGATTGCAACAAGGGATACTCGTGCTGATGAAGGTCGGAGATGGTGTTCTTGTCGAGCAGAGTAGCGGTGAGTTCGCCATCGTCCCTCAATGCGAACTGGGCGACAAACGAATCCAGCTTCCGGGTAGTTGCCACTTCACTTGCGGCCAGGGGCCGGGCTCTCTCTCGGGCTTTCTCTTCATTTGGGGCATCCACCACGATGCAATTACCGTCTCGCAAGCGCAAAACATAAAGTGACATTGGGCCTCCATCAAGGGCGCACTTGCGTGTTCTATCCCCTGCTATGTTGATTTTAGCTTACTTAAGCTGCATGGCCCCGCATACCCGCAAACCCGCAAACCTGAATTAAACCTGCTTGATCTTGGATCTTGGGAAGCCTTGGTCTGTTTCTCGTAGTTTGCTAGCCGGAGGCCCAGTCTCTATCGCTCTGTTCTGACTTACGTTGGGCTTTGCTTTGGAGCATTGCATTCTCCTGGATATGGAACGAGTAAGCGTGAATAGTAATACAAGGTAAGCCAAGGAAATGGGCAGGTCTGACTTGCGTTATCTCCATGCAGTTCAGATTGCTTTTGCGACCGCGGCCTAGCATCCGCTTCATTCCTCTGCGAACCGCACTCGGCCCACTGCCAAGCGCAATCACCTTTAATTCACCGGCAATGAAAAATAAATGGAAGGCAGCATCGCGCAGCTTACGATCAAAGGCAAAGCTGTCCAACCCCACCAGAGTGCGCCAAGTCTTGGAATAGCTGGCGCTTTCAATCCGGGCAGAATCGGGCAAAAGAAGTCCTTCGCGCACCATCATTGTTCCGTCTTTTATTTGGATTGTCATTATCAGGCTGCGGCATGCGCTCCCACAAACGTGATGCCAAGTCTCTGGTAGGCCTGGGCCATACACTTACGAGCATTGCGGCTGTCTTGTTGCGTAGGAGAGTTAATTACGATCAGATCCACAGCCGTATCCCCGGACAGGCAGCTGGGAATGCCGTTCCGATGTTGCAACACATCTTGCAGCATCCGCGCCAGACACTCGGAATAAAAGCCATTACTAAACGTGAGTCCAATTGCTGGAGTCTGCTGGGCTCCCGCTGACATCCAGTATTCACAAACCAGGTCCCAGATTCCTCGCACAGTTGACAGCCACACTTTCACATACTGAAGGGAAGGCTCAGGAGCGGTTCCGTATTCAATTTGGACCACAGCTGTGAGTGAGCTCTGTAGCAGTTCCTTCCAACTCACAACGATGGCACTTTCTAACAGGTCCTTGATTTGGGTTGGGGTTTCCTGAGCTAGATATGTCGTCATATAAACTCCCTCGCGAACAGCCTTTCCCGCGCTGCTCACATCGTTAGTGGTCCACTCTGCTCCGCGATTGAGGCCCGACTGGCAAGCGGGACTGGAATAATCGGGTTGAACGGAACAGCGATGCTGCCGAATGTTCCGGCCCACAAATAATCGGGCTTGGCGCGCAGAGCATGCAAAACGATCAAAGCAGCAGATGCGTACACCAGGAACTCGTACTGTTCATTAGCCGGTAGAAATAGTGCAAGACAGCGAGCAGCGAGCAGCGAGCGAAATCGCAATCATGATCTTGAGATACATTTGAACCGATCCATTCAGACGGTTGCCTCGTGGCAAGGCTAAGATGAAAGTGCGAATCAGATGATCTGACTTAGTTCAGAGGACCTGAAAAGTGAGGAAGGATACTCGCTTAATTCGACCCTACGCTCATTGCCCAGTCATGTCAAGACATGGACATCAGGCATGTTGTATCAAAAGGAGAATCTAACAAAAGTTTTGACATCTCGATAACTCACATGGGACATTCGGGTGCGGGAAGTCTGGAAACATAAGCGCCGGGGACCCCGTCACGGCCCGCGCGGACGTAAATCGTGCCGAATTCCGTCTCCCGGTTGCGTGATGAACCGGCTGAAGTGAATGTCATTCTTGCCGGTTAAGCCTAGCCGTACCAGAATGGCTGTTTGATTGAGTTCGTGCGCTTCGAGTGTTGCCTGTGTCCGCACTATGACCAGTCCGGTGCTCAAGCGCCTGTTTAGAGCTACCAACACTTTTTCCACAAATCTCTGCAGACGATGAAACGCAATAAGGGCCTACGCCTCATGAAGCCGATCAAGTTGTGCGCTTCTCTGTTCCATAGCCTTCTGCCACTCAACCTTTTGTATTTGACCTTCTCAATCTGGCTCTGTGCGCTTTGCGCTTTTGCTTCTTTTTGGCGATTCTGACGTCGGCGTATTTATCGATCGTGGGTTTAGCAGAAGTATGCGCTTCCGTTTCCCTGGGTGTGTTCTGCGGTATTGCCGCTGCTTCGGATATATCCATTGTTGAACTGTCCCTTTCTTAGCCGTCCTTAGCGGCTTCGTGGAGTGGCGATGCGTTCAGCCCTCATCGTACAACTGCGAGAGGCTTCCGCATTACGGCCATGATCTTCAGGCTGTTCTTCCTCGCGACAATGATCTTCCGGCGATTCATCACAGTATTGGGCCTGCCGAGCGAAAATGCCACGCTTGGTCAACGCGTGCAGGAGGGGTTGGTGAGTAAGTTTCATGTAAATTTCCTCATCATCTTCATTGCTAAACTCTATTCCTGCGATAGTGCGGAGACGATTGTGACGACGCGAAATGCTCTTACACTATTTCAATCAAAGTGATAAGGATCCACCTGAAGCATACTGAACCAATTGGTTCCGGGTGGCCAGTTCCAGGAAGTGTAACAGCCATGTCATACAGGTTTGGACCCTCTCTTCCGTGACGTTCAGCTTAATAGCGATGTCGCGATCATCTAATCCCGCGCCTGCAAGCCGGTACACTGGGAGTAGGATTCCGGTTTGCTCCCAAAAGACACGCATATGATTCTTCTTTCTATCACCCAGTTGAGTCGTGGCAAAAGGTAAGCTGGCTGACTTATTTGGTTTTCTGCGAACTGAGAACTTACTCGGTGTGAATTGAATCAGTCCTGTGGTCTGTCAAGTGCCAGCCACGAAACGTTTAACAGAAATCAGGAGACAACGGCGGCGCAGGCCAGAGGTCCTCATCCTTTCGGCCCGCGTGAACCGCCTCTCCCAGGCAAAAGGGAAAGGCGGTACCGGAATCAAGCCGATACAGCAACCGGCTGAGCGACAGGTACATCAGTGGAGACCGCGTAGAGTGTGGAATAGAGGACATTCGTGGTGCTGACCTTCGGCGTTCCTTCAATCACATTTGCCAGCATCTTCAGGACGTCTTTGTATGCATTGCTGTCCCAGGCTTCCATGCTTTGTTTGGTGTCCCAAAGGCTGATTGCCAGCACGTCTGGGCTGCCGGGAGTTGCAAAAGTGATTTCATCTTTGAATCCTGACTGCTGGCGAAGCAATGGAATCACGTCGTGTTCGAATTTCTGGATGAATTCAGCGAGTGTATTCGGTTTCAAACGGATGGAAATTTTGCGTGCAAACATGATTAACCTCCCGGTTATTGTGGGGGCTAAGAAAGGACAACTTCAGATGGGACTGACTTAGATTTCAGAGCTTCTGAAAAGTGAGGAAGGATGCTCGCTCAATTTCAACGGTACACTGATCGGATAGGGATGTCAAAGTTAAAGCTGTCCCGTGCATTTTGTTGTGAACCACTGTGAGCGCGAAGCGACTGGTTCTTCCTCTCTTGCACCCAAAAATGGGGATTTCTTGGCAAATGTCGTTTCCCTATTCATCCTCGTTGGCGATTTCGCGTTCATTAAATTCGCTTTACATTCGCATTGGTTGGCGTTACGATTGAGCGACTGTTTCGCCATACATTCTCCATTGAAAATGGGGCAATTAGCAAATGACAAATGGTAGTTAGCAAAGGCCAAGGAAGTAACAACGTGATTCGAGGTCGCTATAGGGCAGAAAACGGGATTCGACCGGTCGGTCACCGTTCGATCGAATTGGATTTCTCCTTTGTTTTCAACAAAAGGGTAAGCCGGGTGGGCTAAGAAAATCGCCGGAATTTGCCAAAATCGCTGGAATCGCCGGAAATAAAAAACAAATCTTGTTTGGCCTCGATTAGCAGTCGATTCACTCGATTAGCAGTCGATTCAGTGGAGTTTGAACGGAATCAGCAGTAGAAGGAGATCATTTTATGGCGCGGAAATTGGTACCTACGTACGTTGTGGGCGGAGTGACGGATGATTTTGGTTATCGAAGAGGCGAGAATGCGGCTGGAATGATCGAAGAAGAGAGTAAAGCGTGGTACAAGGCGCGGACGCCGGAGGAAAAAGCAGAGATCGAACGACAACGGGATGAGCGCCGGCTGAGAGAAGCCAAGGAGCGCGAGAAGCAGGCATGGCCAGCGACACGGGCAGGGCAGTTGCTGAAGCAGTTGGGAGAATGTTTTGAAGCGTACCGGCAATGCGTGATGGAAGATCCGCGATTGCAGGAGAAGGCGCTGGAGTTTGACGAGGTAAACCAGAAGATTTTTAACAAGATGAAGAGCACGATCGACCGGGCGAATGGCGCGCCGAGATGCCAGTATCCGAAGGGGAATGGGGTGACGTGCCGCGCGCCACGGGTGCGAGGGAAGAAGTTTTGCCACATGCACCTGATGCTGGAAGAGGCGCGTCCGGAGAAGATCAGCTTACCGAACCTGGCGGATGCGAGAGGTATCCATGGGGCGATTGCCAAAGGCGCGCAGGCGGTGGTGGATGGAAAGCTGGATTACAAACAAGCGTCAATATTTGGGTATTACCTGCAACTGGCGTTGAGCAACGTGAAGCGGGTGGAGTTAGAGGAAAATCCTACCGCGGATTAACGCGGGATTGCGCTGATTGGGAGGCCGTTCAGGCGGCTAGGAAGAATTGGTTCTTTGACAAAGAGGGCTGGCGATTGTGGGTATCTGCATTCATCCCGCGTCCATTGCAGCGACTTGGATATCGGCAACAAAAGCGCGACCCGCAGGCCGCGCCTTCTCATTTGCCTGAAACTTATTGAAACCTTCATTTCATCGTTTGCCGGCGCTCTGCCTGATGGCTGGGAAGCGCGGTTTCTGCCTGGCGAGCGGTAATCATCGGAGCAGGCATGCGGATTCCAAGATAAAGTCCTGCGGCTATTACGCCGCCGAGCAGCGGCGCGACAATAAAGAGCCAGAGCTGTGATAAGGCCCATCCGCCAACCCAGACAGCAGGCCCAATGCTGCGCGCAGGATTGAATGAGCCATTGGTAATGGGAATGCCCGCCAAAATGATGACGGTAAGAATCAATCCGATAGGAAGTCCGGCAAAGCCTGCGGGTGCGCGATCATCTGTAGATCCCAGAACAGTCAGGACCAGCAGCATGGTTAAGAACATCTCAGCCACAAAGCAAGCCCACATACCGTAATGGCCCGGCGAGTGATCAGCAAAGCCGTTAGCAGCTCCAGCCAGCGAAGCCAGGCTTCCTCCAGGAGCGCCTTTCGCAAGAAAGAGCACGAGGCCGGAAGCAATAATACCGCCGATAATTTGCGAGATCCAGTAGCCTACGGCGTCTTTGCCGCTTATGCGGCGCGCCAGCAACATACCCAGAGTTACGGCGGGGTTAATGTGGCATCCGGAAATGGGCCCCAGAGTATAAACCATGGCCAAAAGGGAGATGCCAAACGCCAGCGCAACGCCGACGTTACCTACCTGTCCGCCGGCGATCACGGCCGTGGTTAGCCCAGCAAAGACCAGAACAAATGTGCCCAATAGCTCTGCAGCATATTTCATTTGCGCGTGCTCCTCAAAGTCTTGAAATAGTTGTATATCCCTCAAAACTGGCAAGATGCGATAGTTGCAAAACCTCGCAGAACTTGTACCAGTTTTGGGTTGATAAGTTCAGCGGGCAATTTTACATGTCAGCTTTTGTTTTGACACGCACAATTCAGTTAATCGATGGTAGGCGTCTCCGGCAAATAAACAGTAAGTTTTCAGGCCCAGAAAACCCAAGAGTTTTACTACGTACCAGAGCCAGGCCATGGAACCAAAGGCATCTATTCCTGCTCTTGGCCGGCTTTATATATTGCTTAAATCACGCGCAACTCAGTAAATCGTAAGCTACTCTAAATAAACAGCTTACGCCACAAGCGCTGGAATCTCAGCCCTCTTGGAGTTTGGCCAGTGATCAAGGTAAACACGAAGATTTTCAAAATTCTTTATCGCCTTACTCTCCCCGGCAGTCTTTTGCTCATCATCTCGGCTTTATTGATTCGTGTGGGCGTTCTGGCGGACCCAAAATCCAGCATTGTGCAATTCTTTCCGGTGGCCATTTTTGGTTCCGGGCTGGCTTTGAGCTCGTTTTTTCGGCGTAGCCGCCTGTTTTTTGCTCTGCTGGTGCTTACCTTGGCGCAAGTGACCTTTACCTGGGTGATTCCGCACCTGGCTCCAGGGACGGCGCACATCACGGCAAACGCGGTCGCACTTTTGCTGCCCTTGAATCTGCTGATATTGGCCTTTGTGAAAGAACGCGGCATCGTCTCGCCCACCGGGCGCAAGCGGCTGGCGATTGTCGCCCTGCAGATAGTTGCTGTTTGGTTACTGTGCCTGCCGTCATTTGGACAAGCTGCTCAGCAGACTGAACGCGCTTTTGTTCCCCCTGCATTGTCAAACTGGAGCGGACTTGCTCAACCTGCGCTGGCGGCCTTTGTACTGGCCGCAGCGGTGATCATGATTCCGCTGGTTCGGCGATATAAAGCGGTTGAAAGCAGCTTGTTATGGAGTCTGGTAGCAGCATTTGTGGCTTTAAGTGCCGCGCGCAACAGCCATCTTGAAGGTATTTACTTTGCTGCTGGAGGCTTGGCGCTGATTGTTGCCCTGATTGAAACTTCGTATGCCATGGCGTATCTGGACGAGTTGACGCAACTGCCTAGCCGTCGCGCACTGAATGAAGCGCTGCTTAAATTGGGCGACACATACAGCATTGCCATGATGGATGTTGACCACTTCAAAAAATTTAATGACAGCTACGGCCATGAAGCGGGCGATCAGGCTTTGCGGCTGGTTTCATCCAGGCTGGCACGCATCGCCGGTGGGGGACGCGCCTACCGTTATGGCGGCGAGGAGTTTGCCGTTGTATTTCCCGGCAAAGCGACGGACGAGGTGTTTGTCTATTTGGACAGGATGCGCAAAATCATTGAGCAATCAGCTTTCACCGTACGGGGCAAGGATCGTCGTCGCAAAGGGAAGACCGGCATTGGACGCGGCAGCAAGAAAGAGATCAATGTGACGGTGAGTGTCGGCCTTGCAGCCCGCAGCGGTGAGCACCTGACTCCGGCAGAAGTGCTGCGGATGGCGGACCAGGCGCTTTATAAAGCCAAGGCTAAGGGCCGCAACTGCACGGTTACGGCCAGGCTGAGCAAAGCTCCAGGCTCGGTGCAGGCTTTAAAAACTGCGCTGAGCATCTAATTTTTCTGTCGCTTCGCTCCGACCCGCTTACGAAGAATAGTCGTGGTGAAGTCGTTCTGCTCCTGATGCAAGCAACTCGCCGCGCAAGCCGGGCTCGCTGCTTATTAGGATAAGAGATATTCTTGTCGCTTCGCTCCGACCCGCCTTTACGCCACATTGTCGAAATCGACGCGTTCATTGAAGTTGTAACAGGCATCCAAATGTGAGTGCCAAAAAGACCAACACTTCTTGTAGCGGAGCCAGAACCTGCAGAAGCCTTGTCCGTACGAAAGCTGGTTCTGGAGACCGCCAAATTCAATGTCCTGACTGCCCATAGCACGCGGGAAGCGATCGACATTTTCCAATCTTTTCCCAATATTTCCGCGGTGATCGCGGTTGATGCCGAGGATATTAATTGTGAAGTTATCACTACGGCGATAAAAGACGCGGCGCCCAAGATTCCCGCAATTGCGCTATCGGCGCGGGTGGGATATCGATGCGCTGCCGCGAACCACCATGTCTCAAGCCATGAGCCGGAACAACTGTTGCGTCTGGTTCGTGAGTTGCTGGGCGATCCACGCAACTTTGCACCATAAGCTACTGGATTGGGTCCAGTCCCGCCTCTCGCATACGCTGCGCATGGTTGGAGTAAGAAAGCGCCTGAATGCGGTCGCGATCCAGGCCAAGCGGATTGGGCGTGAAAATAATATCGGTGCGGCGAGGAATGCTTGCTGCTTCACGCTGAAACAGCTCACGGACAGGAGCTGCATATTCCGGGTGCTGCTCAAGTTGTTCGCGTAGGTAATCCATGCCATGCACCAGGTGACGGCCTTCATCGGCGCGGATGAGTTTGATCCCTTCCAGCAGGCGGGGGAACATCCCGGTTTTAGCCAGCAGATCCTCGAAGAATTCATAGCCGGTAAGCGCCATCACGCCTTCCACCACGCCCATGTAATGGGCCGCAAAGAGAGTCAGAGACAAGCTCAAATCGTCATTCTTGCCGTTGGTGAGCGCTGTGCCTATTGCTTCGCCGCGATGGCGTAATTCGTCGAGTAACACACCCTTATATTCAGGTACTAAATAGGCTGTAGTATCAACGGTTCCACAGACTTCCTGAAAGTAGCGCTCAAAGAACTCAGCATGTTTTACTTCTTCAAAGATTTGTGTGGAGAGGAACATGCGCCGCTCCAATTCCGGCACTGCGAGCATGAACCATGCCAGCGTGTCTGAGACGCTGACCTCGCCCTCATAAAACAGCGCACAGACCTTGATGAGTTGCTCACGTTGCTCCGGGTTGAGCATCTGCCAGTGGCCTTTGTCTTCCATCAGGTCGATCTTGGCCGGGTCCCAGATGCCCAAGCTTTTAGCCATGGAATAAAGCTGGCGCGGCGATTTGGAGCTATGCGTGGCAGTGGACAAGAAAACACCTCCAAATCCGTTTACGGTAGCAGAAGGCGCTCAAGAATGCGAGTACGGAAAGCCTGCCGGCAGAGACCTGCTTGGTTTTTTAATCAAGCTCGCAGCTTGTCTCGCACCGCCGCCAAATTTGCCAAGCGAGTAAAACATTTTGCGCCGCTGAATGGTTACAATCATCTGATTAGCGAATGTTCAACGTTAAAGGAGAATATTATGGCTGCACAGCCCCATTCTTTCCTCCCAGATAGCAAGAATTTGAGCCAGGCGCTGCTCCCCGAGTTCGACCATGAGATGGCGAATACCCGCAAATCACTGGAACGTGTTCCCGATAACAAGCTGGCCTTCAAGCCGCACCCAAAATCATCGAGCTTGGGAGCCCTGGCCACGCACCTGGCCACCATCAATCACTGGACTGACGCGATCCTTGGGGTGGAGTCATTTGACGTGAGCACTGCGCCGCCAAACGAAGAGCTTAAGTCCCGCTCCGCGATCCTGGCGGAATTTGACAAGAACGTGGCCACTGCGCGCAAAAATATTGCCGGCGCTACTGACGCACAGCTTTTGAAGCCCTGGACTTTACAGGCGAATGGCCAGACCATCTTCACCCTCCCCCGCATTGGCGTGCTGCGCAGCTTTATCATGAGCCACACCATTCATCATCGCGCGCAACTGGGCGTTTACCTGCGTTTGAACGATGTTCCTGTGCCTTCCATCTATGGGCCATCTGCGGATGAAGGGAACATGTAAGCTCAGAAAATTCCCGCTAAAAACACTACAGGCCTCGGCGTTTACCGAGGCCTGTTTTTAATAGCCCTTTCTGGTTGGGTGCTTTCCCCCGAAACCACCAACCAGATTGTTAATGCATAGTGATCATCGCAGGAGATGAGCGGAGCGACAAGAGTACGTAGGTAATCGATGAGATGGCTTATTCAGCGCATGAACCGTGGAGTGCTTAGACACTGCGAACTTCGCGGAAGTCACAACGAACAGACTCAGCAGTTTCCCCTATACTGCGATTGATTGTGCATAGGAACGTGTTAAAGCGTTGGCTTCAACTTTAAA
>DASRDW010000017.1:0-6144 GCA_035652415.1 Candidatus Angelobacter sp. | reverse complement strand
CGCAGACCATCACCGAGAGAATAGCTTACGTCGTACTTCTTGAGGATCCCGGTGATGTCGTCGAATCGCTCATAAAGAAAATTCTGCTTGTGGTGGTGGGCCATCCACTGCGCCAGGATCGCTCCGCCGCGGCTCACGATGCCGGTAATGCGTTTGGAGATCAATGGCAGATACTGCACCAGCACACCGGCATGAATCGTCATGTAATCGACGCCCTGCTGCGCCTGCTCTTCAATCACTTCAAGCATCAAATCGGCGTTGAGATCTTCAATGCGCTTCACACGGGAGACGGCTTCATAAATCGGCACAGTGCCAATGGGTACCGGAGAATGGCGCAAGATGGCGTCTCGTATTTCGCGAATTCCGCCGCCTGTGGAGAGGTCCATGACCGTATCGGCGCCAAAATGGACCGCCGTATGCAGCTTTTTGAGCTCTTCATCCACGTTTGAAGTGATGGCGGAGTTGCCGATATTGGCGTTGATCTTGCATAGCGAGGCCACGCCAATAGCCATAGGTTCGAGCTCTGGATGGTTAATATTGGCCGGGATGATCATTCGACCGGCAGCTACTTCATCGCGCACCAGAGTGGGCGAGAGCTTTTCGCGGTCGGCGATGTAAAGCATCTCCTCTGTAATCAGTCCCTTGCGGGCAAAATGCATCTGGGAGACGTTTTCATCGCCGGTACGCGTGGCATGTTCGCGGCGGCGGGTAATCCACTCTTCGCGGGGTTTGATCTGCTGGCTGGATTCGGTTGGCGCGGTGCTCTGGAGTGTGCTCATGAGCTTCCCCTTTAAGATCGGAAACTCTTCATTATACCTGCCATAGAAAGATGTGTGACCAAGGTCACGCATCTCAAGAACTCCTCTTGACCCGCTTACAAAGCTTGGATAACCTTTAAAGAGGTATGCCGCTGGAAACTAAAAAAATTGTCCGATTCGGGATTGCAGTTGCGCTCATTGTGATAGCTCTGGGTTATCTTGCCTACACTGGCGTTCAGGAGAGCAAGAGTTATTACGTAAAGCTCGGCGAGCTGCATACCATGGGGGATAATGCTTACACCCGCACTCTGCGCGTAGAGGGCATCGTTCTGCCTGGTTCCATCAAACGCAAAGGCCCGCAAGCCGATTTTGTGATTCAAGATAGTGAAGGCGGCAAGCTGCTGATGCCTGTTAGCTATAAAGGAAGCGAGCCTCCCCCCGATACTTTTAAAGACCACGCGCAAGCCCTGGTTTTGGGTAAGCTTGACCGCGACGGCACGTTCGAAGCCACAGAGGTCCAGGCCAAATGCGCCTCAAAGTACGAGAGCATGGAGAAAGCCCAGGCCCAGCAGAAGACGCCTGGCAACGCGGCGAGCAAGAGTTACTGAGGTTTCACCGCTGACTATTGATGCGCTCCCGGTCCGCACGGAAAATGTCTCAAAAATTTATGGCCGTACCGCTGCGGTAAGAAAAGTCTCGCTTGAGCTGCAGGCGGGGCGGTTCTACGTTTTGCGAGGCGAGAACGGCGCAGGCAAGTCAACGCTGCTGCGTATGATTGCCGGCCTGAATGAGCCGACCGAAGGCAGCATCCAGATTTTTGGCGCGCCCAACAAAAAAGCTTTGCATCAGGTGGGCTATATGGCCCACGCGCCGCTGCTCTATGACGAGCTTGATGGAATGGAGAACCTGCGCTTCTTTGGCCGGCTTTACGGAATGGAATCTGATGCGCCTTTTACTGAGGCCATGCAGCGAGTAGGCCTTGACCCCAAGCTCGCACGCCGCGTTGGGCAGTATTCACAGGGGATGCGCCAGCGATTGTCATTAGCGCGAGCCATTTTTCATGCGCCGCGGCTGTTGCTGCTGGACGAGCCTTTCTCTAACGTCGATCCTGAGTCTGCTTTGCAGATCGCCAAGCTGCTGGCCGGGATGCGCAGCGCAGGAAATACAATTCTGCTGGTGACACATCAGATCGGTTTGCTGGCAGAGCTGGCGGATGAGTACATCATGCTTTCACATGGACAACTCATCGATCGCGGGCCGATGCCGGGAGCGAAAGCATGAGCGCCGCTACAACAAAGAGCATCGCGCCTGAGGCTCCACGCAAAAGTATCTCGATCACAAGCCTGATGTGGGTGAACGTAGCCAAAGACTTACGCCTGGAGTGGCGCTCACGCGATGTTCTGAATTCCATGCTCTTCTTCTCGCTGCTGGTGGTGGTGATTTTCAGCTTTGCCTTCAGTCCCACGGCAGACGAATCGCGCAAGATAGCAGGCGGACTGGTGTGGACCGCGTTTCTCTTTTCCACCATCATGGCGCTGAACCAATCCTGGGCGCGCGAGTTGAAAAACGGCGTGCTGGACGCCTACCGGGTCTCTCCTGCGCCGGCAGAGGCACTGTTTCTTGGCAAATGCCTAGGTAACTTTATTTTTGTGGTTCTGCTGGAATGCCTGATGGCCCCGCTGTTTGTGCTCTTTTACAATTTAAGTTCTGTAGGGCCGCTATGGCAGCTGGTGGTAATTGCGCTGCTGGGCACGTGGGCGCTGGTGGTGAATGGAACGTTCTTTGCCGCCATGTCCCTCCGCACGCGCAACCGCGAACTGATGCTGCCGCTGCTGCTGCTCCCGATTTCCATCCCCGCGGTTGTTACCATGGTGGCAGGTACGACTCAAGTACTTACAGGGGAGGGCTCACCTGCAGTGCAGATGAAATTCCTGGCAGGATTTTGCGTGGTGTTTACCGCCGCATGTTTCCTGCTTTTTGAAACGGTGTTGAACGCAGAATGAAATCTAAAATTTTCTTTTTTTTCCTGCTGATTACCCTTGGACTTCTGGCCTGGGGAACGTACCAGGCACTTGAGGTTGCTCCTCCGGAAGCGACCATGGGTGACGCACAACGAATTTTCTATTACCACGTGCCTGCGGCCACGGCGGCGTCAATCTTGTTCTGGGGAAATTTTGTTGCTTCGCTGTGGTATCTGTGGAAGCGCAGCCCAGTTGCCGATGCCCTGGCCGTCACCGGAGCTGAGGTCGGCGTGGTCTTCTTTGGCGTGGTTTTGATCAGTGGCCCCATCTGGGCGCGTTACGCTTGGGGCACATTCTGGGTCTGGGACGCTCGGCTGACCACCAGTTTGATTTTATGGCTGCTTTATATGAGCTATCTGGTGCTGCGCCGGTCTTCTGAAGCGGGATCAACCTCGGTGATGGCAGCCTCGATGGCGATTCTTGCCGCGCTGGACATGCCGATTGTGTACATGTCAAACCGCTGGTTCCGCACCAACCACCCGCAGCCGATGATCGGCACGCCGAACCTGAACCCGGAGATGCAGAAGGTGCTGCTGTGGAACATGCTGGCCTTCACCATGTTTGCTCTGATGATCGCGTGGTTCCGGTATGAGTTGGAGCGGACCAGCCAAAAGATCAATCATCTTCATATCCAGAAAACCGCGCAGAGTACCAGCCTGGCGATGATTGCGCCGGTCGCGCTTTTCTTCTTTCAGGACGAAAAGCTTCTGCATGAAAAAATGGTGCAGCACCACTACATGGTGGCCGGCTATATTGCCGTGTGGACGATTTATATAGGCTATCTGCTGTATCTCGCGAGCAAGCTGGCAAAGCTGAAGAAGGAAGAGGCGGAGCTGCGGGCGTGATGAGCAATCTGCAGCGGCGATATTCCGCATGGTAGATGCAAGCTCACCTGCGCTGGGCCCCAGTGCGCCACCTCCGAGCCCTATCATTCCGCAACTAAGCAGGAAGAAGAGGATTCTGGCTGCTTTTCTTTCCCCAGTTCTTCCCGGTGTGGGACATCTGCTGATCCAATGCCCCCGCGCAGCAATTTTTTTTCTGCTGCTTTTCAGCTTGCTTCTTCTCCTCTGCTGGCCGCTACGTGAAATGAAGGACTTTACAGGCACGCTCCTGTTCGGTGCTGGAATGATCGTTCTATGTATCTTTTCGACGTGGGACGCGGGCTACAGAGCAGGGCAAAGGGCGGAAAAACCATCGCAGTGGTGGCTGGCGATTCTATTGCCATTTGCTTTTCTGGCGGCTGCGGGCCACGTTAATTGGGCGACCCGTGCATCAGGATTTCAGGTTTTTGTGATCCCCTCACGCGCCATGGAAAACACTGTAATGATCGGAAATCGCATCATGGTTGATCGCTGGCATTACCGGCAAAGCGAGCCTTCCGATGGTGACATCATTGTCTTTAAGAACCCAGAAGGCTTTTACGTGCTCAAGCGGGTCATTGCCCACGGGGCGAGACCATTGAAAGCCAAAATGGAGTGGTCTTTATTGATGGCAGGCAAATTTCTGAACCATATGTAATTCACTCCGGATATGCTCCGCCGGAAATGAATAACTTTGGTCCCACAAAGGTTCCTGAAGGAAAGCTATTCGTAATGGGTGACAATCGGGACATAAGCCTCGACAGTCGCAGCCGGGACATAGGTCCAATAGACCAAACTGCGGTGGTGGGACAAGCGCTTTATACGATTGGCACCTTCACGGATAAAACCTACAAAATCCTCGAGTAATTGAAGGCGGGGCGAAAGACGATACGGAAACTCACATTTTCAAGCATTAACGTCCGGCGGCACATAGCTTCCTTTGCGGCGCATCTCAGCAATCCATTCTTTAAGCGGATAGTCTGAGGCCAGCAGGCGGCTGACTTCTTTTTCCACGTCATATTCCACGCGTTGGATGACTGGCACACCATTCTCGATCAGAAGATAAGAGCTGCGAGGATCGCCATCATAGGGCGAGCCTATGCTGCCGGAGTTGCAGACGGTCATGCTGCCGGCGCCAATCTTGCGGATGAATGGCCGATGGATGTGGCAATAAACCACGATTGAGGCATTCAGGCTTTTATAGGTGCTTTCCAGTTCGGCGTCGGAGACGGTATCCATGGGCGCGCGCCAGAGATTGCCGGGGCTGGCGTGCAGCAGCACAAGCTCCTGATGGTTTTCGATTCCAAAGCGGAGTTCTACGGGTAGGCGTTGCAGCCATTGAAGGCGTTGCTTGCCGATCATCTGTAGCGTGACCGGAGAGCAGAGATCGAATAACACCTTGAATAGCGGCTTCAGCTTGGGCGCGGAGGCTTCAAGATCTGAGCGAGCGGCGGTGTTCCAGAGTATTTCATCGGTATTACCCAAAACTCCCTGCCAACCTTCCTGGGCGATGCAATCAATCACCTCACACGGATTGCATCCGCCGTAAGGTAGATCCCCACCGTGAAAAACAACGTCTGGTTTTTGTCGGCGCAGATCGGCCAGCACGGCATCAAGAGCCGTGAGATTTCCATGGACGTCTGAGATGATGGCGATACGCATGGGACATTTATTTATTGCTTAGCTTTGGTATCACTCGCGGCCTGGCTTGCCGGCAAGTCGATTCCCAGCTTGGCAATTGCAGCGCGCAGCGCTGAATCTTTGGCGCCAGTTTTTGAAAAAACGATTTGTCCGTCGCCATCAATCAAGACATAGTAGGGGATACCTTCACTACCGGGGAACGAGCGCCAGACCTCGCCATCATCATGAAAGTCAGGCCAGGTCATTTCACGGCGGCTCCAGAAATCAGCGGCAGTCTTGGCGTCCTCATCTTCATCAATGCTCAGAAGCGCCAGGCCTTTTGCGGCTGTCTGTTCATGCAGCTTCTTGAAAGAGTCAAGAGCGGCCACACAAGGTCCGCACCATGTCGCCCAAAAATCCAGCAACACCGGCTGCCGTGAAAATCCTGCAGGGTTACAAGCTTGCCCTTGGCATCATGCAACTTGATTGGCGGAGCTGGTTTTCCCGCCAGCAGGTCTTTGGGGTGGCTGGGATCGGAAAATTCTTTTACCAAGCGCGCGTCCGCTGGCGGCTGAAATGAAAAAAGAGAGTCAGCCACGGAAGCGCCATTGATTTCCATTACGGTGTAGATGGTGGTTTCATCGCTTATGGAGCTTTGAGGATGGACCGCATCGATTGGTCCTTCCCGGTAGTCCCGCTCTTTGCGAACCAGAAGATTCTCTTTATCAATCCAGAATGTCATGCTGGCATCCACCGCAGGGGAACCGCCGATATACCTGGGGTTTCCTTTCACTACGTAGCAAGGTATTTGCCGGCCATTGATGGTAAGAACCTCATCTGGAAGATAGGAAGGAGCAAGCAAGGTGGCAAGGCTTCTGGACAGGT
>DASRDW010000016.1:0-4395 GCA_035652415.1 Candidatus Angelobacter sp. | reverse complement strand
GTCTCCATGCCGTCCATGCGCGGCATCTCCAGGTCCAGCGTCACCACGTCTGGCCGGAGGTCTTCGATTTTTTTCAGCCCAAAAGCGCCATCCATGGCCGTGCCTACAACTTCAATTTCGCTGTCTCGCGCCAAAATCTGCGGAATCAGCTTGCGCATCAGCGCCGAGTCGTCAACCACAAGAACCCGTAATTTTTGACTCATGCAGTGGCCCCCACCATTTGTAACCTGCCGAGCTTTGCAACAACACTTGAGAGATTCAGGATCAACACCACAGTACCGTCCCCGAGGATCGAAGCACCGCTGACGAGGTCCGTTGCCACCAGGTGATCGTCCATCGCTTTGATCACCAGTTCTTCCTCGCCCACTAACTGGTCCACCGCCAGACCAAATTTGCGTTCATTGGCTGAAATTACTACTACAAACATCTTCTGCGTCTCCGCTGCCTGGTTCGCCAGCTTGCTCAAATGGAGAAGCGGCAGGACCTCATTGCGCAATTGCATCACATCGTGATTGTCCACTCGATGCAGCGCAGATTGGTTCGTGCGCGTGATCTCCACCACTGCTGCCAGCGGCACCGCATACAAACGATCGCCGACGCGGAAAAGCAGCGCGTTGATGATGGCCAGCGTGAGCGGAACTTTAAGATAGAACGTGGTGCCTTTGCCCGGCGTGGTCTTGATGCTGACCGTGCCCTTCAGTTTTTCCAGAACGGTCTTCACCACGTCCATGCCCACGCCACGCCCGGAAATTGCCGTCACTTGTTCCGCCGTGCTCAGGCCGGGATGGAAGATCAGATCGTTGATGTCCGCCTCGCCAAGCAGCGCAACGTCACTGGCTTTCAGCAAACCGCGTTCAATGGCCTTGGCAGTGATCTTGTCGCGATCTATCCCACCCCCGTCGTCAGTTACTTCAATCACAATCTGGTTGCCCTGGTGGTAAGCATCCAGCGTTACTGTGCCGTGCGCCGGCTTGCCATCATTAATGCGTTCAGCCGGCGATTCAATTCCATGATCCACCGCGTTCCGTACCAAATGCGCCAGCGGCTCCGCCAACATGTCCAAAATGCTCTTGTCGAGATCGGTATCCTGCCCGGTGATGACCAGGTTTACCTCTTTGCCGCATGATTTCGCCACGTCGCGAACGACGCGCGGGAAGCGCCGGAACAATTGCTCCACCGGAACCATGCGGATCTTCATCACTGACTTTTGCAGGTCATTCATGATGCGTGCCTGGAAGGCCATGGCATCAGAAAAGCGCATCTTTAGCGGATCTTTAGGATAGCGCCGGTCAAATTCATTAATGGCCTGGTGCAACATGCTCTTGGCGATAATCAGCTCTCCCACCAGGTTCAACACAGAATCAATTCGCTCCGCATCCACGCGCAAAAGCGTTTCTGATAGATTGGCAAAGCTGGTTCCCTGCCCATCTATATTCGCGGTGCTTGCTGGTTTGGAATTTTCTGTCGAAGCTTCCGCAACTACAGGCGCATGCGCGGGTGTTTCTGCTGCGCTGATTGCAGGCTCAGACTCATCTTCCACCGGCGCGGTCACATGCTGCACAATGTCGAGCACGTCGTCAGCCTGTTCTTCTTGCTTGCCTGCGCGTTGCACTAGCAGGTCAGCCACCACGGCAGGAATGCGGCATTTCTTTTCAATCCAGCTCTGAGCGTGGTCGCTGGCAACCGCCGCTTCCACCACATCCAGATCTTCGTTCAGAGTGCTCTGGTCGGGCGCAACCGCCAGCAGGCGTCCGCAATCCTGCAGCACGTTGCGAATCAGCTGCATAGCTGCGCCACGCATGGGGCACTGCGGCTCAATAGAAAAAGCAATGTTATAGACCGTGTCGCCGCGGCCCACTGCGTCCGCCACCACGATTTGCTCGTATTCGCTCCAGGCAAAACGGGCCTGCAATTTGTACGGCACGCTGCCGGAACGTTTCCTTGTAAGCGAGATGATCTGGTGCCGCAGCTCTTCTCCTGCCGGGGGCTGCAGATTGCCGCGATAAGCCGAGAGCATGGAGCTAAACGTATCGGCTGCAATCAGCACCACTTCAGCCAGCGCGTGTTGGCTGGTAGCTGCCACTTCAGGCCGCAACACTTCTTCCAATGCATGGGCCAGTTCGCTCAGCTCGGTGTAGCCGCAAGCCGCAGAATCGCCTTTGAGCGTATGCACAGTTCGGCGTACCTGGCGCAGAATCTCTTCGTCTTCAGGACGCTTCTCCAGTTCCAACCCCTCCTCATTGAGCGTCTGCAACAGTTCCGTTGCCGACTCAAAGAAGAGTTCGCGGAGTTCAGAGGCGCGATCGTCTGGGAAGAAGTTCAACTCGCCACCTCAATGCGCTGGTATGCCGTACCGTTGTTTTGGTGCAGCATCTTGTATTTGTCAGAAAGGCCAAAGAGGCTCTCCGCATGGCCTATGAACAGATATCCTTCCGGATTCAGACAGCGATACAGCTTTTCCACCAGCCGCTTCTGCTCGGCTTCATCGAAATAGATCATCACGTTGCGGCAGAAGATCACGTCATTGCGCTGGGGCAGAAACTCGGTTTTCAAATTGTGGAAGTCAAAATGAACCAGGTCTTTCAATCCCTTTTTGACCGCATAACGATCTCCGATTTTGTCAAAGTAGCGCAGGCGGAAAGCGTAATCCACGGGCTCCATCTGCAATTCCGGATAAATGCCTTCCTGCGCCGTTCTCAGAACTGAGTAATTAATGTCAGAGGCAAGGATCTCCACCTTCCACGGCGGCGGAATCAGCGGCTTGGGGCTGGGCATTTCAAAAGGCAGCGGATTGCGTAAATAGTAATAGGCCAGCGCGTCGCATACCTGCATGGCCATGGTGTATGGCTCCTGCCCGGTCGAGCATCCGGCGCTCCACAGGCGCAGGCTCCAATCGCGGCGATCTTGCTTGCGTCTTAGCAGATCTTCAAGAACGTTCCTTTGAAAGAGATCGAGCTGCGGCTTGTTGCGGAAAAAGCTGGTCTCATTGACGGTGAGGTTTTCTACCAGAGCGCTCAGCTCGGCTTTGCCCTGGTGGCTGGTAAGCAGGCGATAGTACGCGTAAAACGTATCCAGCCCGCAGATTTTCAGCCGCCGTTGCAGACGGTCCTGCAGGAAGTGCGCCCGCCGCTCGTCAAAGTACATGCCGCATTCCTGGTAAACAAGCGTCTGCAACAGCTTGTACTCAGGTTCACTTATCTGGATTTGTACGCTTGGTGTGGCCATCGGTCCCCGCTCTGGTCTTGTTGCCGCCTAAACAATGGCAGCTGCCGCCTGGGTTTCAGGAATCTCACCCAGCCGCCGCAGTTCGCCTTTCTGCAGAATCTTATTCAGGTCAATCAATATGATCAGCCGTCCATTCAGCTTGCCTACGCCGGTCACGTAGTTGCCTTCACCCTGATCAAACACAGGAGGCAGTTCAATCTCAGCTTCGGGGATCTTCAGGACTTCTGAAGCGCTATCAACAATTAGCCCCACCAGCTTGCCGCTGACTTCCGTGACCAGAATGCGGTTCTTCTTATTGGGCTTGATCTCTTTCTCCCCGAACCGCCGCCGCAGGTCAACCACTGAGACGATCTTGCCGCGCAGATTGATGACTCCCTGGACGCAGCCCGGTGAGTCGGGCACTGAGGTAATTTCCGGTACGCGCACAATTTCGTGCACCAAGGAAATAGGCACCCCAAACACCTCTCGCCCCACGCGGAAACCGACAATGTGCATCTCTTTTGACATGAGGGCCCCTCCGCTAGTTGTAGCGTGCTCCCGCTGTGGCATACTGCGCCGCAAGGCTGCGATCGTCAGCACGACGCATGCTGTTGCCGTTCTGTGGCGTCATATTTTCCAGGACAAACCGGTCCATGGCTTCGAGCATTGAGCGCGACATCTTGGACATCTGCTCGGCTGAAGCTGCCAGCTCAGTTGAACCGGAAGATGAGCGCTGCACCAGTTCGCGCATCTTTTCCATTGCGCGAACCACAGCCTGCGCTCCTGATGCCTGCTCTTCTACGGAGGAGTTGATCTCATGTGTGATTTCATTCAGCCGCGTGGTGGCCTTGGCGATCTGTGAAGAACCGTGCGACTGTTCATTGGTGGCCGCGCCAATTTCCTGCGCGAACTTATAGACTTCAGACACAACGCTGGAAATCTTCTTTAACGCGCCGCTCAGGTCGCCGCCCAGAGAAATGCCTTCGTTAACAATGCTCGTGGATTTTTCCATGTTGTCCACGGCTTTGCGCGCTTCTTTCTGGATACTCTGGATCAGTTCGGAGATTTCGCGCGTCGATTGCGCTGACTTTTCCGCCAGCTTGCGGACTTCGTCAGCAACCACGGCAAAGCCCAGTCCATGCTCACCAGCGCGGGCCGCTTCAATTGCTGCGTTCAGCGCCAGCAAGTTGG
>DASRDW010000015.1:0-11006 GCA_035652415.1 Candidatus Angelobacter sp. | reverse complement strand
GAAAGTTCGCTGCAAATCATCCAGGCTGCAGGGTTTGTGAAAGGCAATACCGACCGCTGGCCGGAACTGCACGAACTGGCAATGGGCAATGACAATCTGGTTCGCCATCCTGCAAGCTGGCCGCGCGTTCACGCTGGCGATGACCTGAGCGGCCACGATCACAACCATTTCTTTGTTCCCACCGCAACTGGCCGCTACGTTGATCTTTCCCATGATTTAGGGCTCGATAATCCTCAAGTAACGCGCGGCATTTCCACTGCGGACGCAGATGGAGATGGGTTGCTGGACTTCGCGGTCGCCAATCAATGGGAAGATTCTTTCTTCTTTCACAATCAAACCGCGACGCCGAACAGCTTCCTGCAACTTTATCTGCTTCTGCCCATAAACGGTGACGCAGCGCCTGATACCCGAGTCTTTTCCGGCCATCCATCGCAGGATATTCATGGTCGTTATGCCATCGGCGCTACTGCCCGTCTCCACTTGCCGGATGGCAGGCTGATGGTCCAGCAGGTGGATGTGAGCAATGGGCATTCAGGAAAGCGCAGCCCGGAATTGCACTTCGGCCTGGGGCAGCTACCCCAATCGGCAACGGTTGCTGTTGATCTTTCCTGGCGCGACGTGAACGGAACCGTTCATCGCCAAACCGTACAACTGACTCCGGGCTTGCACACAATCTTGCTGGCTTCGCCGGGAAGGAGGAACTTGTGACATCGCAAATAAAGGCAAACGCACCCAATCGCCTGGGAGGATTGCGCCGGTTTGCCATTGCCATTACTGTCTTCAACCTCCTTGGCCACACGGTCTTCGGCTTTGAACAAGCCTGGATTCAGCCTCTGGTGAGCATATTCACCGCTTATGTCTGCGAGATATGGTTTGAGCTTGTGGATTGTTATATCCACGGGCGCAAGCCGAGATTTTCAGGCGGCTGGCAAAACAAAGTGGACTTTCTCTTGTCCGCGCATATCACCGGCATTGCCTGCGCCATGCTGCTCTACTCCAATTCGCGACTGATGCCGATTGTGTTTGCCTCGGCATCAGCCATTTGCTCCAAGGCGCTGTTGCGAGTGGCAGTACAAAACGGCAAACGCCATTTTTTGAATCCGTCGAATTTTGGCATCACTCTGGTACTGCTGCTCTTTCCCTGGGTAGGCATTGCGCCACCCTACCATTTCAGTGAAAACATTCACGGATGGGGAAGCTGGATTCTACCTGCAATCATTGTGATGAGCGGCAGCCTTCTCAACGTCAAGTTCACCAAGCGGATCTGTGTCGCTTTTGGATGGGTTGGAGGTTTCCTGGTCCAGGGCCTGGTTCGTAATCTGGTCTTCGACGTTCCACTGAGTGCCACACTGCTACCCATGACGGGAGTAGCGTTCGTGCTATTTACGTTTTATATGGTCACGGACCCAGCCACGAGCCCGTGCACGCGCCGGGGCCAGTTGCTCTTCGGCATTCTGGTAAGCGCAACCTACGGATTGCTGGTAACTGCGCATGTGGTTTTCGGCTTCTTCTTCGCGCTCACGCTGGTATCTCTATCCCGCGGAATCACTCTTTATGCCCAGAACTATTTGAACGCGAGATCCAGGCAGGGAGTCGCTGCGCAGGCCGCAACGGCACTGGCGCGCGAAATGGCGTAGAGTTTTTGGCCCAACCGCGAAACCAACACTTCATATTTCATTCGGCGAAATTTTTTAAAGGAGGACGAATGGCTGCCACAAATCCAACTCTTCAAGGAGTCAATTCAAAATTACATTCCAGGGCGAGCATTTACAAGAAGCTAAATGTGCAATGGCACGAGCGCGCCCTGCAGTTATTCATGATCGTTGTTCTTGCCCACTGGTCCGAGCATCTTGCCCAGGCAGTGCAGATATGGGTGCTGCATTGGCCTCGGCCCAAAGCGGCAGGCGTGCTGGGTCTCTGGTTCCCCTGGCTGGTGACTTCTGAAGTCTTGCATTATGGTTACGCACTGATCATGCTGGTGGGCATCTGGGTGCTTCGCAAGGGTTTTGTCGGCACCTCGCGTAAATGGTGGACCGTCGCGTTGATCATACAATTCTGGCACCATATCGAACATTTGCTGCTCATTGGACAGGCCACTTTTCACCATAACCTGTTTAGCTCGCCCGTGCCCGCCAGTATCCTGCAACTGTTTGCTCCGCGAGTCGAGTTGCATCTGTTTTACAACACGATAGTTTTCATCCCCATGATTATCGGAATGTATTACCACATGTTTCCTGCAAAGCAGGACGCGGAAAGGGCCCTATGCACATGCGCATGGCAATCACGCCCGGCATACACATCTTGAATATGATGAATTCTGGCTTCACGCAGAGGCGAGCTGCATCTCTCGGACAACTTTTTTGTTGCCTTGTGAGCTTCTTGCTACTGTGCAGCATAAGCGCGCTTGCCCATGACCACCATGCGCCGCCTGTCCGCATTATTACTGATGAGCAGGTTGGCCCTTGGACGATTTCTTTATGGGCACAGCAGCACATGGATACTGGAAGATTTTTTGTTAAGGTGCGTCCATCTTCCGGAACAACGGTGCCCACGGTATTGGATGATTTGAAGGTTGAAATAGGAGTTCAGCCTGCAAGCCAAAATTCGCCTGAAATTTTTTATCCTGCGAATCGTGAAGCTCCAGATCAGTACACGGCTGAGGCGTCATTTGACAGCGAGAAATCCTGGCAAGTAAGGGTCCGCCTGCAAAGCCCGCGCGGTGTGAGCGAGATTACAACCTACATAGGGGCCGCTCCTCCAGGCTCTAGACAGTGGCAGTTGCTGCTTTATTCATTGCCCTTCCTTTCTGTCGTAGGGCTCTGGCTCCGAGTTTATTGGCTCCGGCGTGGTCTTAAACGCAGCTTGGCCCTCGCATGAGATAACGTCTTGTCAGTTGTACCGCTATCGGCAAACTTTGAAAGTTAATGTGACAGCACCCCTTCTATGTCTGCCTTGATATCCCGGCGGAATCTGTAGCCTTGTAGTCTTCTGTCTTCTTCCTTGTTTGACATTTTTTCCTTCTGCCTTCCTCGCTACAAAAGCTCTCTGAATATCCGCCTTCCAATCTACAATCCTGGCACTGGTAAAGCTCAGCTTATCTCTCCGATGGACTTCTATATACTTTTGTTCGGAGAATGCCTCGGAGAACCATGAGAACTCGCACCAGCCTGCTTGCACTCTTTGTATCTTTTTGTCTTGCTCTGCCCATCCTGGCGCAGCAACCCGCACATGCCAGCCACGATGCTGCCGAGATTCGCGGCGCGATGGAATTTCTTGCCAGTGATGTACTGCAAGGCCGGGGCAGCGGCACACGCGATGAATTGCTGACCGCAACATATCTCGGTTCGCAGTTGCGCCAGATTGGAATTGAACCGTTGGGCGATAACGGCGGCTATGTTCAGGACGTCAACTCCTTTCGCGAAGGCAACAAGCAATGGGATACGCGTAACGTAATTGGCATAATCCACGGTAGCGATGAAAAATTAAAGGATGAGGTGGTCCTGCTTACGGCCCACATGGACCATGTGGGCATTGGCGCGGCCGTGAATGGTGACAAAATTTATAACGGCGCGGATGACGATGCTTCCGGCTGTGTTGCGGTGCTGCAGTTGGCGCGTGCCTTGGTGGCACGACATGCGCCCAAACGTACCGTACTTTTTGTGTTTTTTGGCAGCGAAGAAGCCGGCAAAGAAGGTAATCGTTATTTTCTCCTGCATCCGCCGGTGCCGCTCAAAAACATTGTTGCCAATCTGGAATTTGAGATGATCGGACGTCCCGACTCAGCGGTTAAGCCGGACGAACTCTGGCTTACCGGCTACGATCGCAGCAATCTCGGCCCAGAATTGGCCAAACACGGCGCCAAGCTGGTGGCTGATCCGCATCCTCGAGAGGATTTCTTTGAACGCTCTGATAATTATGCCCTGGCGAAAAAGGGTATTATCGCCCACACCGTTTCCAGCTTCGGCCTGCATAAGGATTACCACCAGCCCAGCGACGACCTGGCGCACATCGACTTCAACCATATGGAAGAGGCGATTTACTCCATGCTTGGTCCGGTGGAATGGCTGGCCGATTCAGATTTCAAACCGGAATGGGTAGAAGGAAAGAAACCGTAAGGAGGCTTTTTCAGGGGCAGAGGTTGTACCGGGGATTCGTTTAGTTCGGCTTTTCCCTCTTCTTGCCGCCTAGAATTCGCTCGTCGATAGGTTTACGGCCACGAAATCCTTCTTCCATGCCGTGCCAGAACTGGATTTTTTCTTCCCCATACTTCCAGCACAGTAAGACAATTTCGTCATCCACCACGCAGGGAAAATCCAGCAGGCCAATATCCAGGTCTTTTACCTGCACGCCGATAGCGGCTATCTCCGCCAAAGCATCTTTTATGTCCTGCAGAGCTTTATCGCACTCAGCCCGGCGGCGCGCCATTTCTGGAATGTCGATCAGCAACCCGCCACTCAGCAGAATTCGATGCTTTAAGTCCTGCAGCTCTTTTTCCACGTCCTCAATCAGACGTTTGCCTTCCATGGCGCGCTTCAGCAATGCGCGCAAGACTGGAAGAAGCGTGGTGGCTTCATTGAGCGTAAAAGTTTTTGGCTTGGACATACTTCGGCTTCGCTCCAACCAACTAAGACTATTGTGCTGCCATTGACCTGGCGCTACCGATCTCCAGCATCCTGTCCAGCGCTACGCGAGACCAGTGCTTAACCTCATCCGGCACCTGGATGCGATTGACCACTTCGCCTTCCACCAGGTTTTCCAGCGCCCAGCACAGGTGTTGTGGCGAGATGCGGAACATGGTGGTACAGAGACAGCCGGATTCATCCAAGGTGACCACCATTTTACCCTCGCGAGCAAATTCTTTGCCCATACGATTTACCAGATGAATTTCCGTGCCCACGGCGAACTTGCTGCCTGCCGGAGCATCAGCAATCATCTTGATTAGGTTCTCCGTGGAGCCGATGCCATCCGCTTTCTGGCAGACTTCCCAGCGGCATTCCGGATGCACAATAACTTTTATGTCTGGAAAACGGGAGCGAACTCTATCGACGTGCTCAGGCAGAAAGCGCTGATGCACGGAGCAGTGTCCTTTCCACAGAATCACGCGGGCGCTGCGCAGCCTTTCAGGATCGACGCCGCCCTGCAGCATGAACGGATCCCACACTACACATTGGTCCAGCGGAATTCCCATGGCAAACGCGGTATTGCGGCCAAGATGCTGGTCAGGAAGGAAGAGGATTTTTTTATTGCGGGCAAACGCCCATTTGAACGCAGCCGGCGCATTCGATGATGTGCAGACCAGGCCGCCGCGCTCGCCGCAAAAAGCTTTGATCGCAGCCGTGGAGTTCATATAAGTCAGCGGCGTAATGCCGTGGCCTTCGTCATCGGTCAGTCCCAAGTCAACAAATTGTTCCCAACAGCTTTCCACCTGGCCAATCTCGGCCATATCAGCCATGGAGCAGCCGGCGTTGAGATCAGGCAAGATCACCTGCTGGCTTTCATGGGCCAGAACATCGGCGCTTTCCGCCATGAAGTGAACGCCGCAGAACACAATATATTCAGCGCTGGTGCGTGCAGCTTCCTGGGCAAGCTTGTAAGAGTCGCCGCGATAATCGGCAAAGCAGATGACTTCATCACGCTGGTAATGATGGCCAAGGATCACCGCGCGCGAGCCAAGTTCGCGCCGCGCTGCGCCAATACGCGCGTCCATCGTATGGTCGGGGAGAACTAAGTAGTTATCAAGCGAGCAACTGACGCCTCGCTCTTCAATTGGAGCAACAGTAGTCGACATTGATCCGCCTTCAGTCCCGCACATTTGTGTTCGGAACGGAGATGTTGAAAGCATCCGCAGGCTCCAGTAGATCCACTGCGCTGGTATGCGCCCGACCTACGGGGTTGTTGAAGCCCGCAGCCTTACAGGTATTGATGACTTAACACCCTTCTGCGACGCAAAAATCCTTTGTCTTAGAGGCATGAAAAGTCTGGAGATATTGTGCCACTAGACCCATCTTTGGTGCAAATTCCAGAAGTCTTCTGAGCACAAATTGAATTTCATCTGGTAGGCTACTTTACGCCATGCGCCTCAAACAGACCTTCTTTTTCCTAGTTGCGGTAGCCGTTTCCACCTTCGCTCAAAATTCCAAGCCCGTGGCTGACCGGCTTGCCGCTCAGAATGCACTTTTCGACCAATATTACGAAAATGAGCTGCGCACTTTTCCGGAACGCGCCACCGCTTTTGGCGACTATCGCTACAATGACCAGCTTGGCGATTACTCACTGGCCGGCGTTGCCAAACGCCATAAGAGCGACCAGGACTTTCTGCGGCGAATTGAGGCCATCCCTACAGCCGGTTTTTCTGACCAGGACCAACTCTCTCACGATCTGCTGATTCGCGTGCTGCAACAACGCGGCGCGGACTACGACCTTAAGGAATACGAGATGCCGGTAAACCAGATGAACGGCATCCATACCGGCCTGGCTGATTTGCCGCTTTCTGTGCCCTTTGATTCCGTCAAACATTATGAAGACTACATTGCGCGTCTTCACCAAGTCCCGCGCGTCCTGAGCCAGACCAGTGAAGTAATGCGCGCCGGCATGAAGGACAAGCTGATGCCAGTTAAGTTCCTAATGGAGAAAGTTCCTGTTCAGTGCCAGGGCATCATCGATGCCAATCCGTTTTTATTGCCGACCAAAAAATTTCCGGCCAGCATCTCCGCAGAAGACCAGAAGCGCCTGACGCAGCAGATTACCGACGCTATTAATAACGACGTTTTCCCTGCTTACAAAAAGTTTGCCGAGTTCGTCAGCAAAGAATACGCTCCGCAGGGCCGCACCACGCTTGCGGTCAGCTCTTTGCCAGACGGCGAGAAGCGCTACCAAAACGATATCTACGGCCGCACCACCACGCACATGACGCCGGATGAGATTCACCAGCTCGGCCTGCGTGAGATTGACCGCATTGAGGCGGAGATGCTGGCGATCGCCAAGAAAGAAGGCTTTTCTGACCTGGCTTCCTTCCGCGCTTCGCTCAAGACCAACAAGAAATATATCCCTACCTCGTCTGAGCAGATCCTTGATGATTTCCGCCATTACATTGCACAGATGGAGCCAAAGCTGCCGGAATTATTCACCCTGCTGCCCAAGTCACCAGTCACCGTGGAAGCTATACCGCCTTTTCAGGCCGCCTCGGCAACTCACTACGTTACCGGCACTCCAGACGGCAAGCGTCCGGGTCGCGTAGTAGTGGCTACTTCCAACTTTGCTGAGCGCTCACTCATCGACGATGAAGCCATCGCGTATCACGAAGGCGTTCCCGGACATCACATGCAGCTTTCGGTGCAGCAGCAGCTCACCGGACTACCAAAGTTCCGGCTGCATAATCTTGGCTTTAACGCGTACACAGAAGGCTGGGCGCTGTATGCGGAGCAATTGGGCAAAGAAGTTGGTTTTTATCAGGATCCCGTCTCCGATTACGGCCGTCTCTCTTCTGAACTCTTTCGCGCCGTGCGCCTGGTTGTGGATACCGGAATCCACTCAAAGGGATGGTCGCGCGATCAGGTAGTGGATTTCTTCCGTAAGTCCGGCGCCGTGGACGAGCCGACGATCCAGTCTGAAACCGATCGCTACATTGCATGGCCGGCTCAGGCCCTCAGCTACAAGCTTGGCCAGCTCAAAATCCGCGAGCTACGAGAACATGCCAAGAAGGAATTAGGGCCCAAGTTCGACATCCGCACCTTCCATGATGAGATTTTGAGCGGCGGAGCGCTGCCACTGGATATGCTTGAGGCGCGCACCAACAAGTGGATCGCCGAACAAAAATCTAAAGCGGCGGCAAAGTAAGCCGCGCCACAATCTCTTCCGCCACCGCATCAGCTCGCGCAGCAACCTGCTGCGGCGTCTGGTCTTGAATGGGGTGCTGCACGTAAACCGCATCAAAGTCCGGACGGCCAAGAGCGCTGGCCTGCAGGCGAGCAGGCGCGGTGAATTCAGTGGTGGCGACAGGAACTGCGAGAATGCCCTGGTTTTCCAGATGGATCGTATCGTGCAAACTGCACGTTGTGCACGACCCTCAATCCGCAAGACCTTCTATCACCGCGTCCAAGGAGCGGAGTTGTTCGATGATTTGCGGCGGGGCATTCTTCGTGTAAGTAGGTTTGCGTGCGCGTATAACTTCGGCTGCTCCGTAGCGGCTGCGCAAAATCTCTTCCAGACGATCAAGAAAAAAGCTGCCGCCCGGCTTGCTTATGTCAAGCAGACCGATCTTCTTGCCGGTCAGGCTGGCCAGTCTCTGTGGCGGCGTTGCCGCCTTAGGGATATTTTCATTGCCGGGATGAACAATTGTTACCGCCATGCTCTTGCTCCTTTATTTATCCGGAATCGGGTAAGTCACCATCTGGCTTCCTGTAGGTCCGGTGGCCCAGCTGCCGATTACCGCAGAAAACTTTCCCGCCGTTCCGCCGGCGACAAAGATGCTGATGGCCTCAGGCGAACGAAACTTCTGGTAACATTTTTCTCCGCGAATAGTGATCTCTTTATAGTGCGCCGTAAGCTGCGTTCCTTCCGCTCGTTCGGCTGCGGAGTAATGCCGAATCGGAATGCCAGTATTCTCGAAAAGATATTGCCGCACCTGCTCTTTAGTAAATCCATCACGATGAATGGTCTTCACGTGCTCCGGACAGAGCACCACAATCGCTTCAGGCATCAGGCACATGCGATAGCTCCAGACCGTAGCCAGCGCGAATGAAATGGTATCGAGCACGGTCTTTCCCTGAGGAGCATTGTGCTCGCTCACGCCGCGCGGCGGCTCGGCGGCAAAAAGCGAAACCGCGCTCTGCTTACCTTTGAAGCCACGAGTTACATGGAATGGCTCCCAGGGATTCTCTTCTTCATTCTCCGCAATGCAGAAAGAAAATTTTCCCGGATTGCCAAGCGCGGACATATCAATCCCGTCCGGCCTTCCGCCGCCGATGTTCAGCAGGATCAGTTGGAAGGCGCGGCCGAGGCTGCTGTTTGCTCGCGCGACATTGGAGAAAACGTTCTGCTTTGACCAGAATCCAAGCTCATGCCGCACCGGCCCGTTAATCATGATTAGCGGCGCAGCAAAATGCGTGGTTGCCTGGACCCCATGCAGATTGAAACGTTCATCACAGGCGGCCCGCACCAGCGGGAGCAGCACCCGCATCATCTCCGGCCCGCAACCGGCCATCACTGCGTTGGCGGCAATTTTTTCAACCGTGGCTTCACCATACATCGGCGGAATTCGAGCAATTACCGCCTGCGGGGACAAGCCAGAGGCCGCAACCATGGCCTCAACCTTTTCTACAGTCGGCGGAACAACAGGCAGCGCATCACCAAATTTACTGCGGCAATATTCAAACGGATCATCGCTTTCGTTAAGCTTGATGCGCGAGGCAGGCTCAGCCGTGCGGCGCAGAAATCGAATGCCGTTCTCTTGCTCGTTGCCGCCCGCCTTCTGTTCTGGTCCCAAATGGCGCGAACTGCATCCGGGCTTCCATGCTGGCGCGCCGTCATCAAGAGGCGCGATTGGGGCATGGCCAAGCGTGCTGGCAAGTTCATTCAATCCCTTCTTATCGAAACCAGCCAGCGTGCGCTGTACCTGCATTTTTTCATCGAGCAGATAGAATGTCGGGACCGACTGCGGATCAAAAGCGCGGGTCATCTCCAGTCCTCGATCAAGCTCAACTCGAAAACTTATATTCAACTGCCGGACAAATTCATGCGTAGAAGCTTCATTATCCTGGGAAAGGCCGACAACCTGGGCCGAGTCGCTTCCCAGATTATTCAGATATGGCAACGCAAGCTGGCAGGTGGGACAATCCGTCTCAAAGAAAACCAGCAGGGCCTTTTTCCCCGGCTGGAGTCCCGGAATGGCAGACGCTTTTGCAATCTGCTGCGGCATGACACTCTAAAGATAGATTCGGACCTCGAATCCTACAAGCTCCCTAAACGCTCAATTAACGTGTATGCTACTAAGCATGGAAAAGAAGCCCGCCGACGATTCAAAGAACCGGTTTGCCGAAGTCATCCGCAAATCGCAGCAGCGCCGCCAGGAGTTGAACAACCAGGCGAGACAGAAGCAGGCAGAGCAGATGGACCCGCCTCCGCGCGATGAAGAAACATCTGACCCGGGAGATGAAGGGCCGGGAATTTAAAAAGCGCCTCGGTCATTGCATCATTGCGACTAGCTATCAAGGATCGCCGCGCAAATCTTTTTATCTGCCTTCAACAGTGCAACCACCTACCAGATCGTAAGCCCCTTTCAAAAGCCCACTGCCAATAATCCTGCAATTTGCGCATTGATCGAACCTGACGTTGTGGTTCGCGCAAGCGGTAGCTTGCCTGCTAGTACTTCGGCACCTTTGGATCGATTCGGTCTGCCCAGGCCAGAATTCCGCCGGCAAGATTTTTTGCTTTGCTGAATCCAGCCTGGCGCAGGAATCCAACAGCACGCGCACTGCGTTGGCCGGAGCGGCAGTGGACCACCATTTCCTTGCTCGGATCAAGCTCATTGACTCGCCGAGGCAGATCGTTCAACGGGATTAGGTGGCCATTCAGGTTGCAGATCTGGTATTCGTGCGGTTCGCGGACATCAAGAATAAATAGGTCTTCTTTTGCGTCCAGGCGCTGCTTTAACTCTTCTACGCTGATTTCAGGAACTCCGGTGCTCACAGGTTTCTCTTGTCCTCGCAATCCGCAGAACTCTTCGTAATCAATGAGTTTAGTCACAGTGGGATGTTTCCCGCAAACCACGCAATCAGGATTTTTGCGCAGCTTGAGTTCGCGGAACTTCATGCCTAGGGCATCCACCAGCAGCAACCGGCCGATGAGCGGCTGGCCGCTGCCGAGAATAAGCTTGATCACCTCTGTAGCCTGGATCAGGCCGACCAGCCCCGGCAAAATGCCCAGCACTCCGCCTTCAGCACATGAAGGAACAAGACCCGGTGGTGGCGGCTCAGGATACAGGCAGCGATAGCACGGCCCATTTTTCG
>DASRDW010000014.1:0-49724 GCA_035652415.1 Candidatus Angelobacter sp. | reverse complement strand
CAAGAATTATCTGCAACGCGGCTTTAAGAGCCTGACGGTTTCCTTTGGGTGCACAGGCGGACAACATCGCTCTGTGTATCTGGCGGAGGCACTGGCAAAGCATTTCCAAAGCTGGGCAGGCGTTGAGGTCAGGTTGCGGCATTTGGAACTGGAGAAGCTCGCCCAATGAAAGCCATGATTCTGGCTGCCGGGCTGGGTACGCGCCTGCGTCCGCTGACCAATGACCGGCCTAAGGCGTTGGTAGAAGTGGCGGGACACACGCTGCTTGAGATCACCATTGCCCGCTTGCGCCAGTTCGGCGTGCGCGAAGTCATCATCAATGCGCATCATTTCTCCGGCCTCATCATGGATTACCTGAAGTTAAAGAACAACTTCAACATCCGGGTGGAGATTTCACGGGAAGATGCATTACTTGATACGGGCGGCGGGCTCAAGAAAGCATCCTGGTTTTTTCTTGAGGACAGTCGTCCTGCATCCTTCATCCTTCATAACGTTGATGTAATAAGCACGATAGATCTTGGACTGATGTTGGAATCTCATCAACAAAACAAAGCCATGGCAACATTGGCAGTGCAGCAGCGCGAAACCTCACGATATCTGCTATTCGACGAGCAAATGCAACTTTGCGGACGACGGATAATTAAAGAGCAGAAAACCGAGATGGTGAAACCTGTAGAACAGCCCAAAGAACTGGCGTTCACGGGTATTCACATCATCTCGCCGCGGCTGCTCGAAATGATGAGTGAAGACGGCGTTTTTTCTATCATTGAGTCTTATCTTCGGCTAGCTGGACAGGGCGAAAAAATCCTTGGCTATCACGCAGAAGGCGCTTACTGGCGCGATTTGGGCAAGGCAGAAAATATCAAGGCCGCTGTGCAAGATTTAAAGGACCACGCTTTCAAGATCGATCAAGCTTTGTGATGGGCTGTGACCCAGGCAACCTCAGTGGGATCAACAAGCGGATAGCCCAGCTCTTTCCAATGGTGAAAGCCGCCCTGCAGAGGACGCACGCGCTTGATCCCTAATTTTTGCAATTGTTGTGCCACCCGGGCACTCGTAGCTTCATTAGGTCAAGTGCAGTAGAGGATGATCTCCTCGTCCTTGGGTAAGGTGCTGGCGCGACTGGTCACCTCTTCCGGCAAAACGCGGATTGCGCCCGGCAGAGTACGAGGATCGTTGACGGAATCCAGAGGATGGCGCAGATCGAGGATCACGAGGTTCTCACCGGAATCCAACATCTGCTTGACCTCTTCTGGAGTGATGCGTGATTTGTAGAGCTCTTTAAGGAAGCGATGCCGCTGCCAGTACTTGATGCCAACGTTTCCAGCCAACACAGCCAGGCTGGCTTCAAAAATCACCGGAGCCACAGCCGATGCCACATGAATTCGCTCTACCGGTAGATAACCGGCAAGCATTAGCAGTACAACCCATACCGCCGAACCGCCAAGGTTTGTAAGAAAGAAATGCTGGCGATCAACACCGGAAAGACCAGCCACAGCCGGCACTACATGAGACACACCAGGGAGCCATTTGGAAAAAAACAGAGTGCGATTGGAGCCCTTTTCAAAAAAGATCTTGGAACGGCGCACGCAGCTATCAGGCTCAAAAGAGATGCGGCAGAGCGTGGAAAGCACAGAGTTCCCTTTCTTTCTGCCCAGCTCAAACCACAAGGCATCACCGACTATACAAGTGAAAAGAGCGATCCAGAGCGCAATATCGAAGCGTAGCTGTCCAGCAGCGGCCAGGGCCCCAGCAGCTACCAAAACCGGCGAAAACAACAGCGGCGCGCCAACCCGCTCTAACATACCGGAGATCAACAATACAAAATAAGGATGGCTTACCAACAGATGCAATGTGGCTTTCACATATCCCCTTGGCTGGTCTGAACCGTAATTAGCTCCAGTTCTCCCCGCATGTTAGATAATCTAATGGTTGCGGAGATTCCCTGGTGCTAAAAATTTTTGCCGTAATCGGCGGTGTTCTGCTCATCCTGACGGTGCTATGGGAGACGTTTGAAACCATTGTACTTCCGCGTCGCGTCACGCGGATGTTCCGTCTTACCCGGCTTTTTTATCGGGTCACTTGGCGGCCATGGGTCGTACTGGCGGAACAGCGCAAAACTCGCAAGAAACGCGATTCCCTGCTCAGCTATTACGGGCCACTGTCATTGCTCCTTTTGCTGGCTCTCTGGGCGCTGGCGCTGGTCCTGGGCTTTGGATTGCTGCACTATGGCCTGCATGACAAGCTGGCAGGCTCGCTTGGTGCCAGCGATTTTGGCAATGCATTGTATTTGAGCGGCACCACGTTGTTTACGCTCGGCCTGGGAGACATATTGCCAGCTTCGCCGCTAGGCCGCTTTGTTACCGTGTTGGAAGCAGGCATCGGTTTCGGATTTCTGGCTCTGGTGATTGGCTATTTACCGGTGCTTTATCAGGCATTTTCACGACGAGAAGTGACCATTTCCCTGCTTGATGCGCGAGCAGGTTCGCCGCCAACCGCAGCAGAGCTGCTGCGCCGCCAAAACGGCGTGCATGGCATGGAAGCGTTGACTGAACTGTTGGCAGACTGGGAGGAATGGTCGGCGGAACTGATGGAGAGCCATCTTTCTTACCCGGCGCTGGCGTACTTTCGCTCGCAGCACGATAACCAATCATGGATCGCTTCGTTAACGGCAATCCTGGACGTCTGTTCGCTTGCGATGGTGGGATTGGAAGGCATGTGCCAGTATCAGGCGAGGATGACGTTTGCCATCGCGCGACATGCTCTGGTTGACCTGAGCCAGGTTTTTGCCGCACCGCCAACAAAAGATGATCAACTCAATCGTCTGCCGGAGGAAGTTTTTGCTGAGCTGCGCAAAGCGATCGCGGCTTCAGGGTTTGTACTCGCTGAAGGCGACGCCGCCACCACTGAACTATACCGTCTGCGCGGATTGTATGAGCCGTATGCGCTTTCCCTGGCTGAATATTTGCGGCTGAACTTGCCTCCGTGGATTAAAGGTGGAACCGCCAAAGACAATTGGCAAACCACCGCATGGCAGCTAAGCCAGGCAAAAGATCCCATGAAAGTACCAGCGCATGACGAGCATGGATGAGAGATCGCTCAGGCCGATGTAAAATTTTCTTATGGCTACCGTATCCTTGGACACCAGCACTCATACAGAAGCTGCGCGGCGGATATTGCGGCCGGAAGACTGCGCGCTGGCCGTTATCGACATTCAAGAGAAGCTTCTATCCGCGATCTTTGAAAAAGAACGGCTGGTGCGCAATGCACGACTTCTGGTGCGCCTGGCAGATATTCTTTCCCTACCAATTATCGTCAGCACGCAATATGAAAAAGGCCTGGGCAAGACAATTGACGAGATCAGCATGATGCTGCCAACGATGAAACCAGTGGACAAGCTGGAGTTCGGCTGCTTTGGCAACAGTGATTACTGTTCAGCGGTAGGCAAACTGGAAAACCGAAACACGCTTCTGCTCTGCGGCATGGAGAGCCATATCTGCGTAACGCAGACTACGCTGGGCGCCTTAAACCAGGGCTTGAACGTTCATGTGGCAGCAGATGCAGTGAGTTCCCGCACCGAAATGAATTGGAAGATTGGCTTGAACCGCATGCAGGCGGCTGGAGCAGTGATCTCATCAACTGAAATGATGATCTATGAATTGCTGGGCAAGTCAGGGACGCCAGCGTTTAAAGAGATGTTGAAACACTTAAAGTAGAACATCAGCTTTTAGCCGTTAGCTCTTAGCCTTCAACTCTTAACAGCTAACACATCAGAAAATGAATATTCTCACCCTGAGCACATCCGTTGCTCACAATCGCTATCCTGCCTCTTCGCTCTCTTCGATCATCCGCTGGCCTTTGACGCGGGTTTCACCGCCAACAAGTTCTAATGTAATCGGCGCTTCCCCGGAAAATTTTTCTATCAGCTCAGCCAAACGGTGGGAATGGGTGACCACCCAAAGTTGTGAAAATTTGCCGGCATTCACAAGTTGCCGCGCGAGGGGCTCAAGCAGATCGGGATGCAGGCTGCTCTCCGGTTCGTTGAAGGCCAGCAGTGACGGTGGTTGGGGGCTGAGTAGCGCGGCCAACATGCAGAGATAGCGCAGAGTTCCATCGGAAAGCTCACGAGCGCGCAGCGGACGACGAAGTCCCGGCATGCGTAGCAGAACGGCAAACATGCCGTTATCTTCGTCATGCTCGATCTCAAGGGAGGCACCCGGAAATGCCTGGCGCACGGCTTCATGCAGGTCTTGTGACTGGCCAACTTCATTGATGGTCTGCAGGGCCGCGGCAAGATCTCGACCATCATGGGCCAAGACCGGCGTTCGCACGCCTACCTGCGGATGGCGAAGCGGAGAATCAGCATCGGTGCGGAAATGGTGATAGAAACGCCAGCGATTCATCTCTGTGCGCAAAGATGAAAGCTCTGGATACAAATGCGGCTCGCGCAACTGTGAAAGCACAGACTCTGTGGGCAGGAGCTCACCAGTGTAGTCGGCAAGGCGTTCGTCGTTATCAAGTATCCATGCGCCTTTGGGTGAACGCTCAAAAAAGGTGACTTTTAATCCATGGGGAGCGTCCATCCATACTCTTTCTTCTTTGACCTCAGGATCAAGAGAGAAGGCAGAGCGATCAACCGGGCCGCCCAGCTTAGGCAGCCCACAAACCAATTCATAGGAAAATGGATCTGTTTTTATGCCCAGGCTCATTCGCACCGGTTCCATGCGAATGGAGCCCACAGATCTGCTCTTCCGGGTCCCGGCCCAAAGCACAGACGGCATACCGCCCTCTTCGGCAATCACCTGGGCAAAGCCGCCAACCGCCGCCTTCGCCAGCAGAAAAACGGAGTTATACAGATTGGTTTTGCCGGTTGCATTCGCGCCGGTGATTACGTTGATCTGGCTCAAATGCAGCCTAAGGTCTCGTACTGACCGGTATCCGCTGACATGAATTTCACGTATAGCCACGATGGAATATTAAATGAAAGCCGCCCAACCGTGACAGATTCAGTTTCATCACGCGGAATATTTTTTGAAGATTATTTTAGATGGCAGCAAGTTGCCAAATGCTCCCACTCTACGCTTAAAATGCTTTGATGCCTCGCCAGAATCCAGCTCCGCGACTGCTGCATGATGACACTTTTCGCCGTCTCTGCCGGGCACGCGATCTTCTGGCTGCGGAATACCAATCTCCAGTCTCGCTTCACCAGGCAGCCTGTGTAGCCTGTCTTTCGCCATTCCATTTCCATCGCCTGTTTCGTGCGACCTTTGGAGAAACACCGCATGACTTTCTTACAGGCCAGCGCATGGACCGCGCACGCCGTCTGCTGGCTTCAGGTGAAATGACCGTGACCGAGGTCTGTTTTGACGTGGATACTCCAGCCTGGGATCTTTTTCTACAAAGTTTCAATCTCTGGTTGGGCGCGCGCCCAGCGAGTACCAGCGCGAAGTGCGCCGCGTTTTTGGTTTCCAAAAACCGTGGAATATTATTCTGGTTCCCGTCTGTTATTTTTCCGCGTATGGCGGAGCAGTCTAAAAGAAAAGCAAGAACTAAGAAGCATAGTTTTGCTTTCGTCAGCTAACATCCCTCTGACCAGCTAACGTGTTGCTGAAGGAGATTTCTATGATCCAACGCATGTCACATTCTGCGATTTTTGTGATCGACCAGGACGTAGCCAAAGATTTTTACGTTAACAAGCTGGGCTTTGAAGTAAAGATGGACGAATCAATGCCCAACGGCTTTCGCTGGCTTACGGTCTCGCCGAAAGGCCAGCCTGACCTGGAAATCATTTTGATGAAAGTTGCGCCTTTCACCATTTGACGGCGCTGGCGTGCAGAGAATCCAGACTAAAGATGTGGATACTATCCGTGAACTGATGAAGAAAGGCGCATTCGGCGCAGGAGTCTTCCAAACTGCTGATTGCCGCAAGACCTATGAAGAGATGAAGGCCAAGGGCGTTGAGTTTGTATCGCCGCCCAAAGAACAGTTTTATGGCGTAGAAGCAGTCTTCAAAGACCCATTTGGCAACTGGTTCAGCATGACCCAGCCAAAATGATCGGCTGTGATAACCGGCGGATCTCGATCTCCAAAATGCCTTCTTTATTAAATTTGCTGCTCGCGCTGTTGCGAGCAGCAACGACATTTCGCGGCAATTCTCCTTTGCCGTTCCTTGCCATTTGATGGCCATCCCCCTGCTCTCTTACGCTCTCCTTGTAGCGCAAAAGTCGCACGAGGTGCTGTCATGTCATCATTAGATTGGTTTCAGATCATCGCCGGATTTCGCTATTGCTTTCGCCGAATAATCATCCTGATAGCATCTATGTTGGCGTGTCCATAGAGCTCTTGCTGTGAGTCGGTAGAAGTGCGGACTAACTCGCCGAGCGAGATAAAAACCTCATAGCAGGTTCCGCTTTACACCGCGAATTTTCTTACTCATATCTCAGCGCCACAATCGGATCAACGCGTGTGGCACGGCGGGCAGGCAGATAGGATGCCATCAGTCCTATTGCAAGCAGCAGCAATGCTACTCCAGCAAAGGTCAAGGGATCGGTAGTACCCACTTCAAACAGCATTGATTGAATGAAGCGCATGAGAATAAATGCGCCGATCAGACCCAAGACCACGCCGATAATCGCAGTAGTCATCGCCTGGCGCAGCACCAGCCGCAGCACGTTTCCTCCGCTTGCTCCCAGGGCCATGCGCACGCCCATCTCGCGCGTACGTCGCGCCACCGCGTAGGAGAGCACCCCGTAAATTCCTGCGCCAGCCAACAGAAGGGCTGTTCCAGCAAAGATAATCAGCAGTATCAGATTGAACCGGCGTTGTTTTGTTGAGGCTATTAATATGGTTGAAAAGCTATTGGTGCTGGGCGGCACGTTTGGATCAAGTTTGCGCACGATCTTGCGTACGGAGGAGATCACCGCTGCTGGATCTGCTGTGGTGCGCACCACCATGCTAAAACTGCCGGTGCGTTGTGGCCGCTGGCGATAGTTGACGTAGATGGTCGGCTGCGGCGGCTTTTCCAGGCTTTCCTCACGGACATCTCCAACCACGCCAACAATGGTCATGAGGCGCAGATCACCATCCATATTGCCGAATTCGATCATGCGCCCAAGCGGGTCCTGGCCTGGCCATTTTTTCCGCGCCAGCGATTCACTGATGACAGCGACATGAGGAGCATCGGGAGAATCTCGATCATCAAACAGGCGGCCGCGAACCAGAGGTATTCCCATGGTGTGAAAATATCCTTCACTGGCGCAAATATAGTCTGCATATCCGGCTTGGCGGGGATCGCGGAAGAGCTGCGTAAAAAAATCGGAGAGTTCTTTGGCTAGAGAGCTGTCATCGGAAATGTTCTCTTGTGAAGCGCGATTGATGAGTTCCTGAGTATGCGGCGAGATTTGCTGTGGATTAACCTCGGCAAATCCGCCATCGCCGGAAACTCCAGTTCCCAACGGCAGCGAGTTGGTGCCGCCCACCTCAGAGACGCCGGGTAACTCGCGCGTACGTGCAAAAAGCTGATTCAGGAAATTAACGCGTTGCTGCTTCTGCAGCGTTGAATCCACGGATGGAAGAGCCAAATCCATGGTGACAATATGATCTGTACGGAACCCGGGATCCACCGAGAGCACATGCATCAGGCTGCGGCCAAGGAGTCCCGCGCCGATCAAGAGCGTCATGGTGGTGGCAAGTTGCAGTGCCACAATGCAACGGCCAATGAATTGGGTCCTGAAGCTGCCGGCGCTCCCCCTCCCGCCTTCCGCCAGCGTCGTGCGCAGATCTTCCGAGCCGGAGCGCAGCGCGGTGAATACCCCGAGCGCCAAAGCGACAGCAATGCAGAGTCCGAGCGCAAAAAACAAAACCGGCAGGTTTACTGAGACCGCGGATAGCCCCGGGATATCAGAAGGCGCCAGTCTCAGCAGCCACTGCACGCCCCAATATGCAAGAACCACTCCCACAACCCCGCCACTCAGTGAAAGCAGCAGGGTCTCGGCGATAAATTGCCGCAACATTCGGCTGCGCGACGCTCCCAGTGCGCTCCGGATCGCAAGCTCTGATTCACGCGCCGCAGCCTGCGCCAGCAGAAGATTCATGACATTGGCACAAGCTACCAATAAAAGAAACGCTACAGCCCCAAGAAGGATCATCAAGGAAGGCCGTACTGTACTGCTGAGAGAGTCTTGCAGAGACATCAGAGTAACGGCGGACATGTCCACTTCATCGCCATATTGTTTTTTAATTACAGAGGCAATGGAGGAAAGATCCTGCGTCGCCTGTTCCCGGGTGACGCTATCACGCAATCGGGCTATTCCTTTCCAGTTGTGGGCAGTGCGTGAAGGCAGAGGCGCTTCCAGCTCTCGAGGAATCCATACATCAGAATCCTCAGGAAATCTGAAACCAGGGGGCAGTACACCAATGACTGACGCTGACTGGTTTCCGACGCGTAATTTTATTGCGGAAAGATCCTGTGTGCTGTTCAGGAATTGTCTCCAATAGCTATAACTGATGAGAACTGCCGGGCCTGCGCCCGTCTTCTGCTCTTCCGGAGCAAACAGTCTGCCAATTACCGGCTTGATTCGTAGAATCGGAAAGAAGTCATTGGAGACCCTCGCCACCATCAGCCGTTTTGGTTCCGATCCGCCTGCTACTGATTCCTGCCAGGAGCTAAATTCAGCGAGTCCCTGCAAGGAACGGTTTTGCGCCCGGAGGTCCTGGAAGTTTCCATCGGCCAGAGATATCTGCTCACCTTTGCTGGTCTTTTCCCACACCTGAACCAGTTGATCTGGATGGTCATAGGGCAGCGGCCGCAGAAGCACGCCGTAAACAACGCTGAAAATTGCTGTGGTTGCGCTGATTCCTAAAGCAAGGGTAAAGATTGCAATCAGGCTGAAGCCCGGACTTCTGCGCAGTACGCGAATGCTGTAACGCAAGTCCTGCAATAGAGTGCCCATATAAATCTTCCTCCAGACTTTTTTCGCGTACTCATTAATTTGGCCCACGTTGCCGGGCAGTCAGATGCAACTGATTTTCGAGGATGCAATAGGAGCCGTCAAGTAGAAGTAACCAGCATAAAAGGACTGGTAATGAGATAGCTGGTCTGTATTTCCATTTTCGACAATAAGAAGTTTTGTAAAAGGATTTGGCGACACATCTATTGGCGGAGTAAACTTTTGCGCATGAGAAGAACCTTCGCAATCGCACTGGTGTTGTTATTCTGCCTCTCTTTCGGATTTTCGCAGGAGTGGGCAAAACAGAATTTGGAAAAGTCACCGCGCCACAGCGAGTGGGTGCCCCTCAAGCATGGCAATCGCACGGTGCAGGCTTTTGTTGTTTATCCAGAGGTCAAACATAAAGCTCCGGTAATCATCGTGATTCATGAAATTTTTGGGCTAACGGACTGGGCACGCAGCATGGCTGACCAGCTTGCCGCCAAAGGCTACATCGCCGTTGCTCCCGATCTTCTTTCTGGGATGGGGCCAAAGGGTGGTGGTTCCAGCGAATTTGCCAGCACTCAGGATGCCGTGAAAGCGGTTTCAGCCCTCGATCCAGACCAGGTGACTGCTGATCTGAACGCCGCCGCGGATTATGCCAAAACCATTCCTGCCGGCAATGGCAAGATCGCCGTTGCAGGATTCTGTTGGGGCGGCACGCAGTCCTTCCGTTTTGCGACGAACCGCAAAGACCTGAAAGCGGCTTTTGTCTTCTATGGCCAGGGACCTGAGGACGTTTCCTCCATCACTGCACCTGTTTATGGTTTTTATGCTGGCGAAGATTCCAGAATCGGAGCAACAATCCCCGACACCAAAGCTGCCATGCAAGCCGCGCATAAAAAATATGATCCGGTCACCTACCAGGGCGCAGGCCACGGCTTTATGCGGGCCGGAGAAAACCCTGCTACTGAAGCAGCAATCAACGATACTAGCAGCGATCCCAAGAAGCACGATATGGCTGTCGCGAACAAAAAAGCCCGGACTGAAGCCTGGGCCCGTTGGCTTACACTTTTGAAGAAAATGTAAACTCCTGCCGGGACGCTCATCTTAGAGCGTCCTGGTTTCGCTTTGGAAACTTTACATCCAGGGCTGAACAGCAACAGCCACCTGCAACTGATCCCATCGGGCTATAACGTTGCTTTTCTGCACGTCTTTTTTGAAAACCGCGGGAACCTGATCGCCAGTCATTCCGTATATACAGGCAGGAAAACGCATTTTTGCGTCCCGGTGCAATTGCCTTTCGCATGGAGGAGCCGATATGAATCAGCAAACGCAACGCCTGGCCGGATGGCTCATTGCAATCGCCGGTCTGATCGCTCTGGTCGCACCTAGCCTCAAGAGCCAATCTTCCGGTTCAAACCAACAGCCTGAAAGTTTTCAACGCACCTTCAACATTGCTTCCGGCGGAACACTTCAGGTTAACAATTACAAAGGCACCATCCACGTCACGGGTTCAGACAGTAATCAGGTAGTGGTTGACGTAATCAAGCGGTTTGAAGGCAATGATGCTGACCGCAAATGGTGGATGGAAAACGTACAAACCAATTTCCACAATGACAGTAATCAAGTTGCGCTTGAAGTGAAATACCCGCAACAGAATTGCGTCTTCTGTTGGCCAGGTCATGACTATACCGCTGCGGTTGAGTTGGAAATCCGCGTGCCGCGCCAGATTAACGTAACGCTGGAGAGCTATAAGCCCGATATCAAGGTAGCTTCCGTTCAGGGCGATATCCGCATTAAAAGCTATAAATCCCCAATCACCATTGATTCCACCACTGGCTCTATCCATGTTGACACTTATAAAGACACGGTAAAGCTGAACAACGTCACGCTGCATGGCCCGCTGGAGATCAAGTCTTACAAGGCAGATGCAGAAGTCAATGCCAGGGTCTTGGGCGAAACAGCAACCCTGGAGAACGAAAGAGGCACAATCGTGCTGCGCGTGCCTCAGAATACCGGGCTTGATGTGGACTATGAAGGCGGACGCCGCTCAGATTTTCATAGCGATTTTCCTTTGAATATGCAATCTGGCAGCGTTGATCACAGTGTTCGCGGGACGGTTAACCAGGGCGGAACAAAACTGCGCCTGCGCACAGAAAGAGGATCAGTTTCACTGGAAAAACTTTCTGACTAGGACTCGGTCAGGCCGCACAAACCATTTCTATCGCCGGTGATCTAAAGAGTCTTATTCAAAAGCGCAGTCTTTGTCAGGATTTTGTAACAAAAAAGCCATGCGGTTTGTCGCATGGCTTTATTTGCGCCGTCTCTATCGAGTGCCATTCACACACCCTGCCTGTGCGTGTAAATGACAGACTTACCGGCGATAGTAAACGTTTGAGTTGTAACCCTGTTGATAGCCGTTTGAATACGCTTCCCGATATGCTTGCTTGTAATAATCCTTGTTGCCGTAATTCGGGATATATCCACGGTCGCCATGTTTGTAGTTGCTGTTGTGGTTCGGGCGGAAGCTGTGGCCTGTACGCCGGTCATATGCACCATCATTGATCCCGTCCTGATAGCCGTTCTGCCGCGCCGCATTCAAGCCGTAGCCACCGTAACCGCCATAAGAACCACGCCCTACAACGCCACGTCCATCGAATTCACGGAATCCACGTTCATAGCCGGAGCGGTAAGCTTGCCGGTCGTCATACTCACGCCAGCGATTGCTGTCTGAATCAAAGCGCCGGTTGTGCTGTGCATCCCATTGCCCCTGGTTGTAGCCGTCTCTGAATGCCTGCCGATCATCGTAATCCCGTTGATGTCCCCACTGTATCGGCACAACCGCCTGCGCAGCTCCAAATGTTGCCGTCCCAGTAAGTAACGCTGCTCCTATCAGCATTGCTCGCATGTGCTTCATATTCCCTCCGGTTAAGACCCTCTCCTCATCCTGGCGTTAACGTTCAAATGTCTTCTGTTACTGGAAACAAACACATCTCGCAGCCAAAACACTCTCCAACTCGGTAAAGTTCTGTTATCTAGTGGTAAGAACAATTGGGCAGAATGCACTCAATGGAATTTCCGGGCGTGACGAATTACGATGTTGGTAGTAGCTGGCTGGAAAAGCTGTTCAGCTTATCTTGCCCTGCGCCAGTTCCAGCTCTTTTGCTCTCTGGATGTAACCCGCGATCTCACGCGCAGAGGCAGTTTGATAGTAGCTGACCAACTTCTTCAGATAATCGCGCATCGGCGTGTAGGTGATTCCCAACTCTGCTTTGCTGCGGGCATTGTCTAACGATGACATCCATTTCCCACTGAACGGGGAACAATCGGGCAGCAGACCCTGACGTTCAAGTTCCACTCGCGGCACTTGAACAATTTTTAACTGCCGATGCATCAGCTCCGCCAGCATCGCCAGAAATTGCTCCAGCGTGAGCGTTTCATCCTGGCAAATGTTGTAGGCCCTTCCCTTGCCCACATCGCTTCCGGCCAGTTTCATGATCGCCTGTACTACATCTTCACCATAGACGTGACGGACAGGCAGCCCGTCGCCTTCAGGTATCACGATTGGGCCACCATCCTGCAAGCGCAGAAAGTATCCGTAAATGCGATCATGGTGATCTCGCTCACTGTTCACCATGGGGAGGCGCAAGCTGGTGAATGGAAATTTCTTTTCGGCCCAGGCTCGAGAAAAAACGTCTTCCGCAGCACGCTTATCAAAACCATAGAGCCAGTTGCTATGCGCCGATTCGTCTGATTTTGACGGCTCCGGCATCATCGGCCCAGCGTAATCTTCTTCTTTATATGGTCTTTGTGCGCCGATCCGCACCAAATAAACTTGCCCGGTGCTCAGGAATATGTACCTGCCAATGCGGCCCGCGGCCATTTCAACCACAGCTTCAGCCTCTGCACCTGTATATAGCGTGGTATCGAGGACAAAATCAAAATCTTTGCCGGCAAAAGCTCGCTTCAGTTGTTGGGGGTCAGTGCGGTCACCCCGCAGCCGCCCGACCTCTTCCGGCAAGTCATCGGGCGTTACACCACGATTGAAAACGGCAACTTCATGTCCGTGTTGCAACAACGCCTGAACTATCGCAGGGCCAAGATTTCGCGTACCGCCGATGATGAGAGAGCGCATGTCAAGTATTCTAGCGGGCCTTACACTTTGAAACCGCAAGGGACGATTTTAGGGTTTCACGGTTGCAAAAAATGCATTGTTGCCAGATCTTAAGTCCTTACCGTAGGAAAGCACCACGCCTACGCCCAAAACGCGCAGCTTGGCTTGACCGCCGGTATCGAACAGCCACTTATGTGATCCCAAGGCCTCTGACGTGTCCCAAGACTTGCCAACGTCAAGTAGAGGCCCCAGCCGCACTGTTAAATAGCCATTGGAAAAAACATTTTTATCGGTTTCCCAGTTAGCGAGAGAGTAATCACGGCCCAGCGGCGCGCTGCCCTTTTGCCCGTGGCGAGTTCCTTCATGCCCGTGCATCCAGAGATCGTTGTCCTCCTGCACGGCAAGCATAAAGAGTTCATCAAATGGAAGTTCTCCAAATGTTTTTCCACCGCGCAGGCGCACAATGGTCTCTAAATCATCACCGGCGGGCTTTGGAAACCATCGACCATCAAGCGATGCTTGAAGTTTTTCAAAAGATTGTCCCGGTGCCGACCAGAGGCGTCCTGTCTGTGAGTTGACGCCGCCGGTTACGGTAACGCGCCGTTCTGGCGACCGCCAAAGCTCATAGTTGAGCGCAGATGTCTCTTTGATCTGGTAGCCATGCGCCAATAATTGCGCTGTCAATGCCGTGCCTGGATTTACGTTGCGAAAATCGCGATGCGAAACTTCTACTCCAGTTGACCAGTTCCAGCGGGCGCCCACTAGACGCTTGATCTCTACCGCAATTGATTCACGACGCAAATTCAGCGCTCCCAGAAAAATGCTTGGGCCGGCAAAGGAACTCTGCACCGTCCAGTTCTCATTTCGCAGGTCTGTGCCAAAGCGAACCCGCCATTTTGGATTCCCTTCCAGTGGCGAGGAAAACCATGCATAAGCCCGACGCTTGTCCACATCGAGACGCAAGAAAGTGCGAATATTCACGGCTGAGCCATGCACGTTGTAAAACTCGGGCGTAATCTCCTGAAAGAGAATGCCGCCAAACAATCGCACGAGAGCTTCGATCTTTGTGTTGCCGAAGCCGTTGAGCTCCCGTGCGCGGAAAACAGTATCGAAATTGCCGTCACCCCGCGCATCAAGCTCAACGCGATAGCTGGGAAAAATCTCCAGCATGTCCACTCGCTTTTGACTGGCCAAAAACTGATCGAGAGTAAGAACGCTTTCCGGCGCAAAAGCAAAGGCGTGGTCCAGCAATGCAGGACGCACGTGCAACGGCGGATCATTGCGCACGCTGGCTATCTTTGGTTTGCCTACCCGGTTCCAATACTTCAACGCGGCTTCAACATTTCCTTGAAGAAAGTAAATTGTGGCCAGAAAGTCATTAGAATAAGAATCTTTCGGATCGAGGCGAAGCGCACGGTGCAAGTCGTGCGTGGCTTGACTGAAATGACTCTGTTTAAAAGCCACTCCTGCCAGCTCGATAGGAAATCGTTTATCGCGTGGGACCAGTTTGGCGCCTGCCTGCAGAGCATTTTCGGCTTCCTGCCAACGCTCCAGATGGCCAAGGGCTACGCCGTAGTAATAATTTAGATCGGCGGATGTGCGCGGTGTGGACGCAAGCAGATGTGCAAGTTCCTGCCAGCGCTCCTGCTCAAAGAGTTGTTTAGCTGTAGCAGATTCGTCTGTCTGTGCGTAAACGAGCAAGCAACAGAGAGTTGCTAAAGAGATGACCACTAGATTGAGAATCAATCGTCGCGACTTAATTAAGGCCTCTCAATTGGATTACTTTGGCAGCGCCAGCAATGTCCATCGCCCCACGGCGTTCCACTGGCTTTCAAAACTTGTTCGTTCTTCTTTAAGCAGTTTACGCTGGGCAGCATCATTCACGAGCACAACATCTTGTTCAGGATCCAGACCAACCACCACCACATAATGCAAAGATTTTTCCAGTGCAGACGGTTTGAGCGCCACGATCAGCGGACGTCCTTTATCCAGATGTTGTTTCAGGTCATCCCATTTGCCTGCGAAGGCGAAAGTCTGAAAGCCGTGCTGTTGGAAGTATTGCTCCATGGCAGAAGCGCGGGTTCCGTGTTCTTTCCCGGAAACAAGAGCGTGCTGGATCACAGATACGTCAGCGCTTGCGTCAACAGGACGCGCTTTCTGCTTAAGCCAGTACTGCATCACCATGGCAATGCTGGCCGGACCGCAGCCATCTTTCTCTTGCTTGATAAATGGCACGTCAAGCCAGACTCCGGGGGGCGCAGCAAAAACGCTTACAGCAAGAAGAGTTGCTGCCAAAGCAAAGCCGCAGAGACGCGGTAATGCTTTAAGTCTCTGCGGCATGTTTCGAACCATGAAATTTCGTCAGCGGACTGCCACAATAATCAGGATCAGCACCGCAACACCCAGAATGATCAGAACCAAATCACGTTCACTGAGATTACCGGCGGCAAAGTCGGCCTGCGCCTTATCAGCACGCGCGGCAAGTTGGGCCAATTCTTGGTCATTAAGCGTGGAAACAGCCGTCTTTACCTGCTGCGGGTCCATCTTGGCCGATTGCATGGCTTTTTCCGCAGTTGGGGTAGAGAGAAACTGCTGTACCGTTTCCAGGTTGTGCTGTCTCGCCTGCGACGCTGCTACTGCTTTTTGTTGCAGGTCGGCGGGGCTGACCACGTGGCTCTGCGCGAGCGCCTCCGTGGGAACAATGAAGAGTGCAACCAACGCAGTGGCAATCGCCATACGAAGGGATTGCCGCAAATCAAATTGCATATCAAGCTCCTCCACTAATGTTCCGGCCAGTTCTCAAAAAGTATACATGAATGGTAAGTCGCTACTGCAGTCCTGCATGAATATTGCACTACCAGTGACCTGTAGAGAGTCCGGCATCCCATGCAAAAACTCAGTCTCCTCTGGCCGTGAAAGTTCTTGCATACTTGGAACGGAAAAAAAAGGGAGCAGTTGCCTGCTCCCTCTTGTAAGCTCAAGTATTTTCACTCTGCTCTTTAGTCGGTTGACTCCGTCTTACCTTGCGCATTGGCTGATTCTGAGCCCAATTGCAACGTATATTTCTTGCCAGAAAAAAGCAGCGCCGTTAGCTCAGGTTGACCGTTGGAATTATTTTTGGTTTCAACTGCGTTGTATAGTGCTGCATGGTCTCTGTCAACCAGTTGGCCCGGCACTGTGGCCACCACTTTCATGTTTTGAATGATGCTTACCTGGACCGCAGGGCCAGAGCCTTCCCAACGCGCTTGATATTGGCCTGCAGGCAACTGCGTGCCATTCACCTGCGTGGGTTCTGAGATTTTAAAATTAACCTTATGGGAATCATTGATTGCGAACGCGCTGCCGGCGAGCATTAATGCCAGCGATGCAATTATGATCTTGGAAAATAGCGCAAACTTCATCACCGCTCCTCTTGTCTTCCCGATTAGCGTCGGGACCAGCTGGGGCGGCCCACATTAAGCCAATCAGCAATTGCTTTTTTTCGCCGATGGCCTACAATTCAGCGCTGGGGGTTATAGAGCTAATGCGCGTAAACGCACCGCTTTCCAGGGACTGTTCTCGCCTGGGCCGCCAAACCATAGGCGCGGACACTCCCTCTAACCCCTTTGAACTCTCCTGCCGCTATACAGCATCGTCAGCAGCGATTAAATGCAAATACGTTGCCAGCAAAAAAGCTCTGCTGTTTTATTGCTCTATACTCTGTTAGACGCTAAAAAAATGTGCGAGTTAGCATCTTCTGCCTGCTGACACCGTGTTTTACTTATGTTTTACAGAACCAGCACAATAGTGTGCAGAAACGAAATGCTGCGTTCGAAAATGAACATCTCTTTCAGTACACTCTGCACCTCATCCCTGAATAAGCACATCCCACGTGATCTGGTTTGTCACCAGTTTTGGAGAGAGAGCAATCGCATTCCGCAAGCCGCGCATTGATTGGGATTTTTAAGAACGGAATAGCCGCAATATCGCAATAGAATTCTGTGAAGACCGTATAAGGGTCGGAAAGACCCTCCCCTTTCTAGTCGTCCTACAGATTTTAGAGCCTAAAGCGTCTTAATCCGTCTTGGCCCATAGACCTTTAAATCATTGATTTCTAAAAGCAAGCAAAGATGCCACCTTATTACCTAAAAATTAATTCTTTTAATCAAACTCCAATGAAAGCGTAATATCCTGGCCGTAAAACCCTTAGTAAAGAGAAGTGAGTAGGCTCCGAAACGGATGAGTTATACGGAGCACTATCTCAAGAGGTGCCCAGTTTAGATGTGGACTTTCGGGGGCTTTTAGCCAGGAAGGAAATTTCCGCCACTATGGAACTCTGTTATTTGGTCAGCATAAGCATTTTGCAACAGGTCCTGCAGTCACAGGCAGAATCTGACACCTACTACTCCCTTGTTGCGCACGATGACACTGTCACCGTGATCCACTACGGTCCCACTGGCCTGATTGATCAATTTGCGTTTCCTGTGGTTTACCGCATTGATGATGTGCCGGAAGATGAAGGCACCATGATGCTGCTGGTGGCCACGCAAAGAAGCCGCGAGTACGAAAGCTTTTGGGTGCCGCTGGAGAGCAAGCTGCTCCATTGCTGCTCTACAACGCCGCTGGCATAAGCAGCCTGACAGCACGAATCGATGCTAAAAGCTATTTTTTGCTTGCTGCGAATCGCGGGGCTCTACTACGCCTTTGTGGGCCCACACAACTTTCCAATCGCGATCAAGCAACAAGGTGGTGGGCGTAGAGTTGAAACCGGTGCTTCTGATGAATTGTGCGGAGACGCCGGCCATTTTTTGCTCCGGGGTTCCATTTTCTTGCGGCAGATCGCTTGAATATGGGCTCACGATGATCGAATCACAACCTTTGTCCGTGAGTTCCTTTTCCAGTTCATTCCAGGGCTGTGAATACTTTGGCGCGCAGTAGCCGCAATTGGTGCTGGCGTATCGCACCAAATGGCAGGCCTTTCCGGATTCCTCAGGGCTGTCGCTGACTGTGATGCCAGGCACGTCGGCAACTTTGTGCCCCTGAGGATAAGGATCCAACGCGGCGGTCAAATGCCGAAAATAGAAATCCGTGCCAGCCGTGGCCATATTCACCATAAGCAAGAAGAGACACCAGAATTCGAGGCCCTTGAGCCGATTCATGGCCTTGTCACTTTCTTTAAGCTCTCAGCCATCTCTTCCGCAGAAGAAGCACGAGGCAGCGATTTTTCCACTCCCCAGAACTGGTTTGTCAGCAAAACTTCATTGTGATCGTCAAAGCGCAGAATGTCTTTCAGCGGAGCATACGAGCCATAAACAAGAATTGGGAAATCACTGCTGGCGCTTCGGACGTTTTGGTCATTGGCGCTGCATGGGCTCTGGTCACATACTCCTATAAGCGCAAGGGCGCGGCTGGGGAACGCTTTTCGCAGTCTTTCCAGATAATTAAGATCAGAATTCGCCCGGTTGGAATGTATGACGATCGGCAGAATCCACCTGGTTTCGTCGGTAGTAAGCGCCAGAGGATGGCCATCCCTGTCGTATGCGACAAAAGGGCCAAGCAACAAAGGACGGCCACTCTCCGGCATCATCTCCATGCGTGCTTTTTGCAGGATCTGGAAGTCCTTACTGGTGCGTGGAAGTAAAAATGCCTCCACCGCGAGAAGTCCCAGGATCGCAAACAAAAGTGGGCTGCGCATAAATGGGTTGCTCTATTTCAACGCTTTGTCTGCAGTTCCAGCAGGCGGAACGCAGTTATTAGAGAACAGAGGAGGCGTCAGCGGACAAAAGCACACATTCGTGGTGGATGTTTTGCAGTTCGACACCTCAAGAGCTGTTCCATTGATTAGTTTGGAACAAGTAGTGCAAAAGGAGCTTGTGGTGGCGCTGGCGGGCGTAATCAACAATGCACCGCTCAGGAGCATAGCGCCCACGCTTCCCAGCATCAACATCTTATTCTTCTTCATTGCAGTTCTCTCTTTCAGCAATCGCTGTACGTGTGTACAACGAAAGCAGCAATTGCATGTCCGAGTGATCAGAAACGCGGCGTTCAAGATGAATGGCGGAAAAGCTGGCGGAAAAGCGCCTTTTTTTCACATCAATCTCTTTCACCCAAATCACTGGATAAATATAAAAAGAGCTACGAACTGATTGCGGTAGATGCAAACAGTGTTGTGGATGATTTTCAGCTCAATGGACAAAGCAGCTGTCCACCGGCGTTATGGCAAGTTGAAAGTTGTGGTGGTTCCCACTACTCTCCACTGCCTACAACATCACAAGTCCGTGGAAGGAGTCTTCCCGAAATGAGAACGAAACGGATCTCACTCGGGGATAAAAATTAGCCGAAGTCCTTTGGCCAGTCAAGGATTATGGCTCCAAAAACTTCACAAAAAATAAGCTGTTATAACTTGTACCTCTATTCCCTCGACGGTAGGCCGAAAGTTTTCCCTATTTTGAAATCAGGTTCAATTGCGCGAGAACAAGATCCAAACTGGAAGAGGCATTCGTCTTATCAAAAAGCATCAGGATAGATACGTTTGAAATGCACGCGCAAAGCTGACTGAAGACTAGCGCTGCGGAAATGAAACAGTCCTTGTCAACCTGTACTCCATGCGTAAGTTCATCGCAAGGCAACTGACTCTCTGCGCCAATCAAAACCGCTGGCTTCAGCTATGAAAGCGCAAGCGCACAGAGCTGTTTAATCAACAGCGTTCTAAAATAAAAGGTTGGTCACCTTACTGGATTTTGACGACAAACGAGACCGTCCCGGTCTGGCTGGGATTGAGGGTACCCGTGAATGTCCACTGAATGTTTCCCGTCTGGCCAGCTGCGGGCGCAGTAACGGAGCACGCTGTCAGGCTGGCTGGCAACGGAGCACCGCAGGCGGCGCTGACAAAATTTGTGTATGCAGGTGTCGCATCATTGATGACGATGTTGGAGATGGCGCCGCTGCTGTCATTGGTGAATGTCAGCGTGTAAGTGAGGTTCGCGCCCGGCAGGGCAGTTGCCTTATCAACAGCCTTCTCCAGACGCAAACCTGCAGTAGTTGGCGTACCCACTGTGGTCAGGTCTTTCACTGTATATGTGGCATTGAGTGCCGGGTTGGCATTGGTATAAGAGAAGCTGGCGGTCAACACGGCTGCATCGCTCGAATTCAAGGGTGCACCGCTCGGCACGGTAACCTTCATCAGGATACATAGATTCGTTCCCGCAACGGTGGTAACCGGACCAGAAATCACTGGATCACTGGCAGTGATAACGCCGCTGCAAGCGGTGTCCTGATAAAGAATGTGGCTGAACAGAACATTGCTCGGGGATGTTGTTGACGCAATGGTAAAGGTGACCTGCCCTGCTGTTCCTGGACTGAAAATATGCGCGTAGAAGAGCGTAGTGTTTGGAAGCGCCTGCTGCGCGCCGTCAGCCTGGAAAGTGTTCACAGGAACCACGCCGAAATTCACGCCGGTAAAAAAGCCTTCAGTCGCCTTGGTGAAGGTAACAGTGTCTGTGGCGCGATTGTAGCCGCCTACCGTGGTGCCAACCGACGCGCCGGTCGCAATGTAGTTTGCTGGATTGGTTTTGACGATCGCCACAGTAGTCGCGCCGGCTGTGATGAAAAGCGAGTAAGAACCGTCGCTGCCGGACACCTCTGTATCAAACACGGTGCTGCCGCCGTCAGTGGCTTTTATGGATACGCCGGAGAGCCCTGCCTCGGCGCCATCAAGGATTCCGTTGTTGGCCGTGCCGCCACCTGCGCCGTTGTCTTTAAAAATCCTTCCGGTCACCATACTGCCTTTAAAGAGCCCGAAATTCTCATTGTTGAGAACGCCATTGGAAACTGTGAGTTGCAACTGCCCGGTGCCGGGCGTGACAAAAGCAAATCCAGTGGGCGCAGCCGCCACAGTTGACGCAGCTGAGTTCGTCAGCACGATTGTGTACGTTCCGGCCGCCACATTGGTAAATGAAAATGTGCCTGCGCCGGCAGGTACTGTAACCGATTGAACGACGGCCCCACTCGAGACCAGGTTCACGAAAACGGGAGCGCCGCTGGTCCACGTCTCACCGCTATCCAATGCGCCATTATGATTGGTATCGAGGTAGACGGTTCCGTTGACGACGGTTGAGACTGACACGGTGACATTGCCGCTGAACTCTGATGTTGCGCCGCCCAGCGTAGCCGTTGCCGTCAGCACGGTGCCTGTTCCCACGCCTGACGGCACTGTGATGACGAATTTGAAACGGTTCGTGGTATCGGTTCCCTGGCTGATTCCGTTGATCGCAGCTGGGCCGTAAGTTCCAGTCGTGTTGTCCAGGTCAGACGCTGAGCCTTCAGTCAGGGTCGTCACGAAGGTCTGACCCTGTCCAAAACCTGAAGGATCGGGATTGGCGATGAAAAGTTCGATGACTGAGCCCGGTCGAGCGAATCCAGTAAGCGTGAGTATGCCTGAGCTGATGGTTGCGGTTTGTAGAATCGGATAATTCAACAAGCCATTGCCGCCCGTATGTGTTCCAGCAGAATTCAGCGTAACAAACGGAGAAGTGCCTAACAATTGATTGTCGCTCGCGGAGAGCAAGTCGATGCCGACTTCATGGGTCGGCGTGCCGCCTGCGGTCCCGTTCAGGGAAATAGAGTTTCGCGTGATGGTGGTAGTCGGCGAGCCCAACGTCACCAGTATTCCAGCGCCCACGTTGCTGGAGATCACGTTCTTACTCACCGTGTTCCCGCTGCCAAAGATGCGAATTCCGGCATCCACGAGTGTCGCGCCGCTGCCCGTACCGTTGCCGGTGACCGTGTTGTCAGTGAGCGTATAGCCGCCGGAACTTTGCGACGTATCGATTCCCGGCCCCTGCGAAGCAATAAACAAATTGCCACTGACGGTGGCAGTGGAACCGGTACCGATGTTCATCCCGCCGAATCCTGGATTGTTAATCCCGTTGCCGCGCACCTCATTATTTTGGATGGTCCAGCCGGTCGATGTCGCTTCCAGAGCAATGCCTTTCCCTTGTGAGAATCCGATCAGGCTGTTTTGCACCGTTCCGCTATCGCCGCCGTTGGAGCGAATATTGTCACCGCGTGAGCGCACGGTCGCTCCGGGATCGCTGAAAGCGGTAGCGCTGGTTCCCACGATTAATTGCTTGAGGCTGGCGTTGCTGCCGCCGGTCTCAATTTCAATGTTGGCGCTGCCGTTGGTATTGGCTGCGGTCCCGAAACCAAAAATAGCAAGGCCGCGCAGCCGGGTATTGCTGCCCTGAATCTGGATTCCCAGCCCAATCGTTCCCTGGGCCGTACTGATCTGTACGTCCGGCCTGTTCACTGTTGACAAGGTCAGCGAATCCACTCCAACCGTGCCGCCGGCGCCCAGAGTCCCTGAGTTTGTATCGTTCAGGTTGCTCGTTTGCGTGGTTCCGTCGATTGATGTGTTGCTATCAGTGATTGCGGGCAACTGGGTCGCGGGAATGATTTGCGCCACGCTGCCGGTCAACTGATTCGTGAGCCCAGCGCGCAACCCGGGCACCGCAGCGCCATTGGAGATCATAAAGATGCTGGTTTCCACGCCGGCGGTTTGGCCTGATTGGCTGAGTCCCGCATTCGTCAGCGTGTTGCTGTTGGTAATGAATTGACGCAGAGTCCCTTGCCCAGAATCGCGCGTGCTTACAATAGTGTCGAAGTTGAATCCAAAATCGATTCCGGTAACACTGCTTGCACCGAGCGAAACGCTGGTGATTGATTCAGCGGTAGTAGTCGATGTGGTCAGAGCAGCCAAAGTTGTGCTGCCATTACCTGCATCTATCTTGGTGGGATCCTCGCCGCCGACACGGTTTGTGTCCGCTGTGCCGACCGTACCTGTCAACCCACTCGTGCGAAAAGTCTGCACGCCAATGAGCGCTGCAACCGATCCGGGACGGGTTGAGTCAACGGATGAATTGACCACACGGATGGTATAAGTCAGTCCCGGCGCACCGGTCAGGGTGTAACTTCCGGACGCATTCGTGGTCGTGAAAGCGACAAAATTCCCGGAGGCGTCATAAAGCTCCACGCGTGCGTTGGCAACACCCACACCCGCAGAAGAAGCGAGACTTCGCCCGGCGCCGCCTCCGTAATTGACGTCTTCAAAAACAGTACCGCTGATCTGCACGCGGGGGGCGCTGGCCAGATCGCCCTGCGATGTGGCCATGGTTCCGGAAAGCGCCGTGGCAACACGTGAAGGTAGAGCGACTGTATAGAGCTTCGCGGGCGTTTGGTCATCCGCAACGAGCATCTGACCACTGGCATTGAAGGTTATGCCGACAATCGCAGTCGCATTTCTGGAAATTCCGCTGATCGTCCCCAGACTGGTAACGGCTCCGCCGGTCAGCGGGACGGTATAAATCGTAACGCCGGCGACCATATATAAGGTCCCATCCGGTCCAAACCCAATGTCGCCTCCCAGGTTCACCGGCACACCTGAAAGCGCTCCTACCACGGTTGCCGCGCCCGTAGATTGATCAATGATGTAAAGGTTGGCGGTGTTCGTGTCCACGCCGTATAGCACGCCGCTCGCCGAGAATGCCAGGCGAGGAATATATGGAACTGAGGCTCCGGTGGTGCCGAGCTGCACGGGCGCTGTCGCGGGTGTTGCAGGGTTCCAAGTAAAGACCGTACCGTTTGCGACCTGAGTGATGAAGTAGATCACGCCATCGCTGGCTCGCTGTGCTGCAGCTGCCGATGCAGTGGCCGAGTAGTTGCTGAATTGGCTGGTGACCGTCCCGTTCGCATTCACCAAGTAGATATTTCGAACGTCGACACCTACAGCGTAGACCTGGTCGCGCACATCCGCCGCCCTGGCGTCAACGATGCTGGCCAGCAGAAGCAAGAAGACTGCGCATCCCCACACAAATCGAGGAGACAACACCGCCGTCCGCAGAAGACAGAGCGTCTTCCACGCCGCGCGGCAGACCCTCTTTTGTTGCATGAGGCTCATTGCTGCTGGGCCTCCTTGCGCGGGCTAAAGATGTTTTCATCGAACTTGAAGCGCATGCGCACAAACGCTCCGCGGCGTGTCACGTTCTCGCCAGCGAGATCATCATTACGGAAGCCGGTGAAGTTGTAGCCGGTGGAAACCCACATGTTGGATATCACGCGATATCCGAACTCCGGCCCCATTTCATACTGGCGCGAGTTGGCAGCGCCGCTGAACATGGTGCTGAAGGTTGCGCCCACATCCCAGCGCTTGCCCACATCCCAGGTTTCGCGAATACCGACCAGCTGCGTTGTCGCCGAGGTTGAAAGTCCGCTGGTGTTATCGAGGTTCCACTCCGCCGCATAACGGGCCGAAAGTGTGAACGGCGCAGCCACCTGATAGTTGGCAGTAGTTGAGAAAATGGCGACGCGAGTGTTTATCAGGTTTGTCGGCTGCGAATTGTCATTGTCATTCTTCAATTCCATCATGGCCAGGGCGTTCCAGCGGTTGCGCTCAAAGTCGCGCAATGCGAAGCCGGCCTGCAAGCGGTCCTGGATGTTTCTGGTCTCTGTTGTACCTTTCGTGGTGGTATCTGAAATAATGTTGCGGCCCAGGAATGACCAGGCATCAGACAAGCGGGCAGCAAAACCGATCGTTCCGAGAATGCTGTCACCATTAGTTGAGCCACGCCACTCCGACCGGGCAGATGCTTTCCAATTCTCATGAGCTGTGTACTCCAACGCTCCCGTAAGAGCCAGAGAATTGATACTGACTCCATCTATAACGTTGTTCAGCGTGCGCACGCTCTCGACTGTGGTGTTGCCGGTGAGTCCTTTGGCAATGTGCCAGTTGTTGCGCAGGCCAATGGCGGCTTCGGCATCGCGACCGTCAATGTCGTCATGAATGCGGTACTCGCTGAAGACACGGGCATCTTTGAAGTAGGCACTCTCAACTCCAATTTGGGTAGTATTGCGGCGCTGTAGCGGATTCAACGCGTAGATGTCGCCCAGCGATGAGATCACTTCCTGCCGGAAATAGACCCTGCCCTTTTCCCAAAACCTGTAGTTCGCCCCAAAGGCAAGGACCCGTTGGCTGCTATCGGAAACATCCTGCTCATAGTCGGAAGTTGCGGTGAGGCGATTGAAATGCGGGACCGGGAAACTCAGTTTGGCCTCCAGTGTATTCATGGAGTTCGGAGTGGTGCCGGTCTGGTCCGGAGTTGCCGGGATCGCAGTCGTCTCTGCGTGACGAAAACCAAATTGAGACTGTATGTTGCCGGGGAAACTCTTTTCAATGCCTGCATAACCACCCTGCTGAACGCCTCCCAAGGTTACGTCTTCAGTCCTTATATATTCGCCCAGCAAGCGCATTCCTTGCCCCAGAGTGTAGCTGGTCTTCAGTCCATCCTCGCCTCTACCCTTATTCACGATGGAAGTCGGATTGTCGAAATCCTGGTCGGTGCGGCTGACGTAGGCCTTGGTCTTCAACTTTTCACCGTCATGCTGCATTTCCAGGCGATACCCGAAACCCAGCCCTTCAGTTATTTCATGGTCTGTGCCGGCAAACTCCGCATTGAACATGGTCTTGCCTGGCAGAGTCAGCTTGCTATTTACTCCAAACAGCTTGTTAGGATCCGCGGGATTGGAATCATCAACCATGGTTCCACCAAGCTGCAAGAAGTTATTCAGCTTAAAGGTGCCGGTGCCCCCACCAACCCAGAAGCGGTCACCACCTTGATTGACTTCATAGGTAATCCGCAGTGAAAGAAGATTGAGACTCGAATCGAGCGACGGCAGAGGCGCTTTCAGGAGCAACTCGCCTGACAGCGGCTCAAATTCATAGTCGGCAAATCGAGTGAGCTCACGGATGTCCAGAATCACGGAGGGCTGGTTCCGGTCACGAGTGAGAACCTCAACCTTCTCACTGTTCTCTACCCCGTTGGGATTCGAGAGGATAAATGGCCCGGAAGTTCCGTTGGCTGGCAGCTCGTCAACTACTTGGGTCAGCGAATCGTAGCTCGCGAAGCCGGTCAAGTTCACACGGTTGTTGCTGTAGTGTTCCTGTACGCCGGTCATGCTGCGGCTGTAGTTGCTCAAGCTGTTGGCCGTGGAAGGGTCTGAAGTCAGGAAGTCGCCATAAACAACGTAGCTGGTTCCGTGATCGATGCGGAGGTAAGCCTTGCTGGTGGATTGAGCATCAAAGCCACGCACAGATGAGTCGCCATAGATCGGATAGAACTGGTCCGGCTGGATATCGCGGAACAACTGGCTTTGCGTAGTCTTGTCGGAATCGTAGGCCAGCGTCACAAGATTTGAGCCCAGTATTTTGCCCTTCAGGAACAAGGCAGCGTGGCCCGACGAGCCGAATGAACCGTCGGCATTTTGCATGGAGAACAGGTTGAGCTGTTGTTCGAAACCATCATTGAATGAGGGTTGCACCGCGCTCCGCGCCAAGCCGCCAAAATTGAGCTGATATTCAACCACTCCGGCTGCCACCATCGGGCGCAGCTCTGGTACAAATTCGAGTTTGGCTTCACTGCTGACTCCGCCACTGCTGACGCGCACGACTGCTGGGCCCGGCTGGATCGGCGGCTGCAGATCGAATTCCGCTTTGCCGCCCTCAATGAAAACTTGCGTTCCTGGCTCGTTGGGATTCAGGTCTTTGACTATCCACGAGCCAGCGGTGGTTTCCAGCGTGATGGGTGTGCGGACGGTGACGGGAACATTGGCCGCATCGGTCAAGTTGATCGCGATCTTGACCAGCGTCTTTCCGTCGGCAGGATACGTTTTGGCGCGTCCCGTAATCTTTAACTTTCCCAGTTTGCTTGGCGCAATGATCGTAATCAACTCAGCGCCACGGTTGTTGCCCCATGGATCGAACTGCAGCGCCTGGACCGTGTTTCGTCCGGGTTCAAGGTTGATGCCGATGAATTCCCATACTTCCAACTGTTTATCTTTGACCACGGTCTTTGTGCCAACCTGCTTTGTTGATGCCTCCTTGCCATTCACCAGCAGATGGAATGTATTCCCGGCCGTGCCCTTAATGCGCACATTGGTCTGAGTAAAGGGCAGCACATCATTGTCATGAAGGTCCACAAAACCCAGATCGTTGCTGAGATTGGCCAACTCCGCTGCCGATGCTGTGGCCGGAGCTGTGGCCGGTGCAGGCACGGTCGCTGCGATGGAAGCCGGAGCAGGCGAACCCACTTCTTTCTTCAGGGAGTTCACAGCAATCGCGTTCGCGCTGCCCTGTGAAACTATAGCTGGATCCACCATCCCGCTTGCGGGCATTGCTTTCAGTTGTGTCGGGTCTTTTTGAATCTCCTGAACGTTGAATGTCGCTTTGACAGCCTTCCCTACCTCGTTGTCTTCACCGGCGTTCTTCTGCCGCGCCGCGATTTCCTGGGCCATCTCCGGCGTACAGCTGCCGATGGCAAAATCCGCCTTCTGCATTTCTCCAAAGCGCAGATCGACAAAGCGGCTGCCGCCGTCGCCGGCGTTCCGGCTGGAAATCGCGAGCAGACTGGCGCCCTGCGGCAGGCTCTGAGTATCGACCTTTACGATGTGTGTGCGAGACGCCACGCCATAAATGCTGTATTTTCCCTGTCCATCGGTGATCGCAAAGGTCCCGTCTTCAAGATAGATCCGCACGCCGGGGACACCGGGTTCGCCCGCATCCTGCATGTGATTGCCGTTGCAATCCTGGAAAACTTTGCCCACGATAAAACCTTGATCGCTGAATGCGCCTCCAGTGACCACAACTGCGGCGCTTGACGTGTTAGACCGCAGCGTGCCGCTGGCTGCAGAGGCATGGTTCACGGCAACGCCGATGTTCGCACCTGGCCCGATCAGCACCCGGTACGTGAGATTTACATCAGCATTGGGAACCAGAGTGCCGATATTAAAGATCAGCACCGGGCCTTTGCTGGGCGGATCGGCGATGGGCGCGGCATTCAGTCTGGCGCTGCGCGACTGATAGACAAATCCAGGCGGCAAATTATCCGTCACCTGTACGTTCGTGACCGGCGTGGTGAGCAGGTTCTTTATTTCCACGGTGTAATCAACAAAGGTACCGACCTCAGCCTGGGGCTGTGCCGCGGTTTTTTGCACGAACAGTGGCGTCGTTGCCGCGGCATCGAGCGGCACGTCAAAGATTGCTGTTGCGCTGCTGGCAGACACCGTGAATGTCCCGTTGTAGGAAGCTGAGGGATCAATGTTGCGTCCCGGAGGCAATTGCGCGGGCGGCACCGTGGATGGAAAGCTAAAACTTGGCGGCGGCGTAACCGAAATGCGGTAAGTGCTGGGCGCCACCTGAGGAAACTGGAACTGACCATTTCCGCTGGTCACAACGGTGCTGGGCGCGGGTGTAACTCCATCGAACTGCAACACGGTGGCGGGCTGGTTGGGATGGCCGCCATTGCCGTTGCCGCTGACATCAATGAGCGTGACCGAAGCCGCCGCGATGGTGGCATTGGTATGGCTGTCAAAAATTGTGCCCGCCGGATCGATCAAAATGGCAACGGTCACAGTGCTGGCGCCGCAGCCGGTGAGCGACGCAATCACCTGGTCATTCCTGAGAACTTCCATGATCTTGTTGCCGGAAGCGACAGGGTTGCTGGCGCCATCGCGCGTTGGAACCGAAGGCAACACTCGGAACAGGCCCGTGTTGGCTCCGGTCTCGGTCGCAAGAAAAGTTTCCGTGTCGCCGGTGAGCAGTGACTTGAGAATAATAGGCTTGGTCTCAACCGTGCTCGGATCGAGGTTGCAGGCTGCGGCGTCAATCTGTATCCACAGGGGCGAGCCCATGGCCGTGGCCTGAATGGTGCGCGCAAAGTTGGAATCAAGATAGTAGGCAATGCTCGGCGGCGGCCCGGAAACGGGAATATCGACTGCGTTGGACTGAGCAATTGTGTCCACTCCGTTATTGAAAGCAACCTGGCTCACGTTATGGATGGTTCCGCTGGCATTGCTATCGACGGCGACGCTGAAGCTGAACGAGGCGCTGTTGCCCGCTGCAAGGGACGTCAAAACAAAAGCCACGGAGTCAACCGTCGAGAGATCTGTGGGCGCTGTGCTCACATAAGCCTGCGCACCAGTTCCAAGAATGTGATAGAGAGGTGTTGCTCCGCCGGCATTCACGATCGCAGTAAAGCGCGTGTTGTTGGGGATGGCATCGCTGATCACAACTCGCGTAACGGGAGCGCCATCAATGGTGACAGCGACTCCAGCCGCGTCTACGCTGCCGGAATTAGTAACGTTGAGAGTAAAGGCGGGATGATCGCCCGGCTTTGCGCTGGTTTGCGAGGAAGATTTGGTAATTGTCAGCGCCGCAGCTCCTGCCTGAGTAATGACGTGAACCACGTTGGAATCGGCTGTTGTGGAGGTCCCGGAAGACGCTGTGTAGGAAGCACTTGCCTGATTGTCAATGGAGCTGCCGGCAGGGACACTTCCGCGCGATGCTGTGCTGAGAAACACCAGCAGCAACATCCACAATACGGATGTGGACCTAGCTCTACTCACGGCAACACTCCTCGACAAGCGGAAGAAATCTCAAGCCCGTCTCCGAAGAGGAGGCGGGCAGAGACTTACGGATGAGGGAGGCATGGCATCCCATGCCTCCCACTCGCGTTTGTTACTGGATCTTCACCGCGAAGACGACTACAGCTGACTGTCCTGGAGTCAGAGTGCCGATTGTCGCGCTGATAGTTCCAGCGGTTCCTTTTGCCGGAGCAACGATCGTGCCGACCGTGGTGCTTGCTGCCGGATTGTTGTGATACACGGTGAAGGCCGGTGTCGCATCACTGACAACTACGTTGGTGATGTTCGAGGTACCGGCGTTGGTCGCCGTGATTTGGTAAATCACGCATGCGCCGGGAACAGCTCCGGCGGTGATGTTGGTTTGTACAAACGCTCCCGCCACGCCGCTGCAGGTGGCATCCAGAGACTGCGCTTTGCTCAGCCTCAACTCGCCTGCAATTACCGTGGTTTGGTCCTGCGCTGTAGCAAATGTGGCGTTGTAGCCCGCGCGCGCAGTCGTGGTGTCAATAGCGCCTACCGCCGCTCCGGCTGGAGACGTGACTTTAACGAACAGGGTCACACTCTGTCCGGGGTTGAGCGTGAAGGTAGTCGATGTTGAAACCGCCTGGTCAGCGGCGTCAAGAACGCCGTTGGTGTTGGTGTCCTGGAACAGCACCGAACTCCAGCCGCTCTGGCTGTCAGAAGTGATTGGTGCGGTAAAGGTGATGGCTTCAGCAACGTTGCCGTTGTTGGTTAAGTTGTGCGTGTACACCACCGAGCCGCCCGGGAAGATCTGGTTTGATCCGTTGGGCGTCAGGGTTACGTTGTGAATCGTGTTCACGGTCACTTGATCGTGAACCTGGTCCAGGGCGCCCGACGTCGGCGATTTTGCCTGGAAGAACACGGCTTGCGCGCCTGCGGCGAAGTTGTTGGGAATGCTGATGACGGCGCAAATGAACTTTGCGGTTCCGCCATTCACCACGCCGGTATTGGTAACGACTGTTCCAAGGTTGGCGGCCGTACAATCCGTTCCATTGCTGAAGCGGAATGTTGCCGACCAGCCTGCTGGTAGCGAATTGCTGCTGCCGAAGGTGGTCGTTGAAGACGCCAAGAGGTCGTAGGAATCCGCTACGCTGGCGCCGCTGGTGTTATTGACAAACAGAGTAAAGGTTGTGGTCGTGCCCGGATTGGTGGCGTTCGTCACCACGGGTGAAGCTTCCGGTCCGGGGCCTACGCCCAGCACGCCGGGGCCGCCGATCGCGGCGTTATTCGTGACATCAACGGTATTGGTTGTAATGGCAACCAGGCGATCAATCATGCTGGCGTTTGCGCCCGCATTCAGAGCACCCACCACAGTAGAGGTTGCTGTTGCAGTGGCGTTGAACGGGCCGCCGGTTGCGCCGGCCGGCAATGCGGCCTTCACAATCACAGTGTAGCTTGCTCCCGCAGCGAGCGGGCCAGTGTCAGGAACGCTGTCCCCGTTCGTATCGATGAGCGGCGTGACTCCATCACTCTTATAAAGGGTAAAGACCGTTCCTGCCGGGAATGTATTGGAAGGAATGGTGATGTTGAATGAATCGGTGCCGTTGCCGGTATTGGTGACAACATCGGTAAAGGTGACCGTAGCGCCCTGCGCGGCGGAATTTATCGTGTCGATGCCGTTAATGGTGCCGTCGTTATCGTTCGCTGCCACGCCGGTATCGCTGATGGTTACGGATGCGCTTTGGCGCACTGTGAAATTGAAGGTGTTGCTGGAGCCGTTCACAGTGGTGCCTGAGCCATCGTTATAGGAATCAGTGGCCGTGTTCGCCAGAACACCGGGCGCGGTTCCTGGAGCGATATTTACCTGGAAGGTCAGCTGTCCGGAGACGCCAGCGCCAACCTGATCGACGATTGCCGTAACGGTATTCGCCGTCACGCTGTAATCGATGTGCGGCGAACCAGCAGCCGGCTGCACGTCGCCTGTCGCATCAGTCAGCACAGTTGCGCCCGTCACGCTCCAGCGGCCGCTGCCAGCTACGTAGGTCATGCCTGCAGGCAATGCATCGCTGATGTTGACTGTGGTGGCCGTGTTGTTGCCGTTGTTGGTGTAGGTCAAAGTAACGGTGTACGGGCCGCTTCCCGCTGCGCCCGAGTTTGAACTCATCGACTTCGTAATGTTGATCACCGCGTTCGAAGTCGCCGTTGTTGTATCGGTATCGCTCGCCGCCTTGGTGTTATCGAACGCCGAAGTCGCAGTTACGGAGAAGTTGTTGGTCTGTCCGGCTGTCGCGCTCGGAGGAACGGTGCCGGTAATCACGAACTTGAATGCATTCGCAGCACCCGGCGCCACCGTAACTTGTGTGCCTGTCAGATCAGTGAAGTTGTCCGGCACGCCATCACCGTTTGCATCGATATAGATGTGCGTATTGGTCAGGGTGAACGCGCCCGACTGCGCCGGTGCCAGCGTCAGCGTAAAGCTGTCACTGCCGTTGCCGGTGTTCGTAAGTGTGTGGGGATAGAACACTGCCGCACCCGGTGACGCTGTTTTGGCTCCATTGGCCGTCAACGTAAGGCTGGCGACCTGTTGCACGACCGTGGTTACCACGTTCGAGGTGGCTGTCCTGGAAACGGACGAACTGTCTGTGTATGTAGCCGATGCTTGGTTCCCGATCGATGTTCCCGCCGCAGTTTGCGCTGAAGCCGCCTGTGACCCGAAGGTCAAGGTTAAGAGGCATACGCATGTGACGAACAGAATGAATCGGGCAAAGCACACTCTTCCCCCACTTGAATGTGTTTGCATACTTTCTCTCTCCTTATTTCTGAGTATTGCGTTTTTGGATTTGTTTACTTCGCTGACTTAACTCTCATTCTTGCTTTCACGCTTTTGCTGGCTCCCCCCTGAATGTTTCCCAGATTCCAGCGCAGCGACCGGTATTCCGAATACGGAACCAGTTGCTCGACCATCTTTCCGTCTGCTCCGCGGACACTTCGTTTCAAGGGAACAGGCGAATAGTTGTGGTCATCCGTGCTGGCCATTGCTTGCGCCGGCTCGGCTGTATCGGGGAGATATTCCATTCCAGAAGGGACGGGGAGGGTGGCAACTACATTGGAAACTGAAGTCTTGGCGGTGTTTCTATATTCTGCGACGTACTCAATGATCGCGCCGGGTATCGCTTTGTCTGCAGATTGTTTCTGCTCCGTGCCATTGACAACCACGATCTTGCTGGCTTTCAGCTCAACTTTCACTTCCGCCAGCAATGATATCGAGAGCGCAACCACCAACACGAGGATTCCAGCGAATCTCGTGGATCGAATTCTGTTCATCTGACCATTTCCTTTTAGGGCAAAAATCCATTGAGAACGTCTGGTTTTACGGAGAAATCTCAATAGGAGGCAGATTAACTGAGGTGCTTCTATATGAACCACGGATATTTAGTAACAATGTACTAATTCGTAACGTTACTTTGGTTTGCAGACCTACAGAATGCGGTGACGGTCTTGGTTGTGTAGCAACCCGGATGAGTGCGTTTACCGGGAACTCTTGACAGCGCTCAAAGTGGCAGAAACGTGGAAAGCGAGTTTCATTGCGACGGCGGAATCCGCGAGGCGGTACCGCTGCTCAGCTTGGCGGGATTGTGAGTTGTATCGGAGCGGCAATGCTGCCAGAAGTCGACGCCTTGGGTACAATACATGGTTCTTTTATGCGCTACGGGTTCGTTATCGACCAGGACCGATGTATTGGCTGCCACGCCTGTACGGTGGCGTGCAAGGAGGAACACCAGGTCCCCATTGGGGTCTTTCGAACATGGGTGAAATATGTGGAGACCGGCGAGTTCCCAGACACGCGGCGCCACTTCGGCGTGATGCGATGTAACCACTGCGACGACGCTCCCTGCATTGAGATTTGCCCTACCCACTCGCTCTTTCGCCGCTCTGATGGAATCGTAGATTTCGACAATCGCCGCTGTATCGGTTGCAAAAGTTGCATGCAGGCTTGTCCTTACGATGCACTCTATATCGATCCCAACAGCAACACCGCAGCTAAGTGTAATTTCTGCGCGCATCGCGTTGAGCAAAATCTGGAGCCGGCCTGTGTGATCGTCTGCCCAACCCAGGCGATTCTGGCTGGGGACTTGGACGATAGCAGCAGCAAGCCTGGTGCGGTCATCGCGAATAAAAAGACCTCTGTTCGCAAGCCGGAAAAAGAAACGCTGCCCAAGCTGCACTACGTCGGCATTCACGATGATCTGCTACAGCCAACGCGGCTTCTCAAGCAGAACACACTGTTGTTCGCAGACCGACGCGATACTCCGATGGCACTCGGCAATTTTGACGCAAAGCAGACTCGTGAAGTGTACGATGTGCCTCATCCTGTCCCGTGGGGATGGAAAATTGCAGCCTACCTCTGGACAAAGTCCATCGCGGCCGGCGTGCTTCTGATCTCGGCCCTGCTGATCTTCTTTGGAACCCCCGGTACACGCCTGAACATTGTCAGCCCAATTATCGCGCTGGTCGGGGTTGCCACAACCTTGGCATTGCTCATCTTCGATCTCAAACGTCCTGATCGCTTCTTCTACATGCTGATCAAGCCAAATTTTCGCTCATGGCTGGTGCTTGGCGGCAACATTCTTGTGGTCTATGGAGCGCTCGCGGCTGCGTGGCTCTTTTTTGGGTGGGAGGAATTCGGTGTTCCCGCAGTGATCGTATGGTCCACAGGGGTGTTGGCCATTGCCACTGCTGCGTATTCCGCTTTTCTGTTTGCCCAGGCCAAGGGACGCGATTTCTGGCGGCATAAATGGTTCAATGCCTGGCAGTTGCTGGTGCAAGCGTTGGTCGCCGGATCAGCCGTGCAGTGGATCGTAACCATATTCCAGCAGCCGACGGTATTTGCCCAGCTTCTCTACTTTGCATTCACACTAAAAATGTCATTGGTTCTCTGGCTGATCAACTTGGCTATAGAACTTATTTTGCCGCAGCGGACGGCGGAAGAACGTATGGCACGACGTTCTCTGGTTCGCGGCCCGTTAAGTCGCCATTTTCTCTCGCTAGTCATTCTCGGGATCCTGTGCCCTCTGGGAATTTTTGTCTTCGGCAATTCAGCAGCGCTTGCGACTGTGGCAGCGATCATGGCTTTGTTTGGCTTGTTCTGGTTTGAATACGTTTGGGTGCGGGCTGGGCAGTCCGTTCCGCTGAGTTGAGGTCACGATGAAGGATCACCTCCCGCTAAATCCGGCTGCACAGGAATTGGAAGCTCCTTCTTCCGGGCTTATTAGTTTTCCGCCATCGAGCCGCTGGGATGATTGGACAGAATTCGATCCCGCGCAGTGGCCGCGGCGCGTCAAAAAAAACTATTCGCTGATCCCGACCATCTGCTTCAACTGCGAAGCGGGGTGCGGCCTTCTGGCTTACGTCGACAAAGACAAGATGCGCATCCAGAAGTTTGAAGGAAATCCTGCGCATCCCGGCAGCCGCGGCCGCAACTGCGCCAAAGGGCCTGCAACCATCAACCAAGTCAATGATCCTGAGCGCATCCTTTACCCGCTGCGGCGTGCAGGCAAACGCGGTGAAGGCAAATGGGAGCGCGTGAGTTGGGACGCAGTGCTCGATGATCTTGGCGGACGCATTCGGAAGGCTCTGCAAGAAGGCCGCAAAAATGAGTTGATGTATCACGTCGGGCGGCCGGGACACGAGCTGATTTATAACCAGCGAGTTCTGCACGCCTGGGGCATCGACGGCCACAACAGCCATACCAACGTTTGCTCCGCGGGAGCTCGCGCCGGCTATGCTTTCTGGCACGGAATGGATCGGCCTTCGCCCGATTACGCCAATGCGCGATTTATTTTGTTGCTGAGTTCGCATCTCGAAGCCGGTCACTACTTCAATCCGCACGCGCAAAGGATCATCGACGGCAAATCGCGGGGCGCCAAGGTGTGCGTGGTCGACACGCGCCTCTCCAATAGCGCCTCCAAAGCCGACTACTGGCTTTCACCGTGGCCGGGGACTGAATCCGCAATGCTGCTGGCCATGGGCCGCATCCTGCTGGAAGAGAAACTTTTTGATCGCGACTTTGTGCGCCGTTGGGTGAATTGGGAAGAATATTTGCGCGCTGAATTTCCCGATGAACCGCAGAGCTTCGATCACTTCATCGAAATCCTGGAACGAATCTACGCACAGTTCACGCCTGAGTTTGCCGAGAAGGAGTCGGGCGTCCCTTCAGCGCAGATCGTCGCGATCGCCCGCGAAGTCGGGCGCGCAGGTTCCGCGGTGGCAACGCATGTCTGGCGCAACGCTGCCGCCGGTAATCTTGGAGGATGGCAGGTTGCTCGCGCTTTGGAGTTCCTCACCGTGCTGGTGGGTGCCGTGGGAACGGTTGGAGGCGTCGCGCCGAGTGCCTTCAACAAATATATTCCCAATCCGCCGCTCATGCCGCCCGCCCCAAAGGCGTGGAATCCGATGATGTGGGCCAAGGAATTTCCGCTTGCCTTTTTTGAGATGAGCTTCCTGCTTCCTCACTTTCTCAAAGAGCAGCGCGGCAAGCTGGCGATGTATTTTACGCGCGTCTACAACCCGGTCTGGACTAATCCTGACGGCATGAGCTGGATTGAAACGCTCAGCGATGAGAGCAAGGTGGAATGCCATGCCTGCCTCTCGCCCACGTGGAGCGAGACCGCGTTATTCGCTGACTATGTGCTGCCGATGGGGCACGCCTCTGAGCGGCACGACCTGATGAGCCAGGAAACGCATGCGGCGAAATGGATTGGATTTCGGCAACCGGTCATGCGCGTCGCGTTGGAAAAGCAAGGAAAGAAATTCAACTCGACCTATGAGGCGCATTGCGAAGCCGGCCTTGGTGAAGTTTGGGAAGAAGATGAGTTCTGGATCGAGCTTTCCTGGCGCATCGATCCAGATGGGTCTCTGGGGATCAGGAAGTATTTTGAATCTCCTTATTGCACCGGCCAAAAACTGACCATAGACGAATACTACCGCTGGATTTTTGAGAACAGCGTGCCGGGCCTTCCGGCAGAAGCAGCGAAGGAAGGTCTGTCGCCGCTGGACTACATGCGCAAGTACGGCGCATTTCTTGTTCAGGAATCCTCTTACGCCGGCCACGAGCAGCCCATCGCAGCAAAGGATCTCGAGACAGCAACGGTTGAGCCGCAAACGCATGTGGTAAGCGCGAAGGGCGCGCCGGTTGGTGTGCAGATTGAAGACAAAGTTTGCGTTGGTTTTCCCACCCCGTCGCGCAAGCTTGAGTTCTACTCACGAACGCTCAAAAGCTGGGGATGGCCCGAGTACGCCATTCCCGCATACATCAAGAGCCACGTGCACCAGGACAATATCGACATAAATAAAGGAGAGATGCTGCTTCTCCCTACCTTCCGCTTGCCGACGCTCGTTCACAGCCGGACCGGCAATGCGAAGTGGCTCTATGAGATTTCACACAAGAATCCAGTGTGGCTGCACACAAGCGATGCCGCCCGGCTGGAAGTCGGCACCCGCGATCTTGTGCGGATTGAGACCAGCATCGGCTACTTTGTCGATCGGGTCTGGGTAACAGAAGGAATTCGTCCGGGAATTGTCGCGTGTTCGCACCATCTGGGAAGGTGGCGATTGCAGGAAGATTCGGGTGGCGAACGGTGGTCAACCGCAGTCGTGAAGCTTGAGCAGATCAGACCGGGAGAGTGGATGATGCGGCAGGTGCATGGCGTGCGTCCGTTCGCAAGCGATGATCCCGATTCTGCTCGCATTCATTGGGAGGATGCAGGGGTTCATCAGAACCTGGTCTTCCCTGTCCAGCCTGACCCGATCAGCGGACAGCACTGCTGGCATCAGAAAGTGACGGTGACTCGCGCGGCCGAAGGCGATCGTTATGGCGACATCTTCGTCAATACCAACCAGGCTCACCTCGAATATCAACATTGGCTGAAGCTGACTCGTCCCGCCCCAGCAGGTGAAAAGCTGCGACGTCCCTTGTGGCTGCCCCGGCCATACCGCCCTGATACTGAAGCTTTCCATATAGATGAAGAAGAAGTGTGATGGTATAGCGATCTTCTGTTCCTGGCTGAGGACGCACAACCCAGAAGTGGAACACTGCTTGATTTTGCTGAAGAGGCAAAACAAATACCGCTGATCGAATCTAATGCGCTATACCACTCATTGCGAGGAACCATTATGAAAATCGGCATCATCGGCGCAGGACACATTGGCGGAACATTGACTCGGCGCTTTAGCGCGCTCGGACATAAAGTGTTTGTCGCGAATTCAAGAGGCCCCGAGACCCTCAAGGACTTGGCAACGGAGACTGGCGCAACCCCAGTCACAGTCGAACAGGCAGCACGAAGCGGCGAAGTGGTGGTTGTGACCATTCCCATGAAGAGTATTCCCAAACTGCCGCGCGATTTATTTAAAGGAGTTCCTGAAAACGTTGTTGTGATCGATACCTGCAATTACTACCCGCAGCAGCGGGATGGCCGCATTGATGCGATCGAGAATGGAATGCCCGAGAGCCGCTGGGTGGAACAGCATCTGGGCCGGCCAGTGGTCAAGGTATTCAACAACATTTACGCAGAACACCTGCTGAAATTGGGGCGTCCCGCTGCAAACAAAGGCCGCATAGCCTTACCCATCTCCGGCGACAATGCGCGAGCAAAAGAGATCGTTTTCAAGCTTGTCGATGAGCTTGGATTTGATCCCATCGACAACGGTGGCTTGGACGAATCATGGCGCCAGCAACCTGGCAGCCCCGTTTATACAACGGACCATGACGCTGAAGGAGTCCGGCGAGCACTTTCAGAAGCCAGCAAAGAACGCCCCAAGGAATTCAAAGCGAAGTCAACGACTCCTGGCATTGAAGCGGCATGACGGTGTTAGCGAACGCTAAAGCGCTTCTCAAGAGGATTTAATTTCTGTCCAAATGCGGTCCCGTAATTTCTGCGCGGCCGGCGTCAGCGTACGGGGCCATTCACCCATTTTGTAAATTGCTTCGGTTGGGTAGAGAGTGGGATTGTCTCGTGTTGCCGGCGGAAGCAAGTCCCGAGCCGCTCCGTTCGCAGTGGCTGTCCTGGTGTAATCGGCAATCGCGGCTGAGACCTTAGGGCGCAATAGATAATCAAGAAATTGGTGTGCCAGCCGCACTCGTGAGCTTTCCTTCAGGACGACTGCGCAATCGCAGTAGAACGGAAATCCTTCAGCCGGATAAACAAAAGCCAGATTAGGCGCTGCATCAATCGCCTGTTGTGCCGTAGTCGACCAAAGTTGGGCGGCAAGTACATCACCGGAAACCAGTTGGTCCCTGACTTCGGCATTGAGGTAAGCACGCAAAAGAGGCTTCTGTGCGATTGCTGCCTGCTTGGCGCGCTGCAATTCTTCAGGATCGGTGCTGCTGAAAGGTAGTCCAAGTTTCTTCAGGCACGCTCCAATCATGTCCTCGGGATCATCCAGCATGGTGAGCCGGTTTTTCAGTCGTGTATCCCAAAGATCAGCCCATTTCGCAGGCGGCGGCTGCAACGCCTTGTTGTAGACGATGCCGGTGGCAAACCACATGTAGGGCATGGCCCAGCGCAGTTCCGGGTCCCATTGGGGAGTGCGGAAGCGCGGGTCCAGATTGGCAAGCCCTGGGAGCCATTCGTGCCTGAGCGGCTCCAGCAGCCCATATTGCCGCATCGGCTCCACTCGATTGTAAGTTGGGAAAACAACGTCCCAACCGGAGTTGCCGGTGAAAACTTTGGCCAGCATCTCCTCATTGCTCTCATAGGTCGCATAACGCACCCTGACGCCGAATTCGTTTTCAAAATTGGAGATCGTATCCGGCGCCACATAGGCAGACCAGTTGTAGACATTTAAGCGCGGGCGCTTGTCACGCGCGCAGCCCGCCAATGCCGCGGTGCCAAGCCCAAGCAGGAATGCGCGGCGATTCATGACTCACGTACCCGCTGCGAGACCAGGATGACTGCTCCGAAGAAAACAGTGATCAGCGCCGAGATCGCATTGATCACCGGGCTTGCTCCGCGTCGCGCCATGGCATAAATGACCATCGGCAAAGTCTCAGAATCCACGCCTGCAACCATGCTGGTGATCACATAATCGTCAAAAGAGACCGTCAGGGCGAGCAGCGCGGCAGCGATGATGCCGGGCAACAAAGCCGGAAGCATGACATGGAAGAATGCTTGAAATTCGTTTGCTCCCAGGTCCATTGCTGCTTCTTCAAGATTTGGCGATATTGTGCGCAATCGAGCGGAAACAACAATCACCACGTAGGCAATACAAAACGCCACATGGGCAAGAACAACGGTGTAAAGTCCAAGATGCCAGTGCAGCCAGCGAAAGCTCCATTGGAATAAGGCCAAGAGCGATACACCGGTCACAATCTCGGGCGTCACCAATGATAGATACAGACTTCCAGTAAGCAACCGGGAATTTCGTTTCCACAGTCCGTAGGCGCACAACGTCCCAATGGTTGTTGAGATGGCAGTAGCCAGCAGCGCAATCACAACGCTGTGCCATGTGGCTTCAATAAGCTGAGGGTCCCGGAATATCGCGCGATACCAGTCCAGCGAAAAATGCTCCCAGACGGTGAATTTGGAAGAATTGAAGCTGAAGACCGCCAGCGTAACCAAAGGCAGGTGAAGAAAAGCGAAGAAGCCAACCGCGTAAACTGCCAGCCATCGTCTCATGCCAGTTGCTCGCTTTGCCGTCGCAGAAAAATCCAAACCAGAGCGGTGACCAGGACCATGAGGAAGATTGAAGCAGCGGAGCCAAATGGCCAGTCTCTGGCGGTGGTGAACTGGTTCTGCACCAGATTTCCAACCATGACCGTGCGCCCGCCGCCGAGCAGGTCTGGAGTGAGATAAGCTCCCAGGCACGGGATAAACACAAGAACGCAACCAGCGATGATTCCTGGCCTGGATAAAGGAATGACTACGCTGAACACGGCCCTCAATGGGCGGGCGCCAAGGTCTGCCGCGGCTTCTGTAAGCGAGGGATCAAGCCGCTCGAGGATTGCATAAATGGGGAGCACCATGAAAGGTAGATATCCATAGACCAAACCCAGCAGCACGGCTCCATTCGTGTAGAGCATTTGTAGAGGCTCATGAATGATCCCAAGAGACTGAAGCACTGTGTTAATCAAACCAGTATCCCGGAGCAAGAACATCCAGGCATACGTCCGGACCAGAAAGCTCGTCCAGAATGGCAGCATCACCAGCTGCAAGTAGAGATTCTTGTGCCTGGGCGCTCGTGAAATGAACAGTGCCGCAGGAAAGGCAAACACCAGGCACAGCGCGGTTGCGACCAGGGCCATAATGAAAGATCGAAGCAGGATTACCAAGTACAGCGGATCAATTAACCGCTGATAGCTTTCAGCCGTCCAGGGATGCTCAACGCCACCGTAAACTCCCCGCGTTAGCATGCTATAGATCAGAACGATGACCAGCGGCGCAGCAAAAAGAAGAACCATCGCCAGCCATGTCGGTAGAAGAAGCCAGGAACGCAGTTTCATGGCAGCTTCATCTCATCAGCGGCGTCCCAGCAAAGCTGTACGGCTTGCCCCGACTGGAATGTAGTCGAATTGCGGCTCACTTGAGCAATGGCCTGTTCACCATTCGCTAATTTGACCAGGACTTGGATCCGGTCACCCAGAAACACAGATTCAATTACCGTTGCCGCCGCAGTTCGCTGGCGCCTGTCCTCCGTACATTGGCCGATCCTTGTCGCTTCCGGCCGAATGCCTACATCGCCAATCCAATTGACGGCCCCTAGAAATCCAGCGACAAAGCGCGTCTGCGGCCGCAAATATACCTCTTCCGGAGGGCCAACTTGTTCAATCCGTCCCTGGTTCATGACGGCAAGCTGGTCTGACATGGAGAGCGCCTCCTCTTGATCGTGAGTTACCAGAAGAAAGGTGATCCCCACACGACGCTGCATGGCCTTCAGTTCGATCCGCATTTGCTTTCGCAGTTTTGGATCGAGCGCGGCCAGCGGTTCGTCGAGCAGCAGAACATCAGGCTCAAGCACCAGCGAGCGCGCAAGAGCGACCCGCTGACGTTCTCCACCGGAGAGTTGCGTGGGTTTTCGAGCTGCCTTTTCCGTTAAGTTCACAAGCTTAAGCGCATCGTCAACGCGACGGCTGATGTTCGGAGCCCCGTTGCGCTTGAGGCCAAATTCAATATTCCCTCGGGCGGTGAGGTGAGGAAACAGAGCATAGTTTTGAAACACGGTGCTCACATTGCGTTCATAGGGTTGGCGCTCATTTACGCGCTCACCTTTGAGCAAGATGTCACCCGCTGTACACTGTTCAAAACCGGCGATCAGCCGCAGGGTAGTCGTTTTTCCACATCCTGAAGGCCCCAGCAATGAGAAAAAGCTCCCTTGCGGAACCGCCAGTGAAATGCCGGCCACAGCGCGATGGCCGGGAAATTCCTTGACCAGATTACGCACCTCCAAAACTGGAGTCATCGGATCGGTTGCGTTTTCTGCTCCTTTTTTAAAGATGGCTTGTATTCGTCAAAATAGTGCGTTTGGAGGATAAAAATCAAGCAATGGTAAGGATTGTATTTCGCAAAAGCAGTAAAGACGACCTAATTTAGCGAAGATCCTCCTGTGTTTCCGCAGAAAAGCGAGTCGCTTTGATTTAGGCGCGATGTCCGTTTTGATTTTTTCATCAAAAATGGAAAATTTTATTTGCCTCCGAAACCTTATTCCGCTGTAGGTTAACGAACGAACCAGAGTAGCAGCAACGATAGGTATCCACGCGAGGGCGCGCCTGAGATTGCTTAGCGCTGAAGAGTTTAATCGCGACGTGATCCCGGAGCTAAGCCCGTGCGATCTTAGATTCTGAGTACCTGGAGTTACCAGATTCTTGATCTTGCGGGCTGGCCGGCAGGCATCACCACTTGATGCTAAGAAATGCTAGCCCGGCATCCTACGCGCTGGTCTGAAGCGTAGTGCGCGCATGCAGCAGCTTTGCCAGTCCGGCGAGGATCTGCTGGCGTGATCCATTGGCCGTCACCAGGTCCACGCATGTGGGGAAAGAGCCCGTCGGACCGGCGTCGCAGACCAACAGAATGGGAATTGGCTTCACGGCTTTGATAGATTCCGCCACCGAGCCATTGCCGAACACCAAGTCTTCATCGATCACCACGCCATCCAGCTTCTTGCTGATGGCGACTATTGCTACCGCATTGTGCGTGGATGACGATAAAACCACGTTGTATCCAGCCTTTTTCAACGTGCGCGCAATGTAATTCATGCGGACGTTGCTGTCGGCCACACAGAGGACACACTCAGAGCCTGTTTCCATGCTTCCCCCCGAGACGGCTGCAGCTTGCGCAACGTATGGAATACGGTGCGGCTCTAAAGGTAAGATGCTGCAACCGTATCCAGGTTTGTGCAACCGGCTTTATGCGCTTAGGGCTCTCCGTCAGTGCTGCAAGCGTGCGATTTTTTGAGCTTACGGTGCGGTTACGTTGACCACAGCCGTTTTCGTAGATTTCAGGCCCGCCTGGTTTTCGACGGTTGCCATGATGGTGTAGGTTCCCGAAAGCCGGTACACGTGTTCCACGGAAGTTTGTCCAGCGACGATAGTCCCATCGCCGAAATCGATGAGAGCCTGCTGGGGAAGAAACGCTCCGTTGAGAGTAACAGCAACCATCGCAGGCGCCGCGCCGTTTCCGCTCACGGAGACTTGCATCCCGGCGCTCACGTGCGACGCTGTGTTCACGACATTGGACGAGGAAGCAGAGATTGTCAGTCGCCGCCCTTCTGACATGTGGTTCGTCATAGAGGATTTTCCGACGGCTTTCACATAGACCGTGTACTCCGCCGGCTGCAGGGAGAAAGGGGCAAGATTGAGAGCGCGTGTATCGGCCGCGGCATTCGCCACCGGCATGAGGGTTTCGCCGTCCTGTGACAGGAAAACCGTGTAGTGGTCAATGGTTGTGTCATCGCCATTGATCTTCCAGAAGACGGATGTTCCTCTGGTCCCCGCCGCAATCTTCACGCAGTTTTCGATGCCGCTCTCAAACTCCGTGCCCTCTTCGTAATCGTTCCAGGTCACCAGTTGAATGCCGATCATTTGCTGCTGCGAGGAATAAAATTGATCCGCCTCGGCGATGCTGCGCAGCCAGGTTTGTCCGCATTGCTGCTCCACGCTACGCTTGGTGCCCCATAACGCGATTGAATCGTCAAAGCCCTTATAGGCGCTGCCCAGCGAAAAGTCTCCGGCATGCCGCTGTGCCGTGCGGTAGTAATAATCCAGGTAATCCAGGGCCATGGGATCGCGTTTGTCCGCTTCGAGCGGAGCAACCCATGAAAAACCGCCGTCGCTTTCCTTTTTGTTAAAAGCTCCGGAGTTGCGGAAGATGAGGACCGGGTTGCCGTCCAGGCGCGCACGCACGCGCCGCCAGTCGATGCCGTATTTTTCATACCCGAAGAAGAGCACCACGGGACGGCCATCCTGCTTCAGGTAGGCCGCAGAACCTTCATACGTCCTGTAAGCGTAGTTCAGATCTTCGATCAGATTTTCTGCAGGGTTGCAGTCGCGCTCTTTCTCGCACTCCCGGGTGGAGCCCGCGTCGAGCATCAGCGCGAAGTTGAAGCCGGGGTGCTGCTCAGCTTCATGCATCAGCAGTTGGGCCGACTCGTCATTGGCATAAAGAATTTTCTGGGTATTCCCGCGCCCATACCAGTCGATGATGGCGCCATCCAGTCCGCGGCTCACCATGTCAGTCACCTGCTTCTGCACTTGCAGAGCATCGCCTGAGTTGTAGCCCACATCCACGTGGTTCTTATATCCGAACCACTGCACCAGGTGCGCGTACAGTTTGGCCGTAGAGCCTGAATAAAGAAGAGATTGAAGAGGGACCTTGCTCACATTGCCGGCAGCGGCGTTTCCATTGCTCTGTCCGGGAAAGGCATCGGCGGCGCTGGTATTGTTTGACGTTTCGGCGGTCAGCGTCGTAGTCGGGTTAAAGCGGGTCTGCGCGGCAGCAGCCAGAGAAAACAGCATCCACGCGGACAGGATAGACACAACGGTATTGCGAGGCACTTCAAGCTCCAATGACTGGTTGATCGCCAAAAGGACCAACTCTTAATTTGCATTGCTATTCGAGGCAGAACAACTGAATGCAATGACAGCTGCAGTACTTGAAGCAAATAGATGGCCAATCAGGGATTGCTTTGCACAAAAAGCAACTCACCACGGATGAAGACGAATAACACGGATTTACAAAAATGTTAGAACTTTTGATCCGTGTAAATCAGCGGTGTCCGTATTATCCGCGGTAAGGGTTGCTTTTTCGAGCTTTGAGGTTTGTGTAGTTCAGACTTCCCTACTCCGAGTCAGGCGGCGACAGCCGGTATTGCTTTACCTTATTAAGCAGCGCTTTATAGCTGATGTTGAGCCGGACTGCGGCCATTTTTCGGTTCCAGTTGGTGGCTTGCAATGCTTCTTCAATGGCCCTCATCTCGGTTTCACCTTTTGAGTTGCGCACCAGCGATTTCAGTCCTTTGTCGATGGGCACGGGCGCGGGCCGCATGGTCTTTGGCGTAACCAGCGGTTTACTCCTTTCTTCCAGCTCTGAAATGGCCAGGTCTTCATTTTGCAGAACAAGGAAGCGCTTCACGAAATTGCCGAGCTCGCGCAGGTTGCCGGGCCAGTGGTACTTGAGGCAGGCTGCCAGAAGCCTGTCAGAGTACTCAAGCGGCGATTGCGAGTATTTGCGTGCATACCGCGCCATGGAATGTTTCAGCAACGCAGGAATCTCCTCGCGCCGCTCGCGCAATGGCGGGACGTTCAGAGTAAAGGTATTCAGCCGGTAGTAAAGGTCTTCACGAAAAGTCTTTTGCGCGATGGCCTTCTCAATATCGATGTTCGTCGCCGCCAACACCCGGACATCCGCGGTAACGTTATTGCGCCCGCCGAGGCGAGAGAATTGACCATCCTGCAAGACGTGCAGGAGCTTTGCCTGGAGCAGCGGACTCATCTCGCCGATCTCATCCAGCAGAATGGTGCCGTAATTCGCCAGCTCAAATTTGCCGGGCTTGGATTTGCCCGCGCCAGTGAAGGCGCCAGCCTCATAGCCGAAAAGCTCGCTTTCCAGCAGCTCCGCCGGCAGGGCCGCGCAATTTACCTTGAGAAATGGCTTCTGTGATCGCGGAGAAAGCTTGTGGATGAGCCGGGCAAAAACCTCCTTGCCCACGCCGCTCTCTCCCAGAATCAGCACCGGTACGTCTACCTTGGAGATAATGGCACTCTGCGCCCGCAACTGCTTCATGGCCGGGCTGGAAGCCAGGAAAAAAAGATCGTCGGAAAGATCGTCAATATGTTCCTGTGAGGTGACGGCAGTAAAGTGGAGCACCGGCACGTCGGCCTCGGGATCTTCTCCGATTGAAAGACAGCGCGCAATCACGGCGTCAAGCTCTGCTTTGTAAACCGGCTTGGTCAGGTAGTCGAGCGCGCCGAGGCGAATTGCCTGGACCACGTTGCTGGTTTCCGTGACGCAGGAAACCATGATGATGCGCTGGTCCGGATTAAGTTTTCTGCATGCCTGGATCGTCTGCAGGCCGTTCATGGTGGGCATCTGCATATCGATCAGCATCAGGTCCGGAGGATGCCTTTTTACTTTGGCCACGGCTTCTTCCCCGCTATTGGCAGTATCCACCAGATAATTGCTGGTCTCCAGCAAGGTACGCGTATAGGTGAGCATGCTCTGCTCGTCATCCACCACAAGAATGCTCGGCCTGCGTAAGAGTTTGGGATGAGCTGCCATTTCGTATCTCCGTTATTCCCTGGGCAGCAGAACGGAAAAGGTGCTGCCCTGGCCCACTGCGCTGTTCACCAGAATTTCTCCGTCTTGCGCTTCCACCAGCTTGCGGGCGATCGCCAGGCCTAATCCGATTCCCTGAGTGTGTCCGCCATGCTCAATTTGCTTGAATTCCTCAAAGATGTCGCTGTGATGCTCCGGCGGAATGCCCGGCCCGTTGTCCGTCACATCAATGCGCACACTGTTGGGCTTCAGCTCAGCAGAATTACGGCGTTCGAGATGGATGCTCTTTTTCGCCTTGCGCCGCTCCCAGTGATCGGGCCGCGTGGTTACGGTGACCCGCCCGAATGGCGGCGTGAACTTGAGTGCATTGTCCAGCAGATTGGAAAGAACGTTCTGCAATTTCAGGCTGTCAAAATAAAAAGGCTCCAGGGATTCGCCGGGAAAAAATTCGATTGTGGTACCACGCGCTGTGAAGGGGACCTTCCATTGCGCAATGACTTCGGCCACGCACTGGTTTACGTCCCTGAGCTCCTTATGGATTTCGAACTTTCCTGATTGCAAGGCGCTGAACTTCAGGAAGCTCTCGATCAAGCGCTGAAGATGAAGCGTGCTCTGGTGCATTTCCGTCAAGATGCCTCTCTGCTGCTGGTTGAGAGCACCAGCATGGTCGGCGAGAAGGAAATCGGCATACCCGGCAATAACAGCCAGAGGCGTTTTCAACTCATGCGCTGCGCTGGCAAGCAGCAGCGTCCGTTGAAAAACTTTGTGCTCTAATTGTTCCCCCGCGGCTTTTGCGGAAGGCCGTGATGACGGCTCAATGGGAAAAGTGGTTTGCGCAGGACCTTGATTTGACACCGTTGCCCCCCAGGGAAACTGCTACATCTGTGGTTTCGCAAATCTGGGCCTCAATTGCCAGGCAAACGGCCATCGGGAAGAATGGGACGTCTGGATTGTAAGACACTGTTCAATCTGGGCCAGTCAGCGAACGTTAGATCAAAAATACCATGAATTACCCTGTGAAACATGCTTGTTTTCTTGTTTTCTTCACTGGGTACGAATTACTGTGCTACTCACGAAGTTTAGTCATACAGGTGGCTGGTCCGCGCTGGAAGTCCACTTTCGACCGTTTTGACTTCTAGCTAAGCAGCGCAACGCCCCAGTGAAAAGTTACAACGTTACGGAGAATGCTTACCCGTAAACCGTAGTATTAGGATGTCCGGATGCGCGTGGAAGGTGGTACGAACGTTCCACTGTAGAAATGAACTACTACTGGGCAAACTGAAGACCGGCTATCTTGCGCTGGTGTACAAGTTTCAGGAGCTTGGAATTCTTCCGAACAAACAATAACCATCTCTGCTGTGAGCTCCTGATGGAATCGGCGTAGTAAGGCTTTGGTATTACGAAAGCACATCGGCGCCACCCACTGCTGCAAATCTTCTCAGCTTTTGAGCTTCGCCACAGCGCGCGACTGCGCACTCGCTTCTCCCGAGCAATGCGGAGCAAAAATTTTCAGATTTCACTCGCAAAAACCGGAATGGAACAAAAACTGCTTCCTTCACAATGTGGGTTCACGAATATGACCCAGATGAACTCACACGAGTTTGTCAGATGCCCGGCGCCGGAGAATTTGGGCTGGCGATTTGAGTCAAGCGCAACAACAAGCCGACCTTATCAAGTGCTGAAACTACGGACGACGGATCCGGGGATCAGCAATAGCCGCGGGCTCGTTGAGTCCGCAGAAGTATTCAGGAGTGCAGTTCATGAGTTTTATTTATTTGCCGAAAGATGCCTCAAAGGCACGGCTTCGCGAAGCGGAAGAGGCCCGCAAGAACAGGGCTGAGATCGTGAAAGCCCACTCGCAAGGCCAGGTATCACGCCGCGAGCTGGTGAAGTGGGGCCTGATTTCCAGTGCAGGTCTGCTAGCACCGATTCACGGATTGAATCCTTTCGTTAACAGCGCTTATGCTTCGGGCGGAAGCGGCTCAAGCGGTGGCAGTGGAAGTGGAAGCGGAAGTGGGAGCGGAAGCACCAGCGGCACAAGCGGCATTCCCACCGGAGCGCCGCCCAGCCCGATGTTCGGCGTGCAGGCGTTCACGCAGCCCATGCTGCGGTTTGACGTGTTCAACCGCAATTCCGTGGGATCGCTAGGCCCCGCACCAACGGCAGAGGCAAACACCACGCAGCAGCCGGTGCCCGCGATTCTCGGCGGTGGAACCGGACCCATTGAGGGCCGTCCGCCGGGACCAGACTGGGCGCACCAGAGATTTGACGTATTTCCGCCGCAGGTTGCCGTGGAAGCCTGGCAGCTTCCGGCGCAGGCCAACACAAAATACAACCCGAGCGTCCCCTCGAACCTGAACTCGGGAGTGAACCCATCAAACACGATCCCGCTGGCGTTTCATCCGGGACTTCCGGTGCAGAACCCCACCGCAGTCTGGACTTTCAACGGCACTATTCCGCCGAAGCTCGTTCAGGGCCGCTACGGTGAACCGATCCTCTTCCGCCATCACAACGGCCTGAACCCTGACGTGAGCCAGAATGGCGGATTCGGACGCCACACCATCAGCACCCACGAACACAACGGCCATCATGGCGCAGAAAATGACGGCTTCACCGGCGCATTCTTCTTCCCAGGACAGTTCTACGACTATCACTGGCCGATCATCCATGCCGGCTATGATTCCATCAACACTGACGCGACCGATCCGCGTTGCGGCGGCCCCGACGACAACGGCGGCATCAACAAGCGCCCTGGCGACTGGCGCGAGACCATGAGCACGCACTGGTTCCATGATCACATGTTCAGCTTCACCTCACAGAACGTGTACAAGGGCAATGCGGCCATGTTCAACATTTACAGCGCGCTGGATCGCGGCAATGAAGAGATCAATGACGGCGTGAACCTGCGCCTGCCTTCGGGCACCGCGAAATCCTGGGGCAACCTGGATTATGACGTGAACCTGATGATCGCAGAAAAGGCCTGGGATTCGAGCGGGCAGCTCTTCTTCGATATCTTCCAGTTCGACGGTTTTCTCGGCGACGTAATGACCGTGAACCTGGCTTACAAGCCTTACTTCGAAGTAGAGCGGCGCAAGTATCGTTTCCGCATTCTGAACGCAAGCGTCTCCCGCTTCTTTAAAATCTGCTTGAGTGACGGCTCAGAGATGATCCAGATCGGCAATGACGGCAACCTGCTGCCGAACCCCGTCCGGCTTACACAGCTTGACGAGCAAGGCATTGCGGAGCGGTATGACATTGTCATTGACTTCTCTCGCTACAGCCTGGGCAGCAAGGTGTGGATGGTGAATCTTTGCGAGCACCAGAGCGGCACCAAGCCAGCGAAGGACCGCACGCTTTCCGATGCTCTGGGAGGCAAGTCTCCCGATCCGTGCGTCGGGAAATTCCTGGAGTTCCGGATCGTACGCAACCCGGCCAAACCTGACGTAAGCCAGGTGCCGGGCACGCTGATCCCGAACCCCGATATTTCCAATATCCCGGTCACGCGCG
>DASRDW010000013.1:0-7552 GCA_035652415.1 Candidatus Angelobacter sp. | reverse complement strand
GGACTGTTCGTCGCCATCCCTGCCGTGATGATGTTTAACTATTTCACCGGCAAAGTGGAAGCCTTTGATGTGGAAATGGACAATTCATCCAGCGAACTGGTTGACTATTTCCTCAAGCGGAGCGGCACCACCACCACAGTGCGGCGGTAAGCCGGAGGCAGACCAATGTCGATGAATGTTCGTAACGAAGGGGCAAAAGTCAACTCCAACATTAACGTCACCCCAATGGTGGACGTGATGCTGGTTCTGTTGATCATTTTCATGGTGATCACGCCTATGTTGCAGAAGGGCACCATTGTGGAAATGGCCAAGACCAACAATCCGGTACAAATGCCTGATGCAGACAGAGAAGACGCACTGATCGTCGCAGTCAATCGTGACGGCAAAGTTTTCTTTGATGCGCAGAGTGTGACACCCGATGAGCTGACGGAAAAAGTCAAGGAACGCATATCCAGCCGCACGAACAAAGAGGTATTTGTGCGTGCCGACGCGCGCGCTCACTATAAGTGGGTAGTGGACGTGGTGGATGATGTGCGCTCGGCCGGAGTTGACCAGTTGGGGCTGCTCACGGAGCAGAGACAGACTCCCCAAAAACCACAACCACTCCAGTAACAGGCATGAAAGGGAACAATTATGGGAATGACAACGGGCGGCAGCGGCGCTGGACAAACCGCTGACATCAACGTAACGCCGCTCATCGACGTGCTTCTGGTGCTGCTGATTATCTTTATGGTAATCACGCCGCTGACGCCGAAAGGCCTGGAAGCGCTGGTACCGCAGCCTCCGCCACCAAACCAGCACGAACAGCCGAATGACCGTACGGTGGTGGTGCAGGTGCTGGGAGCCGCAGGCGAAAAGCCGAAGTTGAAGATCAACCAGGACGAGGTAAGCTGGGACGACCTGCAACAGCGGTTGACGGACATATTTAAGACGCGCGCCGAGCGCGTGATGTTCGTAAAGGGCGATCCGGACGTTGAGTTCCAGAACGTGGCCGAGGTGATCGATATCGCGCATGGGACCCAGGTAGTGGATCGCGTGGGGCTGATCACCGCAAAGATAGAAGCAGGACAGTAAAAAGCAGTAACCTCCTCAGCGTGGGGCCGACACATACTGTCGGCCTCGCGAAATTTGTCATTATTCGGATAACTAAAATTTTTACTCCGGCAAGGAGAGCAGCAAACATGAACAGAGCCGCACGATTCGTGACGGTATTAGCGGTTGCAGCCACATTGTTGGCCACCGCGGGTTGCAACAAACTCAAGGCCCGCGACCAGTTGAATAAGGGAGTGCAGGCTTATCGCGGCGCCAATTATGAAGAGGCGATTGAACATTTCAAGAATGCCGTGAGCCTTGATAGCAGCCTGAAAACCGCCAAAATGTATCTGGCCACTGCTTATGCGCAGCAGTACGTTCCCGGTGTTGAAACCCCGGAAAACCTTCGCAATGCCCAGCAGGCCATTGATGAATATAAGAACGTACTTCAGGATGATCCGAAGAACGTAACCTGCTTGAAGGGCATCGCCTTTCTTTACATGCAGCAGAAAAAATGGGATCAGTCCCGTGAGTACTATAAAAAGGCAATTGATGCAGATCCTAACGATCCAGAGACATACTACTCCGTCGGTGTGATTGACTGGTCACAGACGTTTAAAGACGCGCAAGACATAAAGTCCCAGGATGGCTTGAAAGTTGACGACGAGTTGAAGGGTAAAGGCAGTGCGAAGATCTGCGATGAAATGAAGACCAAAGACGGGCAGAATGTTGATGAAGGCATGAAAATGCTGCAGACGGCCATCGACAAGCGCCAGGACTACGACGACGCCATGGCGTACATGAACCTTCTCTATCGCCGTAAGGCCAATGACATGACGTGTGATGACGCAGAGGCCCGGGCCAATTACATCAAAACGGCCAATGACTGGAGCGACAAGGCGATGGCGGCCCGCAAGAAAAAAGCTGAAGAAGCCGCCAAGAAAACCCAGGGCGGTATTGTGCTGGATCAGCCAAAATCTCAATAAAGAATTTGCGTAATTCAAAAAAGCCCCTTCCAGCACGAAGGGGCTTTTTCTTTGCTTGTGCACGCCTTGGGCTTATTCGCGCGCGCTGGAAAGTCCAAACGGATGCTTGCCATCAAAGTGGAAGCGTTCCACTTCGGCGTCGGTCAGCTTTTCCGGAAAGCCCTTGGTGAATAGCTCTTCCGGCGTAACGTTTGCGTATGTAGGATCGCCGGCCTCTGCCAGCGCGCGGAACCAGTCAAAAGAAGTCCCTGTCGCCGTAATCGAATTCAGTCCAAGCTCGTGCATGGTCTGGGTGACGTGTGCAGTGCCGCCTGCACGGGCAAAAGCCATGTCAGTCCCGGAGTTGTCGCTTCTGGATAATCATCAACTCCAGCGCATCGCGAAAGCTGAGGTTCAGGCCGGGATCAAGCGTGCGCAGCACACCTGTGCCAAAGCGCTTGTCCGCGATCTTCAACACAATGCGGTCGGCGGTGTTAAATCTTGCCCGCATCCACCTGGCGGTAAACATCCACCATGAGCGGAATTTTGATGGTGGACATGGTGTCCATGACCTTGTCTGCGTTGATGGCGATCTCTTCGCCTGTATCGAGCGACTTGACGTAGATGCCCCAGTCAGCGCTCACGCCGGAAGAAATCTGCACCAGCTTTTGCTTGAGCAAATCAATCGGTTTGGGAGCAGAAGCCGTTTGGGCGAGAGCAGGAAGGGCAACCAGCAGAACAAGAACAACTTTAACAGGATTGAGTCTCATTATTTTCACCACAAAGGGCGTTAAAGATTAACCGAAGCAGCAGAGGATTCTACTACCTCTGTGTCCCTTCACGTCCTCGGTGGGTTGATTAGAACCCTTGGCCGCGAATCAAGCTCATTGGATCTGGCGCGGCAGCGCCGCGCGCACCAGCGCCGGCTTCTTCAATCTTGTTGCCATCACCTTCGCCCGGAGCAAGAAACAAGTTCTCTTCCAGGCCATGCTGGCGCGTGTAGAGATCGTGATAGCGCCCTTGCAGCACCAGAAGTTCAGCGTGCCTGCCGCGCTCCACGATCTTGCCTGCTTCCACCACCAGAATCTGGTCGGCTTGACGAATGGTTGAAAGTCGGTGTGCGATCACAAACGTGGTGCGCCCCTGCATCAGGTATTTCAGGCCCTGCTGGATGTAAGCTTCGGACTCAGAGTCCAGGCTCGACGTAGCTTCGTCAAGAATCAGGATTTTAGGGTCGGCCAACACGGCCCGCGCAATCGAGACGCGCTGGCGCTGCCCGCCGGAAAGCTTTACGCCGCGCTCGCCGATAATGGTGTCATACTTGTCGGCAAAGCGCTCAGCAAATTCGTCAACGTGAGCAATGCGGCAGGCTTCAAGAAGCTCCTGCTCGGTGGCTCCTGGCCGCGAAAACGCAATGTTCTCCCGTATGGAGCCATCAAACAAAAACGAATCCTGCAATACCACGCCCAGAGCTGGACGGTAAGAATCAAGCCGCACCTTGCTCAGATCAAAGCCGTCCACTGTTACCTGTCCTGAAATCGGCTTATAAAACGCGGCCACCAATCCGATAATGGTTGACTTGCCTGACCCGGATGATCCCACCAGCGCGGTCACTGTCCCCGGCTGTGATTCAAAGCTCACGTCTTCCAGCACCGGCTTGCCGGCTTCGTACTCGAAATTGACATGCTTAAAGTCAATCTCCCCGCGAATTTCCGGCAGCACAATCGTGCGCTCCGGATCGGCGTCTTCCCGGCTTTCGTCCAGTACTTCGCGCGTGCGATCCAGCCCGGCCAATGCTTCTGTAAGCTGCGTGCCGATGCTGGCAATCTGCGCCACCGGCGCCATAAGAAAGCCCAGGAACATGGTGTAGCTGAAAAGTCCTCCGGTGGTCAGGTGGCCGGCAAAAATCTGCCGAGCACCGATGAACATAACGGCAGCTCCCACTATGCCCAGCGTGACACTCGAACTGAGACCCATGAGAGAGATGGTAGTCAAGGTCTTTAAAACGTTATCCAGCAAGCGCTGCACGCCGCCGCTAAAGACACCGGCTTCGCGCTCCTCAGCGTGGTAGCCCTTTACCACGCGCACGCCACCCAAAGACTCAGTGAGCCGGCCCGTGACTTCAGCAGTAATGACAGAACGCTCGCGAAAAATAGGCCGAATGACCTTTAATGTGCGGCCCAGCACCAGCATTAAGGCTGCCAGAAAAACCAGCGCGACAACGGTCATTTGCATGTTGACATGCAGCATCCATACCAGCGCAAGCACAGCGGTCATTACGCCGCCGCAGAATTCAATCAGCCCAGTGCCGATCAGATTGCGCAATCCTTCCACGTCATTCATGATGCGAGAAACCAACGCACCGGTCTTGTTGGCGTCATAGTAGCTGAGCGACAAACGGCCCACGTGCTTCTGCACTCGGCGGCGCATCTCCGCGATCATCCGCTGCGCATCTTTAGAGAGCAGTTGCGTAAGCGCAAATGAGATTACTCCCTGCACCAGAGTTGCCAGCAGGACCGCCGCTACCAGAGGTACAAGCAGGCCAGGCTGGTGCTTGACAATCACATCGTCAATCAGCCACTTGGTGGAGGCAGGCAGCACCAGGCCGCATGCGCGGCTAATTACCAGCAGTAGAAAACAGCCGGCCAAAAGCCAGCGCCGCGGCCGTACCAGATCCATGAGCATCGGCTTGGCAGACTTCAGGTACTGCTTGGCAGACTTTTTCTTCTGAGGCTCAACTTGAGGGGCCACTAAGGAACTCCAATCAGCAAAAGCGTTCTTACTAGATTACCTTGGCTGGCGTCTGGGTGCGGCTTTTAATTGGCCGTACTGTCCTAAATTAGGACATTTACAAATCATTAAGTGGCCTTCGCCGGCTATTTTCGGCGATAGCGATTGAACTGGTGGTCGCCAGCGCGATGACAGCTCATCCAGCGAAACCAGGAAACATTTTCATGGGTAAATCCAGGCGCCATAAAGGTAGTGGGCCGCAGATAAGGCGAGCCGCTATTGCCTGCCGGCATTGGCTCCTGTTCCGGCGGCGCAAACAGGCCAATTTCAATCGGTGAAACGGTTACAAACTTCTCATCAATCAGCCCAGCGCGCGCCATATTGCCATAAAGCGTTGGCCCGCCTTCACAAAGCAAATACCGGACATTCATCTTCGCACGCAGATGGTGAACCGCGCGAGATAAGTCGATGGTCTTGTCCTCACCGGCAACAATCACCTGCGCCCGTGGGTCTCTTTTGGTCAACCGCTCCGCACCCGCGGCGGTGGTAAGAATGAATGCCTCCATCTGGTCACCGTCAAATATGCGGTAAGCGCGGGGATCGATAATTGCTGAGGCTGTCACAAAGATTACCTTTTCTCTCCCCCGTCCCAATTTGGCACGCAAATCCTGCGCCAGAGGATATTCAATGCAATATACCGGCCCTCGTCCGCTATTCAGTTCCGGTTGGCTGAGCGTCTCTTCCTTCAGGGTATTCACGCCCATGATGATGGCATCGGCGTGAGCGCGCAGCAGGTCCATGAGCCAGCGGTCTTCGGCTGACTGTGAAATGTCCGTCCCGGTGGCGTGGCCGCCTTTGAAGGAAGCGATGCCGTCAATCGATTGAACAAAGTTGGCGAATGTCCAGGGCCTCTCGTTGTGCGGCTCAGGGAAGCCCAGCCTGCCATAAGGCGCGTATGCAGGATGGTTGAGAGCGGAAGGCTCTGCGTCGTCAAAGAGTGTTTGGAAATCGCGCACAGGTATTTTGATGATACCCGACCGATCATAAGAGAAACGCCGGTGTTCCCACTAGTCGAGTTGCGTCGGCAAGGATTCTCTAATTATCTTTTTGCGCGAAGGTTTGCAGATGGGCCAGAAAAGCCCGCTGAACGCGGCTCAAAAATCTTCCTTTCAGAGTCGCCACGCCAATGGTGCGTGTGGCCCGGTCGTCTGACACCACCACAAAGCTGCAATCTGGGCGTTGTTCCTGTGCCATTTCAGGAACAATAGAAATACCCATCCCGGCGCCCACCATGGCCAGAATGCTCGAGAACTGCCCGCTTTCAAAAACTATGTGCGGTGAAACGCGCGCACGCTTGCAAACTTCAATCGCGGTGTCTCGAAAACAATGGTCTTCACGCAGCAGGAGAAAAGGCTGGTCGCGCAGATCCTTAAGCGTTACCCGGCGTTTCTTGGCCAATTGATGAGCACGCGGCACAATAGCAAAGAGCTTTTCTGTACGCAGTTGAAAAGTTTCAATATCGTGGCCGCGCATGGGCAGCGCCAGTATCGCCAGGTCAATCTGTCCGGCGCGCAGCCGGTCCATCAGCCGGGCAGTCACGTCTTCCACAACGTTAATATCCGCCTGCGGATACTTGCGTGAAAACAGCGCCAGCGGCAAAGGCAGAAAATATGGCGCGATTGTGGGAATCACTCCAACTGAAACCGGGCCGGAGACGGAAGACTGATGTTCTGCTACCTCGTCCTTGGCGGCTTTAAGTTCCACCAGGATCGCGCGCGCACGCGGCAAAAATACCTGGCCAAAGCCGGTGAGCCGCACCGTACGCCCAAGGCGGTCAAAGAGCCGCACGCCCAGCTCTTCTTCCAGTTTCATGATCTGTTGTGACAGTGAAGGTTGGGCCACCTGTTCTCTTTCGGCGGCACGGGTAAAACTCCCGGACTCTGCGACCGCGCAAAAATACCGCAGCTGATGAACTTCCATAGTTAGAGCCTATTAAAAACAGTCCAATTATATATTGGACAAATAGATGAATCATCACTAATTTTGTGTGCAGTTGGCTGCGGCCTAAGGGGCGCCGTAGGCCGGTGAGCATTTTCCCCCGCTTAAATCCTAGGCGGAATCATGTCTGTGATCAGTGTCCAGGAATCGTTTCTCAACGTGGCCCAGGCGGCCGGCAAGCACATTACTGTGCATCTGTTGAACGGCGCGAAAGTTTCCGGCAGCGTTCGCTCCTTCGATAAATACTCCATTGTGCTGGAGACCAACACGCAGGAGCAGCTTATCTTCAAGCACTCAGTTTCCGCCGTAATGGTCTGCTGCAAAAACAAGCGCTGCACTGGAGAATGCCTGTCTAGCTCCTAAACGCCCGCCCGCCGTGAAGCCCGCTGCGTCTTTTTCCGCTCTTTACCCATCTAAACTTCAGGGATTGCACTGCCTTTCGCACGACCCTAAGGATTGTCGCGGAAGACTGTTCGCGGAGATCGTATACAAAGGAATCGTTCACAAAGCAGCCGCGTCCTAGAGAGTACTCATGAGCAAATCGATGCCTGCAATCTTTATTGGCCATGGCAATCCCATGAATGCCTTGCAGCTCAACCCGTACACTGAGGCGTGGTCAGCGCTGGGCCAGAGCATTCCCCGCCCAAAGGCTGTGCTGTGCGTCTCTGCCCACTGGTTTGCTCCGGGAACCGGCGTTACTGTGACTACCGCTACGCGTACTATCCATGATTTTGGCGGCTTTCCTCGTGAGCTGTATCAGGTGAAGTATCCAGCGCCGGGCGACCCCGACCTCGCTCGTCGCGTGCAAAAGCTTCTGTCGCCCATGC
>DASRDW010000012.1:0-11422 GCA_035652415.1 Candidatus Angelobacter sp. | reverse complement strand
GGCTTTCGTACAAACTTAAACTCAAATTCTTTCATTCGCACTTTCCTGCCGCTGAATTTTACGCCTTCCATTTCCAGGCGAAAGCGCTGGTCCAATCCTTCTTCGCCGGGTATGGCGATGCGTCCACCAGCAGCTACCACGCGATGCCAGGGAAGCCCATGTGATTGATTGAGCACGCGGACCACCACGCGCGCTCCGCGTGGAATCCCGGCTGCACGGGCCACAGCGCCATAGCTTGAAACTTTGCCGCGCGGAATTCCCATAATGGCCTCGCGGATGCGAGCAGCAGACATTTGCGACTTAGTCTTCGCGGTTTTTGTCACAGTGAAGATTGTAATCACTGCTCGCGCGCCTGAGATATCCGCAAGCGAGCAGCGACTGTTCAGGCAGATAGTACTATCGAGCATCGTTGGGTCGAAGACTTCACAGCTTTAAAAACAGCAACTTAGAGCAGCCGATCAACCGACTGAATCCATCCTCATATTGCATTGTAAGTTTTTTGTCTTTTATCACCCAGATTCATTGACCACAAAACCGAAGGTCGATTAGACTGACTATTCGATTTTGAAAATGAAATTCAATTTCATTTTCAAAATGGAAACAGACGATTCGGGAGAAATTAACTGTGCTTCGTTGGCGTTTCAAAAATGGCTTGATGCTGCTGGGCCTGTTCACATTGCTGGCTTTGCCAGCGCAATTGCACGCCCAGGAAAATTACTTTGTCACCTACACACAGCACATGGAAGAGCCGGGGAGCCTGGAGTTTTCCACCAAATCGGTCACTGGATTTCCGCGGGCTGGCAATGCGTTTCTGGGCAACGCAGTGGAGTTGGAATATGGCGTAAAAACCTGGTGGACTTCAGAGCTTTATCTTGATTCGCAAACCACGGCCAATGAGAGCAGCCTTTTTACCGGCTTCCGCTTCGAGAATCGTTTCCGTCCGCTGCTGCAAGAGCATTGGATCAACCCGGTGCTCTATGTTGAATTTGAAAATATCAATAGCGCTGACAAAGCGCTGCTGGAAGTGGTGGGCCATGATGGTATTGCGGACTTTCTGGAGCGCAATGATCGCAGCGAAAAAGAGCGCGAACTGGAGCTCAAGCTGATTTTGGGCAGCAACTTTAAAGGCTGGAATGTTTCAGAAAATATCATTGCGGAAAAAATCTTGCGGCCGAGCCTTGGGAATTTGGTTACGCCATGGCTGCGAGCCGGCCACTCGCGCTGGTAGCCAGTCCCAAGGAGTGCAAGTTGTGCCGGGAAAACTTTACGTTGGGCGCGGAAATGTACGGTGGATTGGGCGATCGCTACACTTTTGGCCTGCACGATACGTCGCATTATCTGGCGCCCACTATGGCTTTCCGCCTGCCCAACGGGCCAACATTCAGCCTTTCTCCCAGTGTCGGCCTGAACAAAAACAGCCACGGGTTTTTGCTGCGGTTTGGCGTCTCATATGAAATAGACCAGTTTGTCTCACGGCTCAGGGGGAAAAGATGATGGCGCAAAAAAGCTGGCTGCTGATGGCTGTGTTCCTGCTTTCGGCTGCGTTTCTGTTTGCTGCCCCAGTAGGCGATGGTGCATGGAAAACCCGCGTGCCCGACAAAGATCGCGCTCGCGAAAACCCGTATGACAGCCAAGCCGATGCGATCGCGGCTGGTGCCAAGCTCTTCCATCAGAATTGCGCATCATGCCACGGCAAAGAAGCCATGGGAACGTCGAAAAAGCCTAATCTGCACTCAGATCGCATTCGCAACTCTACGCCCGGTGAGTTGGAATGGCTGTTGAAGAACGGCAGCATGAAGAATGGAATGCCGTCGTGGTCGCGCTTGCCGGAGCAGGAACGCTGGCAGATTGTGAGCTACTTGAAGAGCCTACAATAAAAACTTTTTCAGTTGCTGCCGCTGCTTCCGCTACCATTGGGCTGACGTTCCCGCTCGTATGGTTTTTCCAGATAGCGGCGGGCTTCGTCCAGCGCGCCAGAGGTCGGGTCCTGAGTTTGAATGGCTTGGCGATATTCATTTACCGCACGCTCACGCTGGCCGGTAATGTCAAAGATCTTGCCCAGCATGATGTGGCTCCAGACTTCGGTCCAGCGTGGGTCACCATCGCCATTCAAGGACTCACGAAATTCATTGGCAGCGGACTGGTAATTGCGCTGCATAAAAAATATGTCCGCAATGCGATAGTGAGCCAGAGAGCTGCTGTGATTCACTTCCAGCGCTTTGTTGAGCTCGGTAAGCGCCTGGGAAAGATTGCCCTCGGTGGTCAACTCCTGGCCGCGGCGGATAGCGACACGCACTCGCAGGTCTGGCGAGTTCTTAAGCACCCAGTTGTTAGGATCGAGAACCAGACGACGCGGCTTGCCGAAGGTGTCAACTGAAAATGCCGAATCGGTGCCGGAAACTTCAATGCGCTTCATCTCGGTCTGGCCGTCTGTATCAACTTTCAATTCCAGCGGCATACGGAAGAGATCGAGATCCTGGTTGATTTCTCCCACCACGCGGAATCCCTTCTTCACGCGATAGACCGTGTACTTCATCTTGAATTCCGGCGCGCCGGTGCCATCCACCCACTGGGAGAAGAAAGCGGTCAGCTTGTCACCATGATTTTTTTCCGCGACCGACTGAAAATCATTGATCGATACGGATTTGCCGGCAAATTCAGTCATGAAATCTTTCATGGTCTTGTCAAATGCGGCGTCACCAATCACCCAACGCAGCATGTGGAAGATCATGCCGCCTTTGTCTGTGACCAGGGACTGGAACTCCGGCGAGAAGGTATCCAGCTTGCCAGCGCTTGAGAGCGGCGTGGTGTCATAGGCAAGAGCGCCCACGGCCATGTCGCGTGAAGCGTCTTCAAACGCCTGCTCGCCGGCGGCGTTTTGCACGTAGCGCATTTCAGCGTCGCGTGCGCCGCCATCCATAAGCCACCAATCGTCTTTGCTGGCCGGGCTTACATTGCCTCCCCACCACTGGTGTGCAATGGAGTCAGCCAGCACGCGGTAGTTCACCTTTTCACTAATGTTGTGCGTAGCAATAGCCGCAATCTCAGGGGCCCACCACATGGGCACAGTGTTGTCCGGCAGTTCGACGACCTGCAGCGTTCCGCCCGCGGGAGAGGGGCCAAACAGACTGGAGAAATATTCCAGCTCTTTATTGGCGGAATCGGCATAGGCAGAAGCAAACTGTTTTTTAGCTGCACTGAAGTAAATCTTTACGCCGCCAAAGGCGCTTTCCTGGAATGGCCCGGCAAAAATACTTCCTGGGAAGCTCGGCTTCTGCCAGCTAAAGGTGGTGATGTTCTTGCCCATCGTGCCGGGCTTTGCTGGGCCGGTAGCGCCGCTGCCGATGACTAGAAAATTATTTGGCGCAGTAATGTTGATGGTGGCGGTAAAGCGGTCAATTCCAAAGTTGGTAACGGGAAACCATCGCGCGGGATAAAGAAGATAAGCCGTATCCTCGCCGATATAGGCAAGCTGCAGGCCTTCTACCGGGCTGTCATCAGCGTTGGCCAGCGGGCCTTCATAGTCAAAGGTGAGCGTGGAAGAGCTGCCCTTGCTCAGCGTTGTGGGAAAGCTGATGCGGACGGCATTGTCCTGGGTGACGCGCTCTGCGGTCAGCGGCTTGCCTTTTTCATCGAGCACTTTGGTAACGCGCAGGCCATTGTTCAGCTCAAAGCTGGCGAAATTGGTGTCTTCAAGCGCGGTAAACTTCACCTTGGCGCGGGCGGTGAGGCGGTGCGTCTTGGGAACCATCTCCGCATCTATGACGTAGTCCTCAGCCTTTACACGCGGCCGATCAGCCGCCAAAGCGGGCAAACACAAAGAGACGCAAAGGCCAACAAAAAGCAAGGCACGTCGCAGAGGCCGTCGTGCAAGATGCATTGAAGTTCTCCAAAGCTGCTGAGTAGTCTTGGGATTAGATGTAAATTTTGCCAAAAAAGCTGCTTTCCTGCCACTTGCAAGCATACAGGAGCGGGGGCCTATGCGTGTTACCTGAGCGAAGCCAGCACTTCATGAGCGGCGCGCAGGGCCGGTGGATCGGCATTTTGGCTGTCATGCAGCCTTTGTTGCACCATTTTCAGGGCAGCTTGCATTTTCTGGCGATCAGGGCCGTTTGGAAGCAATTTTTGAAGCTCGCGGACGACGTTGGACGCGGTAAAGTCCTTTTGGATCAGCTCAGGAACAACTTTCTCTCCAGCGATCAGGTTGGCCATGGCAAATGTATCCAGCTTGACCAGGCGGCGGCCCAGAAGCCAGGTCAGCGGCGCAAGGCGGTAAACCACTACAAACGGCGTGCCGGAAAGCGCAGCTTCTACCGTTGCAGTGCCGCTGGCGACCACCGACGCGCGGGCGTGCATAAGCGTGGCTCGTGCGTTATCGGTAAGGTGGATGGTGGAAGAGCGGCCACCTTGTGCCTGGGCTATCTGCTCTTTTAACCATTCCGCATTCAGCGTGGATGCCACGGACAAAATGAATTCATAGTCGCCTTGTTGCTGTAAAAGTTCTGCTGCCTGCAACATCGCAGGCAGATTTAGCCGGACTTCCTTCCGCCGGCTTCCAGGAAGCAGGGCAATCCATTGCTTCTGCGGATCAAGCCCATGTTGCGCGGCAAACTCTTCACGCGTGATCTGCGGCGGCGGAACATAGGCCAGCGGATGTCCTACATAACTAACCTCAACACCGTGCTGCCGGTAAAACTCCTGCTCAAAAGGGAAGATCACGATCATCTTGCGAACATATTTTTTGATCTGCTGGATCCGTCCGGTGCGCCAGGCCCAGATTTGCGGGCTCACGAAATAGAAGACCGGAATGCCGAGCCGATGCAGTTCGCGAGCAAGGCGCAGGTTGAAGTCAGGGAAGTCGATGAGCACGGCGGCATCAGGCTTGCGTCGCGCTGCCTCCGCCACAAGATGTTTGAAGCGCTGCCGAATTCCTGGTAGGTGCGTGAGCACCTCCACCAAACCAACGACTGCGACCTCATTAGCGTGGACCAGCAGTTCGCATCCAGCGGCGTGCATCTTTTCTCCGCCCATGCCAAAGAAGCGTGATCCAGGCGCAAGCAGGCCAAGCGCTTCAGCAAGCTGCGCGCCGTAGGTGTCGCCTGAGGCTTCGCCGGCGGAGAGGAGAAATTGCATTGAGCGATTATGACATCCCGCTTTCCGAAGTTCCGAGCGCAGCGAGGAATCCCTACGCTCTTCTACAATCTCACCACGGAGACGCGAAAGCACGGAGAAGCAAATAAAACAAACTTTACCGCGGATCTATGCGGATGATCGCGGATCAAAAACCGGCCAGAATACAAGTCGCCGAAAGCTACAGTTTCTCCATTTTCCACCACCATAGTCCGTCCACGGCTTTGCGTGGCAGCGGATGCCCGGTCTGCCGCGCCAGCATCACGATCTGTCCGCGGTGATATGCCTCATGGCCCACAAAATAGGTGAGCACATGGCAGACATCGAGAGACAGGTTGCGCCATACGTATCGCTTTGACGGCGGAACGCTACCCTCTGAAGCCAAACCCAGCTTGAGAAGCGCTTCCATTCCGGCGCCACTCCGCTTGAGGGCCGCAACCAGTTGTCGGGGCGTCACACGAGCTCGATCGACGCGATCCGGCACCGCAAGGCCGTGCTCACTGCCCAGTGTCTTCAGCCATGAACACCTGGAGTTGTGCAGATGCGCCGCGATCACGCGGACGGTGCGTCGCGGCACATTCGGAATCGGCACATCCAAAAGCGCTGCAGGCAGGCTCGCGATCAACTGCATGGTGACGCGGTTATTCGTGCGCCAGGCAGAGAGCAGGCTGAATTGTAGGTCGGGCTGCGGAATCATGCACGCGATTGTACCCTTACCTTCTCTACAGATATTCCCAAAGGATCCCGATTAAAGAATTTTGTTTGAGCACATTGCATTATGCTGCGTGTTTGTAGGTATCGCTGAGGCTCGGCTGGCGGAGAGGAGGGATCGCATTGAGCAATTATGACGGGCTGCCGAAGTCCGCACCGCGAAGGAATCCATGCTTTCTTCAGAACCAGTAAACAAACTACCGCGGATCAAACTCCGTAAGAATCCAGAACATCTTTCAAAGTCACAACGCCCTCTAACTTGTGCACGTTGGCCCGGTTGACCACGGGCAAAATATCAACATGGGCGCTGCTCATGCGCTCCAGCGCCAGATGCAACGCCTGGTCTGCGTGGACGTGAGGAAAATCGAGCGAGTCAAGCAGGCTCAGCAGGCTCTGTTCTGCTTTTCCATTCGCCAACGCGTTCTCCAACATCGTCCGGCTCAAGACGCCAACCACGCCGTCTTCATCCACAAGCAGCCAGGCACGGAATGCGCTTAAGCGAATCTGTTCTGCCGCTTCTCGCACGCTCATTTGTGCGGTCAGCGTCTCCATGGCGCTGCGCATGATCCGTGACACCCTGCGCTGTTCCAATTCACTGCGTTCCTTTATGTTGGGCAAGTGGATGCCATCTTGATGCGCCAGCGCTTCATAGATCGGCTGCTTTTGGAACCGCGAAGAGATAAAAAGGCTGGCTAGGTTGGCAATCATCAGGGGCACGATGACCGAATAATCGCGAGTCATCTCAAAGATCATCAGGACAGAGGTCATGGGTGCGCGCACAATTCCAGCGAACAGCGCACCCATTCCCACCAGTGCATAAGCCCCCGGCGTTGCGGTATAGCCGGGCAGGAAGTGATGAGCAATGCTGCCCACGGTGCCTCCAAGCATTGCGCCAAGAAACAGGCTTGGACCAAAGATTCCACCGGCGTTGCCGGAAGCATAACTGGTGGTGATGGCAAAGAGTTTCAGCACCACCAGCACGGCCATCAGCTTGAATGCCATGTTTCCATTCAGGGCCTGGCCAACAAAACTGTATCCCACGCCCAGAGTTTGGGGCACAACCCAGCCCATCAGCCCCACCATCACGCCGCCTACCACTGGATGCCACCAGAACGTCTTTTTGGGCATGAGCAGGAATCGCTGCCGCATTCCCAGCAACAGCTTGGTGAAGGCGACTGATAGGAACCCGCCGGCAATGCCCAGCACCGCATAAATGCCAAATTCCAGAGGATGCACCAGCTCATATTGCGGCACATGGAATAACGGGTTATTCCCCAAGATCAGCCGCAAAACTATCCATGAGGCGGCAGAAGCAATCACCACCGATCCCAGCACCGGCGCGTGCAGGTCTCCCATTACCTCTTCCAGGGAAAACAGCACAGCAGCCATGGGCGTGTTGAAGGCAGCAGCAATGGCGGCGGATGCTCCTACTGGCAACAGCGCTTTTACTTTTTCCTGGCGCAAGCCTACGGCGCGTCCAAGCACAGACGCGATTCCCGCTCCCACCTGCACAGAAGGCCCTTCACGTCCCAGCGGAATGCCGCTGGCAAGCGTAGCCGCAGTGCAGCCGAATTTGCCTAAGACAGTACGCAGTGAGATGAACCCTTCACGTGCGAAGAGAGCAGCTTTGGTCTGCGGTACGCCGCTGCCGCGGGCATTAGGAAAATATCGGTAGAGCAGATAGCCCATGGCCAGCGATCCTGTCACAGGGATCAGCACGCGCCGCCATGCCGCGCTGCCCGGAGGATAAAGCCGCATGCCCAGCCGCTCCGTAAGAACAATGAAAGCGACCACGACCAGTCCCACGAGCGCACCGATCAGCAGCGTTAGGACCAGAAAGATTTGTTCTTCACGCCGATCTGAAGAAGGCGAAATCCAGCGTGCGATAAATCGCTGTATTACGTTGTTCGGGTAGGGTTCTGTAGGAACAGCACTCACTTGGATAGCTTACTAGAAATGTTGTTGAACGATTTTTTGAGGGCTCAGACTCAAGGCTATATGCCAAGAGCACATTTACGCCGAAGCAGGCGCTTTCCTCCGCGAATGCCTAATAGGCCTTATTGATGGTCTGGCGCAGCCGGTGGCAGTTCACTCAACACCTTTCCGTTTGCATCAAGCATTTGCAGCTTTGGAGTTCCATCCGGCGCAACCCGCAAGACAATGCGGTCATGTTCCTCTTTGTCCTTCAACCGCAAAACAGCGCTACCGTCAGGGACCCGGCCCAGCATTACCGCACATGGTCGCCCGGATGCGTGGCAATAAACTTTTTCCACTCCGCCCCCTGCTGCTCTTTGGGCAGCTTTGAGATTCGCTGGTTGGCTTCAATAGCGTCCGTGACCGGGTAATTCCCGCGGTCCTGAATATTCAGAAATGAATAGTCTTCATGGTCCTCGCTTCCGGCCTCAATGGTGAAAATCTGGTCCTGCATGTACTTGTCAAAGCTGAGATGGCCGTTGCTGCCGATCACATGACCGCTGGAGTCGGTCTTTACGCCATAAATCAAGCCGCCATCCTCAGTGCCTTCATCGTCGAAGAAGAGCAGGCCTGCAGACTGGCGCGTTGCGTGCGGATACTCCTTGTTCTTGATGTAAATACCCGGCGCGCTGTTTTTGTCCGTGAGGACCAGGCGAATCGTTCCATCGGGTTCTACGATGTTGATGCGGTGTGCCGTGATCTCATCAAATGTTGTTGTACGCTTTGCGGGAGAGAAGCCACAGAGAGCAGTCAATGCCAGAGCGGCAGTGGAGCAGCATGAATAGATGGCAAGAAAGCGCTTATCAGACAAAAGATTGATCATTAGGGACCTCCCATCAATGAAATGTGGTTGAAGCCTGTTCTAACCGATGCGGGTTATCGGCTGCACTCAGCACTTGCGACATAAATTCCACCAGTTGCCATTCCTCCTGCCACGTGACTTTGGCATCCATGTTTACGTGCACCAGTGCCTGGCTTACCAGCACCGATTTTAGGTCTTCTGGAGGAACGTCTTTTTCCAGCCATAGCGTTTCCGATGCGGGTATCACTGTGTCACCGGCGCCATGCAGAAGAAAGACTGGCACGCGTAGATCCGCGAGGTGCCCGTGTGGCGAGACAGCATCCAGTTCGCCTTTGTGCAGCGTGATCTCCTTGCGAAAATCGTCGCGTAGCAAATCACGATGATGCAGTAGCTCCTCTAGCTCTTTCTGCCCTTCGGGGCTCAAAGCGGCTGCGGCCTTTTCCGCTGTAGGCAGGTCCCAAAGGTGTTGCCGCAACGCCTCGCGCGCGGCGGGCACGTCCTTTGGCGAGAAAAAATCTTCCAGATGAGAGTACGCCAGCACCAGCACGCCATATTCGTGCGCCGTGAGCGATGACTCTGTGCCATTTGGCAAGGTAATCGTATTGGTGGTAAAGAAGCGGGCAACACGCTCCATATCATCATGCGCGCCAATTGCCACTACAAACCCAATATTCTGCGCATAATCTTTTCGGTCTGCAGCCAGCAGCGCCAGCCCTCCGGCAAAGCTCAGCCCAATCAGCCCTATGCTCTGGTGCAATCGCGTGCTCAGTATCACGCTGGAGTCGCCAATCACGTCAATGGTCCGCGCGGTCACGTGATAGTCTGCCAGGTCTTGCAACTCCGGCGTCATTACCAGCACGCCTGCTCCAGCCATTGCGCGCGCCAGGTTCCAAAGGCGCGGATCTTCAATCCCAAGATGATGAACTCCGTGCAGCAGCACAACACCTGCGGGGTTCTTTACGTCTTGGGGGATGTAAAGCCGATAGCGTAGCGTCCCATGCGGCGTTTGCGCTGTGCCATCTTCTTCCTTAAGTGGATGGTTGGCAAAGCTGGCGGCAATTCCGCCGGCTTTTGGGTCCGCAAAGCGCAGCATGAGAGAAGTTGCGCGCAGGTGCGGGCCCAGCGGATGCAGCAGGACCGCGCCAATCAACCCAAAAGACGCAACCATCACAAAGAGAAAGATGAAAATTTTCTGCTTGCGCGTGAACCTTGCCACTAGATCTCCAGGATCACCGGCATAATCAGGGGCCGGCGCGAGGTGGTCTTTACGATAAACCGCTTCAGGTCTGCGCGGATTTTTTCTTTGATCACGCCATAGTCGGCCTTTTCTTCCGGCGTGGAGCCGTCAAGCGTGGCCGCCACAATGCGCCTAGCTTCCTGAACAAAGCCGTTCTCTGATCCGGCGGCAAAGCCGCGCATCACGATCTCCGGAATCGACTCCACGGTTCCTTTCAGCTTGTTAATAGCGATGATCGGAAGCACAAAACCATCTTCGCTCAGGTGGCGGCGATCTTTGATTACTAAATCTTCCACCACGTCAGTGCGCGAGCCGGAATCAATGCAGATGCGCCCCACGGTGACTTTATCAATCTTGCGTGCGCCCAACTCGTCGAATTCAAGCACATCGCCGCTTTCCAGCATCAGCACCTGTCCCACGGTTCCGTGCATGGAGCGCGCCATGTCAGCGTGAATCCTGAGCTGGCGATATTCGCCGTGAATCGGAATAAAATATTTCGGCTTCACCAGGTTCATGATCAGCTTTTGCTCTTCCTGGCTGGCGTGCCCGCTCACGTGCACAGGGGGATTTGATCCGTCTTCATAGATCACATCGGCCTCGCGGCGGAAGAGGTGGTCGATCATCCGGTAAATGCTTTTTTCATTGCCGGGAATAATGCGCGAGGAGAGCACGACCGTATCACCACGCTCAATCCGGGCGTGCTTGTGGTTATCCACCGCCGCGCGTGAAAGCGCGGACATAGGTTCGCCCTGGGTTCCGCTGATCATTACACAGACCTGCTGCGGCGCATAATCTTTAATTTTTCCGGGATGAATCAGCAGGCCTTCTGGCACTTCAAAATAGCCCAGGTCAAGCGCGATCTCTGCCGCTTCTGTCATTGATCGTCCCACGAGCGCGACTTTGCGCTTGTACTCGCGCGCCATTTCCATGGCCAGCTTAATGCGATGAATGGAAGAAGAAAAACAAGAGATAAACAGCCGGCGTTCGGCGCGAGCAAAGATCTCGTCAAACTTGCCGCGAACAGCTCGCTCACTGGGGGTGTAGCCGCGTCGCTCGGCATTGGTCGAATCTTGCAGCAGCGCCAGCACGTTGCCTTCTTTGCCGTATTCGGCAAAGGTGTGCAGGTCAAAAAGGCGATTATCCGTAGGCGTGGGATCAACCTTGAAATCGCCGGTATGGATAATCACGCCGAGAGGCGTATGGATCGCCAGCGCCACGCAATCCACCAGGCTGTGCGTTACCTGAATGGGATTGATGGTGAATGGCCCCAGGTTAAAGCGAGTTCCGGCGCGGATCTCGCGCAGGTCGGCGTCTTCCAGCAGTTGGTGTTCGTCCAGCTTGTTTTCCACCAGCGCCAGCGTGAATTCAGTGCCAAAGACCGGGACTTGCAATTCTGAAAGCACCCAGGGCAGCGCGCCGATGTGGTCCTCATGCCCGTGCGTGAGCACAATGCCGCGGACTTTTTCGCGGTTTTGGATCAAATAGGTGATATCGGGAACCACAATGTCCACGCCCAGCAGCTCTGATTCCGGGAACATGAGGCCGGCGTCAATCACAATAATGTCGTC
>DASRDW010000011.1:0-18461 GCA_035652415.1 Candidatus Angelobacter sp. | reverse complement strand
GCCGGGTTGCTGGTGCTGCTGGCAACCCCTGCCCTGCGCATTGTGATGGCCTGCATTCAGTTTTTCCGCGAGCATGATAAGCGGTATGCCCTAGTGTCGCTGGGTGTGCTGGGCATTGTGATACTGGCATATTGCATGGGGATACAGACCTAAGAAGAATCGTCGGGATCGCGCGGAATCGTACGTCAACGCGCGACATAGGGGAAAAGAAAATCTTACCGCGGATCACGCGGATTAACGCGGATACTAAAATAGTCTTCGGACAAAATATTTGTGATTCTTGGATCAAGGAATTTAAGAATATGGGGAAATTGAGGAGCTGCCCATGAACAAAAGATTTTTATTGCCAGTCATTATTTTGGCATTTGCTTGTGTGGCTGTTTCGCAATCCATGCCTACGGTTTCCACGTTCTCCATTGTCGCCATTGATCCGCAGACCGGGGAAATGGGCGTAGCCGTCGCCTCGCGCTATTTCTCCGTCGGCTCAGTTGTGCCGTGGGCCATGGCGGATGTTGGTGCTGTGGCAACGCAGGCCAATGTTAACGTCGGCTATGGCCAGCAGGCGCTCGATTTGCTGCGCCAGGGACTCACAGCGCAGGAAGCCCTGAAAAAGATTCTGGCTGACGACAAATTTGAAGGCAAAGATGGCCGCCAGGTCGCCATTGTGGATGCCAAGGGAAATATTGCCGCTTACACCGGCCCCAATGCGCCCAAGTGGGCAGGCGATCGCCAGGGCAAAACCTGGTCAGCGCAGGGAAATATTCTGGTTGGCCCGCAAGTACCAGAATCGATGGGCAAAGCCTTTGACGCCACGCAGGGCGAGTTGGCAGAAAAGCTCTATGCCGCGCTTAAAGCCGGCGACTCGGCCGGTGGCGACGCTCGCGGCCGGCAGTCGGCCTCAATGTTGATCGTGAAAAAGCAGGGTGGGCGCAACATCAATAATGACCGCTACGTTTATATCAACGTTGACGACAATCCAGACCCATTTACCGAATTGCGCCGCCTGCTTGACCTGAACCTGGCTTACAACTACGGCGACCAAATGTACAAAGCATTCGAGGCCAATGATCTCCCCAAAGCGCGCGCTGCGGCTTTAAAAGGCGTGGCATACGCGCCTAAGAACGCCAATCTCCATTTGCAGCTTGGATTTCTGGATTATGCCACCGGAGATAAAGCCGCATCGCTGGCTGAGTTCGGCAAAGCTCGCGAGTTGAATCCTTCCGCTTTCAACAAGCAGTGGAAAGAAGAAGTGGACAGTGCTCCATTCAAGCCGATGGCAGCGGACAAAGAATTTTTGCAGAAGCTGTTTCCGGACGGTGTACCGCAATAGGAATCTGTAAATACTGGATTCCCAAAGAATAGATCAATCGTGGCCTGATAGAGGGTTGATTCATTTGTCTTCCTCCACCATTCCAAAATCATTGATCAATTCGTCAGTTAGATTTCCCATGATTTCCATGTGTTTAAACATCTTTCTTGCTGTTCCGGGTGGAACATAGGAACTGGCAGCTTCGAAGGGGCGTGCCAGCTTCCGATCGGCTCTTATTCGATCTTGCAATATGTCACTGAAAGCGTGGTTACTTAATGCTGCTAGGGATCGTTCAAGCGTGGACACACTCATGCTTACAAGAGGCGTCACTATATATTTTTTGCAGTTTTTGCGATTTAGCTTTTCAGTAAAACGCGCATTTAAGTAAGCATTTATCATCCAACTGGAACCAATCTCGTCTTTCGTAATAATAAGAGGAATGAATTTCGTGATTCCAGCCATCCATGGGGGCCGATTGGTACCTGGTAGCGTGGCGAGGCTTTCTATCGCCGTTAGTAATTGGGAAACGCCAATTGGCCGATCTGTACCGATCACCAGCCTATCCTCCAAATATTTCTTGAACTGTTGATAATCGCCTGAATATCGAACATGAGCAGGGCAAGTTGCGAGCTTTGCTTCAACTAATATGGCGGTCGAACCGCAAACCATGACTGCGTCGCATATTGATCGATTGTTGTCATGCTCATAAGCTGGCGATGGGTAGTATTTGTTCAGTTTTTTGTTCGCGTATATCTCGAAAAGCCACGTTATATATTGTTCGAAAACCTGTCCCCAGAAGCCAAGGTAGGGTATGCGTTTTTTGGGATCTAACGCTTTCAGCACCCTCCATAGTGCACCGCTTTCCAACTTCGTTACCGCATACTCATAGTCGAGGCAATATATTGCATCGCCATGATTAAAATACGGTTGATCACGCAAAAATTCAAAATCACCATAACCGAATGGCGGTTTTTTGTCCGGAAGATCATCCAACGAAAAGCAAACGGCCTTGAACATCTTTCCAACTTGTTCCGTAGGTATTGTAGTTTTTTGAAACCAAGAAATTCTTAACGCGCCGTCAATGGGAGTGTCTGCAGGCTTCTCATCGCGTTCGATCATCGCATGCATCATGAAAGCAAAAATGAATTGATAGTAACGCTTGAGTGGAAAAGCAAACTGCTGTTGAAATAATTCTTCTACATCGAAGGTCTTTAGATTAGTTGGAAGCTTGGGAATGATCACAGTCAGGAAGATGTAAAACCGTAAAAACAGCATAAAAGGATCCGTTATCGAGCCAATCTCGTAAACCGGAAGAAAATCTGCAACCAGATTCGCCATAACATCCAGGTTCTCGGAAAGCTGAATGTGCTTCTTGTAAAGCAATTCGCCGGATGCGAGAAGTAAGCCACCCAAAGCTGCATCTGCAATGAATGTCGAGCCTTCTTCTGCAGCCTCTTCCAATCGCATTACTTCCGCAGCTAGATAGCGCAGTTGCCCTTGGAAGAATATGACTCGTCCTTGCGCGGCAAACGCTTGAACCCGTGGCGCGAGCTCTGGAGGGAATAATATTGGAATCCACTTATTTGAATTTTCTTTTGCGGCGGTCTTTCCGTCAGGACCGTAATTAAAAATCACACTGAGACGGGCGCACGCGATCAGAAGAGCACTTCGGGGGTATTGGCGTAACGCACTCCGGAATTCGTCGAGAGTGACTCGCGGCCTTCGTACCAGTTCAGACCAGGGGAGCCAAGTCTTTATTTGTGGTGTTAGTGCCAAAGAAAATCTCCCAACTTAATTTTTCTTGCTACAAGCCGGCAACTAATCTATGATAGCGAACAAAATAGGAACGAGTAGAAGTTTTTACGCAACGGAATTCCCGTTGTTTTTTGCGTTTTTGGGGAGTTTGCGACCCACTGCTGATCCTTGGGTGACATTGGGTGACTTTGGGTCAATTTGGGTGAAACGGGGGGGGGAAGGGGGCAGGTAGTGAGAATTGCCAGAATTGCCAACATTGCCAAAGATCGCCGGAATTGAGCGAAAAGGACTTACGCAGTGATTGAGAAACACGAGCAGGCCACAGAGCGTCGGAAAAAGGCTGGAAAATGCAATCAAATCAGCCGGTCTACCCAAGATTCAGGCAGAGGGACGCAAAGGAAATTGCCGGATCACCCGTGAGCAGAATGAGAGCCATTGGCGGATGAGGATTAACACGTTGTGCAAAATCGATGAAGCAGGAAAAGCATACAATTTGAAGAGAATGTGACGACGGATGGAGTAGTGCAAATGGTTAAGACTCTCGCCGAGGAAAACCTGATCGCAACCGGCCCGTTAGACCAAAACGAATTGCAATTGATTCATCGCTACTGGCGCGCCGCCAACTATCTTTCTGTAGGACAGATTTATCTGCGTGACAATCCACTGCTGCACGAACCGCTAAAGCTGGAGCACACCAAGCCTCGTCTGCTGGGGCACTTTGGCACCACGCCCGGACTGAACTTTGTCTATGTGCACATGAATCGTCTGATCCGTAAAAACGATCTGAACGCGATTTATGTTACCGGCCCTGGCCACGGCGGGCCGGGAATTGTGGCCAATACTTATCTTGAGGGTTCGTACACGGAGTTCTACCCGAGGATCACGCAGGACGCAGCGGGCTTGCAGCGGCTGTTTATGCAATTTTCCTGGCCCAACGGGATTCCCAGCCATGCTTCGCCAGACACGCCCGGTTCCATCAATGAAGGCGGCGAACTCGGATACTCCGTGCTGCACGCTTACGGCGCAGCGTTTGACAATCCTGATCTGCTGGTCTGTTGCGTTGTTGGCGATGGCGAAGCTGAGACCGGGCCATGTGCCACTAGTTGGCATTCGAACAAATTTCTCAATCCCGCGCGCGATGGCGCGGTGCTGCCCATTCTTCACCTCAACGGATACAAGATCGCCGGCCCGACCGTGCTGGCGCGCATTCACAGAGAAGAGCTGATCGACCTGTTTACCGGCTACGGATATAAACCATACTTTGTTGAAGGCGACGATCCGCCCACAATGCACCAGTTGATGGCGGCGACCATGGACAAGGTGCTGGCTGAGATTCAAAGCATCCAGCGTGAAGCGCGGCAAAATTCCGCCTGGCAGAGGCCGCAGTGGCCCATCATCATCCTGCGATCTCCCAAGGGCTGGACCGGCCCCAAGGTTGTTGATGGCCTGCAAATTGAGGGCACATTCCGCGCGCACCAGGTCCCGGTGACCGATCTTGAGAAGCCCGAGCATCTGAAAATCCTTGAGCAATGGATGCTGAGTTATAAACCGGAAGAACTGTTCGATAGCTCCGGCAAGCTGTTTACCGAACTGGCGGAGCTGGCGCCGAAGGGCAATCGCCGCATGGGCGCGAATCCGCACGCGAATGGCGGGTTGCTGCTCAAAGATTTAAATATGCCGGATTTCCGCCAGTACGCCGTCAAAGTTGAGCAGCCGGGCGGCTCTTTTGAGGAGTCGACACGCGTGCTTGGCCGCTTTCTGCGCGACATCCTAAAGCTGAATGCTGATGCGCACAACTTCCGCGTTATGGGCCCGGATGAGACCGACTCCAATCGCCTGAGCGCGGTCTTTGAAGTTACAGATCGCGTTTCCACTGCGGAGATCCTGCCCACGGATGTTCATGTAAGCCGCGATGGCCGGGTAATGGAGGTCCTGAGCGAACACATGTGCCAGGGATGGCTGGAAGGCTATTTGCTCACCGGACGCCATGGTTTCTTTGCGTCGTATGAGGCGTTTATCCACATTGTGGATTCAATGTACAACCAGCACGCGAAATGGCTGGAGGCTACCCGTCATATTCCGTGGCGCAAGCCGATTGCATCGCTTAATTATCTGCTCTCATCGCACGTCTGGCGGCAGGACCACAACGGCTTTAGCCATCAGGATCCCGGATTTTTAGATAATGCGGTCAACAAGAAGCCGGAATTGGTCCGCGCTTATTTCCCGCCTGACGCCAACTGCCTGCTCTCCGTGGCAGACCACTGCCTGCGCAGCAAAAATTACGTGAACATCATTGTGGCTGGCAAGCAGCCGGAACTACAGTGGCTGGACATGGATGCGGCGATCAAGCACTGCACAGCCGGAATTGGAATATGGCAATGGGCGAGCAATGATGATGGCGGCGAGCCGGCCGCGGTGCTGGCCTGCGCCGGCGATGTTCCTACGCTGGAAATTCTGGCGGCAACTTCACTGTTGCGAACGCATCTTCCCAGGCTGAAGATACGCGTAGTCAATGTTGTTGATCTGATGACACTGCAACCTTATGGCGAGCATCCGCACGGCTTGTCGGATGGGCGTTTCGATGCATTATTTACGAAGAACAGGCCCATCATCTTTGCCTATCACGGATATCCGTGGCTGATCCATCGGCTTTGCTATCGCCGCATCAATCACCATAACCTGCACGTCCGGGGCTATAAGGAAGAGGGAACCACAACCACGCCGTTCGATATGGTGGTGCGCAATAACATGGACCGCTTCCAACTGGCGATTGACACCATTCACCGCATACCTGGCCTTGAGGCTGAAGATGTTGTGCAACTGTTTCAAAGCAAGCTGGTGGAGCACAAGGCCTATGTCGCTTCACACGGGCAGGACATGCCGGAAGTGCGCAACTGGCGCTGGAACCACAATTGATGTGCGATGTGATTACAGCCTGCGCACAGGTTAGGTAAATGGAACAACTCATTCTCTGTCTGAATGGCGGTTCGTCATCGCTGAAGTTTGCAATGTACCGCATGGAGGAAGCGGCAGAGGAGCGAGTTTTTTCCGGCGCTATAGAAGCCATTGGAACCGCAAACGGAAGGGCCTGGCTAAAAACTCCAAAAGCTGTAGTCGCAGACCAGAGCGGCAGCTTTCCTGATCACGCAGCGGCAATCAAAACCACGTTTGCCGCATTGCAGCAGCAAGGCGTAAAAAAGCCGGCTGCCGCCGGGCATCGCATTGTGCACGGCGGCCCAAAGTTCACCGCGCCGCAACGGGTTGATGGCGAACTGAGGCGTGCGCTGAAAAGGCTAATCTCTTTTGCTCCGCTGCATCTGCCCAGCCAGTTGGCAATGATCGATGCCGTGACAGCTCATTACCCTGATCTGCCGCAAGCCGCCTGCTTTGACACAGCGTTTCATTGTTCCATGCCGGAGGTAGCGCAGCGGTTCGCGCTGCCAGAGAAATTTTGGCAGCAGGGAATCAAGCGTTATGGATTCCATGGCCTTTCGTATGAATATGTCGTCGCAAAGTTGGGCAAAGAGCTGGGCCATCGCGCTATCATCGCGCACCTGGGCAATGGCGCAAGCATGGTAGCGCTAAAGGACGGTAAGCCTATCGACACCAGCATGGGCCTGACGCCTACCGGCGGCTTCATGATGGGAACGCGCAGCGGTGACCTTGATCCCGGAGTGCTTTTGTACCTGCTGCGTCAGGGAAACTCAGCCGATCAACTGGAAGCTCTGCTCAACCATCAATCAGGCTTGCTCGGCGTCTCCGGCCAGACCAGCGAGATGAAAACTTTGCTGGATCATCAAAGCAGCGATCCTGCCGCTGCGCTGGCAGTAAGAATGTTCAGTTATCAAATTCGTAAATTTGTTGGCGCGTTTGCCGCAGCTCTGGGCGGGCTGGATACACTGGTTTTCACCGGCGGAATCGGCGAGCGTGCGGCACAGGTTCGCGCCGAGGTTTGCCGGAACCTGGAACATCTTGGAATCGAACTAGACGATGATGCGAACGCCAGCAGCGCTGCGATCATTAGCAGATCGAACAGTAGATGCCTGGTTCGCGTGGTAGAGACGGATGAAGACTTGATGATCGCCCGCCACACGCGGGCAGTGCTACTAGCGGCAAAAATCCTATAGCAAGTTAGGGCTTGCCTGCACCTTCCAAGGATGGAATTATTACGAACAGTGTACTTGTTTGGAAATCTAAGATAATTCTTAACTACAAGTGAGCTGGTTTTGTTGTAAATATTCTTTGAATAGTTAGAATGATTTGACTGGACCGAAATACGCTAGCAGCACCAACGAGAGAAGACCTGGATGCGAATTCTAATAGCAGAAGATGACGCTCCGCTGGCAACCTTCATAGCTAAGGCCTTCAACTCGGAAGATCATACAACTGAGATTGCGGCAAGCGGGGATGATGCGCTTCAGCGCCTGCAAAAAGGTTCCTATGATCTGCTCATCCTTGATCTAAATCTGCCTGTGATTAGCGGAAGCGAAGTTCTGGCCAAGCTACGCGGCAGCGATGCAGACATCCCGATTCTTATTCTCACGGCAAGCGGAGAAGTAGGCGAGCGTGTAGCATGTCTTGACGCCGGCGCAGACGACTATCTGACCAAGCCGTTTTCTTTTTCTGAGCTTTCTGCGCGAATCCGGGCGGTGCTGCGGCGAAAAAACCGTCCTGGCCATGCGGTGCTGAAGCTGGCGGATCTGGAACTGGATTATCTGCAGCGCACCATTCATCGCGGCGGGCGGCAAATTGAACTCACGCCCAAAGAATTTGCGCTTCTCGAATACTTTATGCGCAACCATGGGCGGCGCATCACCCGCAACATGATCATTGAGCATGTATGGAAGCTTTCCCCGGACACCATGACTAACGTAGTGGATGTTTACGTAAATTACCTGCGCAAAAAGATTGATGAAGGGGCCAAGGTGAAGCTGATCCATACCATTCGTGGCGTTGGTTATGAGTTTGGAACAGCGGAAGAGTCGAACGAATAAAGAAAGCTGCATCGCTCTTCACCTGAGCAAGGCGACGCAGCTTGCCTCTATTTTTATACTCCGCTGTACACTGCGCGTTTCAGAAAGCCGCCTTGGCCGGCTTTTCCGTGGAACTTATCGTCCTCAACCAGCACTTTTCCGCGGGAGAGCACTATGTCTGGCATGCCTTTGACCCTGATGCCCTCGAACATCGAATAATCAACCCGCATGTGATGGGTTTTAGCACTGATGGTGTGCTCGCGATTTGGATCAAAAATCACAAGGTCGGCATCACTGCCCACAGCAACAGTTCCTTTTCGCGGGTACAAGCCAAAGATCTTTGCCGGCGTGGTGGATACCAGTTCTACGAATCGGTTCACGCTGAATCGTCCTTTGTTGACCCCGCCTGAATAAATCAGGCTCATGCGATGCTCAATACCGGGCCCGCCGTTAGGGATTTTGGTGAAATCGTCTTTGCCCATCTCTTTTTGCTCCTTGAAGCAGAATGGACAGTGATCAGTGGAGACCACTTGCAGATGGTCTTGCTTTAACCCGGTCCACAATTTTTCCTGGTGCCACTTTTCCCGCAGCGGAGGTGTAAAGACATACTTGGCGGCTTCAAACCCCGGCTTGTCCATGTCGTCGAGCGAAAGGTAGAGGTATTGCGGGCAGGTTTCCGCATACACCGGCAGGCCGCGGTCGCGCGCCTCACGCACTTTTTCCAGTGCGTCATTGCAACTCAGATGCACAATATAAACTGGCGATCCAGCCATCTCCGCCAGGGCAATGGCGCGCGCCGTTGCTTCGCCTTCTGCGGTGGTGGGTCGCGTGAGCGCATGATACTTGGGAGCAGTCTTCCCCTCAGCCAGCGCTTGCTGCACGATCACGTCAATCGCGCCGCCGTTTTCCGCGTGCATGCAGATCATTCCGCCGATCTTTGATGCCGTGCGCATCGCCTTGAAGATAGTCGCGTCGTCTAACATGAAAACGCCAGGATAAGCCATGAATAGCTTGAAGCTGGGCACGCCTTCGCGCACCATTTCGCCCATCTCGTCGAGTCGCGCATTGGGCAGATCGGTAATGATGCAGTGGAAGGCGTAGTCGATGGTTGCTTTGGATGCGGCCTTTTCTGCATCCAGGTATCAAAGGCTGCGCGCAGCGGCTGCCCTTTATACTGGATAGCGAAATCAATCAACGTTGTGGTGCCACCAAAGGCCGCTGCGCGCGTGCCGGTCTCAAAATCATCGGCGCTGGTGGTACCGCCAAACGGCATGTCGAGATGTGTGTGCACATCGATCCCGCCCGGCATGACATACTTATTTTTTGCATCAATCACGCGCGTCGTGTTTTCACGCGGCAGGTTCTGGCCGATGGCCGTAATCTTGCCGCCGCTGATGGCAACGTCAGCCGCGTAGGTATCAGTGGCCGTGACCACTGTGCCGTTTACGATGAGGGTATCAAAGGGCATAGAAAGAGAATTCTATGCTACACTCGCGGAATTTCCACTCCCTGTTTCAGGGAGGGGTGACCAATGTTTAAAGATCCTGCTCCCAAGCTCTTGCCAGAGCAACTGGAAAAGAACTTTGCCGATATTAATCCACCGCTCACGCCGGCCCAGGCTCTGGAAGAGGGTTCGCGCTGTCTTTTTTGCCACGATGCGCCTTGCATCAAGGCTTGCCCTACGGAGATCAACGTGCCGCAGTTCATCCGCCAGATTCTAAGCGACAACATGCGCGGCTCTGCGCGCACGATTCTTGAAGCCAATATCCTTGGCCATAGCTGCGCGCGCGTCTGCCCGACCTCTGTTCTGTGCGAGGGCGCTTGTGTCCTTAATATGGAAGGAAAAAAGCCGGTTGAGATCGGCAAGCTGCAGCGCTATGCCGTTGATCCAGTGATTGCGAATGGTACGCAATTGTTGCAGGCCGGCGCAGCTAATGGATATCGTGTGGCCCTGATCGGCGCTGGTCCGGTCAGCCTTTCCTGTGCTGTCGAGTTGCGCAAGCGTGGCTATGAAGCAGTGATCTTTGATGCCAACCCACAGCCCGGTGGCCTTGATACTTACGGAATCGCAGCGTACAAGATGCGAGCTGAAGATGTACAGAAAGAAATGGAGATGGTTCGTTCACTCGGAGTCGAGATTAGGAGTTCGACCGCCGTGGGCCGTGACGTCAGTCTGGCCCAGTTGGAGCGCGATTTTGACGCAATTTTTCTCGGCATTGGCTTGGGTGCTACCGATGATCTGCACATCCCAGGTGAAGAGTTGCAGGGCTGCCGTGACGCTCTTTCAGTGATTGACGAAACCAAGAGAAAAAGATTTGCCGATGTTCAGATCGCGCGGCGTGTCGCGGTCATCGGCGGCGGAAATACTGCAATCGATGTTGTCACCGCTACGCGGCGTTTGGGAGCCGAAGAGGTTTACATGGTGTACCGTCGCGGCCCGGAAGAGATGAGCGCCTTTGCCTACGAATACGAGCTGGCCAAAAAAGACATGGTCACGTTCTTATGGCAAGCCGCGCCGGTGCGCATTATTGATGATGGAGAAGGCCGTGTAGCCGCTTTGGAATGTATTCGTACCATGAAAGGCCTGCCTGAGAACGCTTCTGCCACGCGCGGCCGGGCAAGCTTTGTTCCCATTCCAGGAAGCGAATTTCGGCTGGAAGTTGGCATGGTGGTAAAGGCGCTTGGCCAGCAGCGGAAGACAGGTTTCCTGCAACAAATAGCAGGATTGGAATTAAAAAATGGTTGCGTCAAGGTTGATCCCGCGACCATGCGCACAAGCAATCCAAAATATTTTGCCGGAGGAGATTGCGTAAACGGCGGCGGAGAAGTGGTGGACGCGGTTGCGCACGGCAAGAAAGCTGCGGTGGGAATTCACCAGGCGTTGGAAGCGCAGAGCGGAAGGAGGGCCCATGCCGGATCTAAGCATTGACTTTTGTGGAGTGCGATCCCCAAATCCTTTCTGGCTTGCATCCGGCCCGCCCACCAATACGGCTTACCAGGTGATGCGGGCCTTTGATGCCGGCTGGGGTGGAGCGGTGTGGAAGACTATTGGCGAGCCAATCGTTAATACTGCCTCTCGCTACGGCTCTATCGATTACAAGAATGAGCGCATGATCGGCCTCAACAATATTGAACTGATCAGCGACCGTCCCATTGAGGTGAACCTGCGTGAGATTACCGAAGTAAAGAAGCGTTTCCCGGCTCATACAGTCGTGGCTTCGCTTATGGTGGAATCAAAACGTGAAAGCTGGCATGACATTGTGCGCCGCACGGAAGATTCCGGCGCTGACATGCTGGAGCTGAACTTCGGCTGCCCGCACGGCATGAGTGAGCGTGGCATGGGCGCAGCCGTGGGACAGGTTCCGGAATACGCCACCATGATCACCAGTTGGGTGAAGGAGGTTGCGCGCACGCCGGTAATCGTGAAGCTCACGCCCAACGTGACCGACGTGGCCCATATGGCCGCTGCTGCCAGAACGGGTGGCGCGGATGCTGTTTCTTTAGTAAACACTTTTAATAGCCTTGTTGGTGTTGATCTCGATACCTACGCGCCGCGACCCAGTGTAGGTGGTTTTGGCAGCCATGGCGGATATTGCGGTCCAGCGGTCAAGCCGATTGCACTGCACATGGTTTCCGCTGTCGCCAAACACCCCCAGGTCAATATTCCCATTTCAGGTATCGGCGGCATTGGCAACTGGCGTGATGCGGTTGAATTTATGCTGCTCGGCGCAACTTCAGTGCAGGTCTGCACCGCCGCTATGCATTATGGCTTCCGCATTGTGCGTGACATGATTGATGGTCTTGAGGATTACCTCCGCGACAAAGGCCTAAACTCAGCGATGGAGTTGGTTGGCAAGTCAGTGGATCGCATTGAAGACTGGGGCAATCTTGATTTGAATTACAAGATTATCGCCAGAATCGATGCCGAGAAGTGCATTGGCTGCAACCTTTGTTATATCGCCTGCGAGGACGGCGCGCATCAGTGCATTCGTGTGGAAGAGCGCCCTCACGGCGATCTTCGTCACGGCGTTGCATTAAAGCATGTTCCTCACGTTCTGGAAAATGAGTGTGTTGGCTGCAATCTCTGCGCTCTGGTTTGTCCGGTGCCCGGATGCATCACCATGGTTCAGGTGGAGACTGGACGGCCTCACATGAGCTGGAAACAGCTTCAGGAGGCAAGAGGGAAGAGCCCGCAATGCAGCGTAGATGAGTTGCTGGTGGGGAAGAAGATGGGACCGAGCTAACGGGAACGGCCCGGAATTTCAATGAAACGCATCATCATTTCATTTAAGAAATGCGGCGCGATTCTGAAGCCATCAATAAATAGTACGCAGCAAACGCCACTGCGAAACCCACAAACCACGAGTAATCGTACAAGAATCGGACAGCAGGAATAATTAGTCCGATAAGCGCGATCGCTGTTCCCAGGCCTAGCGCCGCGATGGCCCGCCAGTTGAAACCGCTTACGTATTCATATTCGCCATTGCGCAGGTAAAGATCATTTACCTGCAGGCTCTTGTGCCGCACGATGAAGTAGTCACAGATCATAATTCCTGCCACCGGCCCCAACACAGCCGCATATCCGCCGAGCCAGCCAAAGATAAAGGTCTTATGATTGGCCAGGAGCTTCCATGGCATCATGGCGATACCCATAAAGCAGGTAATTACTCCACCCAGCTTGAAGGAAATTTTGCGCGGCCACAGGTTGGAAAAATCATTGGCGGGTGAAACTACGTTAGCGCCGATGTTGACGTTAAGCGTCGCCAGCAGAATCGCCAGCAGAGAAATAATCACCGCAACCGGCGAGTGGAAACGGCTGAGCAGTTGCACCGGGTCCCAGATTGATGTGCCATAGATCACGACAGTCGCTGATGTCACAGCTACGCCGATGAATGAATACAGTGTCATGGTCAGCGGCAAGGCAAATGCTTGTCCAATCGCTTGTCCGCGCTCATCCTTGGCGAAGCGAGTAAAGTCAGGAATGTTGAGCGAGACGGTTGACCAGAAGCCGACCGTACCGTTGAGAGCGGGAATCAAAAATTTCAGCAAATCGCTGGTAGAACTGAATTTTGAAGGTGCAGCCAGCATCGGCCCAAAGCCGCCGGCGCTCTTCCATGCCCAGCCGAGCAGCAGCAATCCCACACCTAAAAGAATGGGTGCGCTCACTCCCTGCAAGAAGCGGATGTACTCAATACCTTTCAGGATCACCAGCAGGTTGATGGCCCAGAAGACCATGAAGCAGATAGGGGTGCCATAAGGATTTTGCCTCCAGGCCGGCCACACGGTCTTCAGCAAGATGTTGATCGCTTCGCCGCCGATCCAACTCTGGATTCCAAACCAGCCGCACGCAACCATAGCGCGCAGCACGGCCGCCACATTGGCCCCAAGCACGCCGAACGACGCGCGCGCAAGCACAGGAAAAGGTACGCCGTAGCGCGCGCCAGGATGCGAGTTCAGCAGCATTGGCGCCAGCACAATGGTGTTGCCGATCAGGACTGTCAGCACGGCCTGCTTCCAGTCCATTCCGCCCTGAACAAAGCCGCCTGCCAGCATGTAGGTAAGGATATTGACTGACATCGATACCCAAAGCGAGGCGTAATTGTAGGTGCTCCAGGTGCGGCGTTCCGGTGGCACAGGGGCCAGATCAGCGTTGTAAAGCGAGCTGGATTGAATCTTTTTATTGTGGTTGCGCTGGATGGGGTCATGAGTTTGTCGTCATTAGAGATTAGCTGCTAGCTGCTAGCTTCTAGCCAAAATCAAAACAAACAGCATTTACGCGAGCACAGCATTTTAAGGCATTTTATAAAGTTTTCAGATCACCAGCTAAAGCTAGCGCCTAGGAGCTAGTAGCTGATTTACCCGTCTGCGTGACCAATGGCTCATAGCTATCGGGGCGTCGATCGCGATAAAACTGCCAGATATTGCGCACTTCGGCAATCATGTCGAGATCAAGATCGGCGACCACCAATTCGTCTTTATCGCGGCTGGCCTGCGTGATGATCTTGCCTCGCGGATTGCAGAAGTAGCTCTTGCCGTAAAATTCGCCGATATTCCATGGCGCTTCACGGCCCACGCGATTGAGCGCTCCAACAAAATATCCGTTCGCCACGGCATGCGCTGGCTGCTCCAACTCCCATAGATATTCGGAAAGGCCGGCCACAGTAGCAGAGGGATTAAAGACGATCTCCGCGCCGTTCATGCCCAGGATGCGTGCGCCTTCAGGGAAATGCCGGTCATAACAGATGTAAACGCCGATGCGCGCATACTTGGTCTGGAAAGTTGGATAGCCGGTATCGCCAGGAGTGAAGTAAAACTTTTCCCAGAATCCCGGCGCTACCTGCGGTATGTGGTGCTTGCGATACTTGCCCAGATACTTGCCATCGGCATCGATCACCGCCGCCGTGTTGTAGTAAAGACCGGTCATCTCTTTTTCGTAGATCGGGACCACAATCACCATGCGGTGCTTCGCTGCCAGCTTCTGCATCAGCTTAACAGTTGGTCCGTCCGGCACTGGCTCGGTGAGTTCGTACCAGCGCGTGTTCTGCTCGGCGCAGAAATAAGGACCGTAAAAAATCTCCTGCAAGCAAAGCACCTGGACCTTCTTTTTTGCCGCCTGATCTATCAGCTTCAGGTGCTTTTCAATCATCGCTTTCTTGATTTTTTCCAATGGCTGGCTCGCGCCAAGCACGTTGCTGGCCTGTATTAATCCGCTGCGCACAATTCTGGACATTCAAACCTCTCAAGATAAAAACTTTTGGCAATATAACGCAGAACGTGCTGCCTGGGGGTGAAAAAGTTAATCGCTGGCATGATTTGGCGATACCCTGAAAGAGGGTTTCTGCATCATCTTTGAAGAGCAGTCTGCCTGTTAGTAGCCTATTTAACGAAATATCGATAATCTTGTTTGTTGCCTCGTCGCAGTCAGAAGCTCTACTTGCAAACATGATTAGCTTTTTTTCTATTATCGCTATTGGGTTTTTTCTTGGGATGCGTCACGCCACCGATCCTGACCACGTGATTGCAGTTACAACCATTGTCAGTAAGCAGAATAAAGTTGGCCGCGCAGCCCTGACCGGAATTTTCTGGGGCATCGGCCACACGCTGACAATTCTGGCTGTCGGCTCAGCCATCATTCTTTTTGGGCTGGTCATTCCCGCGCGCATTGGCCTTAGCATGGAATTTTCAGTCGCATTAATGCTAGTGGTGTTGGGCGTAATGAACGTCGTGGCGTTCCTCCGCTCGGCCCGCTCGGTAGCAAAAATTCAAAGCGGAGCGGCCACAGTTCACTCTCATCACCACAGCCATGGAGACTATATTCACTCGCACCCGCACGGTCATGCGCCAGAGTCGCATCCACATGCTTCGGACAGTACGCCCGTAGCGCGGATGGACCGACTATTTGGCAGGGTTGGCATCTATCGCCAATTCCGCCCGTTGCTGATAGGAATTGTGCATGGTCTAGCTGGGTCGGCTGCGGTAGCGCTGCTGGTTTTAACCACGATCAGAGATCCACGCTGGGCAGTAGCTTATCTGCTCATTTTCGGCGTTGGCACGGTTGCCGGAATGATGCTGATTACCATGAGTATTGCCTCAGCTTTTAATTTCTTTGGCAAGCGGCATGCGAATTTCAGCGTGCGGCTGGGACTAGCCTCCGGATTGCTTAGCCTGATTTTTGGCCTTGTCCTGGTTTATCAGATTGGTTTTGCAGGCGGATTGTTCAGCAACCATCCCTTGTGGACTCCGCACTAATTCGGCTACCTTGCACAGCGATGGCCGTCAGTAGCCTCGGTTAGTGCGTTCTCTCTAATAACACGATCGTGCGATCATCCTGCGCTTCCTGGTTGTGGGAAAAAGCCCGAACCTTGTTGATCAGGCTGAATATTGGTTCCGGTTCAAAGAGGCATTGTTCTACATTCTTGGTGCCAAATTCCGCTCCGCTCGGATCTTCAGTCTCGGTAATACCGTCAGTAAGAATGCACAGCCGTGAGCCAACCGGCAACTGCTGCTCGATTACATGAAAGCCCACACCGGCAACCAAGCCTACGGGCATATCGCCATCGGTTACCTGTTGAACAGCGCCGTTATGGGCAATCAAGGCCGGAACATGGCCGCAATTTACAATCTGCAATGAGCCGTCTCTCCGCAACTGCGCCGCTAGAAGCGTCGCGTATTTCTGGCCGGCAACACGCGAGCACAAAAAACGATTAATGGACGTGACGGCATTCACCAGGCTGGCGCCGCCAGTAATCTGGGAGTGAAACATACCATGGATCACTGAGGCCAGCAGCGCTGCTGAAATCCCCTTGCCTGAAACGTCAGCGACTATCACCGTCACTGTGTCCTGGGAAACATCAACGTCAAAAAAGTCGCCGCCCACTTCACGGCAAGGTATGCTTTCACCAAAAATGCGGGCAAAGTCACACTCGGCGCCGGACATGGAAATAAGGCTTCGCTGGATAGAGGCCGCAATCTCCATTTCCTTGCGATATTGCTGCGCCGCTTGCTCCGCTGCCACCAGCTTTGCGCTCTCCAGTACAGCTGCGCACTCACTCGCCAGCGCACGAAGCACTTCATGGCTTACACCAGATATGCTGCGCGAAACGGAGCGGCTATCGAGATAAATAACGCCATCTGCCTCCTCTACGACCATGGCGCCACTTGCGCCGCGACGCGTACGCAACGGAATGGCGACCACCGTTCGGAGTTCATTGAACAGGATGCTTTCTCTCGCTGCCAGGGCGCTTTGCCGGCTGGCATCGCCGGTAATCAATTCCTGGGCAGAAATCATGGCTTCACGCACCACGGAGTGTGTGACGTTGGCGTCACGAGAGAGCGGCATGTTGTTGCTATCCAGACCGCAGGCCAGGGCGGGCTCGCCGGATTTATCTTTCAGGTACACAAAGCCCCGCTCGGCCTTGGTGATCTTTAGGGCATAACCCAACATGTTGCGCAGAACGTCGTCCACCACCAGGCTGCTGCTGAGGTTGCGCGCTGCTTCAAGGAATAGATGGAGTTTTTCCAGGTCGGAGGTATCTGCGCTGGAAGCGAGGCGAGTGAGCAGCATATCAGCCGCGCTGCCCGGAGCGTCCCCATACAGGAACACCATTTTGGCTGCGGCGCCCAGCCTGATCTCGTCATTGTTCTTGAGTTGCGTGCGTTCACAGCGTGCGCCGTTCACAAATGTGCCATGCCGGCTGCCTGCGTCCTCAATGAAATACACTTCATCCTGCATCACGAATCGGGCATGCACGCGAGAGACGCGCACGTCAGGGATACTAACGTCGCATTCCTCTGAGCGTCCAACAGTGAAAGGAGATTTTGAGATAACCACCCTACCGCGCTGACCGGCGGAGTCAATCAGAATGGCTGCTTCTTTTGGACGAACAAAAACAGATGTTGCCATGTTCGGCTTTGCGCTCCTGGGACGGCTGCCAGCGAAATCCTCGGGTATTCAGATGCTGATCATTATTACCCGTCTTAAACCGCGTAGGCAAATCAGGTTTGCAAGAAGCCTCAAGCGGCCATAGTGTGGCTCAGCCGAACTTGAGATTAACCAACGCTCTTACTATTTCACAACGCCAATATCCTCATTCCACAAGCTTGGGTTGGCACGAATAAAAGCCTGCATCAGCTCAATGCATTCCGGATCATTCATAACGACACATTGAACGCCGCGGGCGGCAAACAGGTCTTCTGCGCCAAGGAATGTTGTATGTTCGCCAATAATGATGCGCGGAATCTTATAAAGCAGGCTTGCTCCTGTGCACATGATGCAGGGGCTAAGAGTGCTTTCCAGGGTAAGTTGGTGCCAATCCGTTCTGCGCCCGGCGTTTCTGAGGCACACAACCTCAGCGTGGGCAGTGGGATCGCCAGTTTGCACCCGGAGATTGTGCTCTTTGGCAACAATGCCTCCATTGGCATCAGCTAACACTGAGCCAATAGGAATTCCTCCGATTGCCAAACCAAGCTTGGCTTCCGAAATCGCTTCGTGCAGTAACTTTTGCTCTAATGTGCTCACGCAGGGTTGTGATCTTGTGAGAATTTGACAGTCATTAAAGTATAACGAAGGAAGCACATTATGCGAATGTAGCCCAGTCGCAAAACGCTCCACCGCCCATTTGCGATCCAGTATTCGAAAATATTTTGCTCAGGGAGTTTTTTTTAATTTGAAGAAGCTTCTGACGAGTGTGCAGAATTACAGCATGTGGTAAACCGCGTTATTTCCTTGAACAGCAATGCGGACTCGATTGGCTTTGCTACGTAGCCGTTGAAGCCGGCATTGAGCATTCGCTCACGGTCTTCTTTCATTGCATAGGCCGTAACCGCCACAACAGGCAGTTGACGGAATTTAGGATGCTCTCTAATCCAGCGTATGACTGCAAATCCGTCCATCACTGGCATGTTGATATCCAACAACACCAAGT
>DASRDW010000010.1:0-21678 GCA_035652415.1 Candidatus Angelobacter sp. | reverse complement strand
CACTGTTTATCTTTCCATTTTCAAATTTGATCGCCTGGAGTGGGCACTGGAAAAGCTGACTGAGCTGGGCGTGAGCAGCATTCGACCCATGATTGCCCAACGCACGGAACAGCATCTGGCCAAAGCCGCCCCCAAGCGCGTGGAACGCTGGCGCAAACTGGCCCGTGAAGCTTCGCAGCAGGCAAGGCGGATTGCGCCGCCGGAAATTGCAGATCCATTGGCTCTCAAGAAGGCTCTTGCTGAAGAAAAGGAAAGCAGGATCGTGCTGGCAGAGGCCGAAGAGCAACTTTCTTTGAAAGCTGCGCTTGCCGGTTGTGAAGCTCCGTTCGCACTGGCCTTTGGGCCGGAAGGTGGATGGTCAGAGGCAGAAATGGAATTGTTCAAAGCCAGTGGATGGAAGGCTGCTTCATTAGGCCACACTATTTTGCGCGCTGAAACGGCCGCAATCGCAGCTGCAGCCATAGCGATGGCAGAGCTGCTGTGATCGAGCAAGCCCTATCCAAATATTTTTTATACACTTCTAAGTGAGCTGGGTCCGAATCGACGTGAGGTGCAGCAGAAAAATTTGCGACAGCAATAGTTAATTGTCTCCACTAAGATCAATTTCCATACAATTCTTATTCGCGCAGCTCATATCCTGCCGATTTAATGCCTGCTACCACATGCTCGCGGATGCCGGTGACCTCTTCATTGGTGAGCGTGCGATTGTCTGCGCCGAATGTCAATCGGAACGAGACGCTCTTCTTTTCTCCTGGCAGAGGAAAGATCAGCAAAAACTGCAGTGAGATCAAATCCTGGCCAGCCAGATGCCGCAGCTGGTTCTCCAGCGTGGCCACGGGCTCACGCGTTCCGGCAACAATCGAAAGATCAAAGCTGCTGGTGGGAAAGCGACGCAGTGGTTGATATTTCTCTGCCTGCGCCGGAAGCGCTTGCAGCGCATCAAGATCCAGATCAAGAATCGCGGCGCGACCGCGGTCGAGCAGCGAGGGATGTAGCTCGTAAAGGCTTCCCACTCGCGTTCCGTCCGCTTCAATCCACGCTGCGCGTTCAGAATGCGCAATCTTGCTCTTGGCATGTTCCTGTGTCAATTTCAAATCCCGGGCAATAAATTGAGCAGCGCGCTTCAGTTCCATCAACTCAGTGCCATTGGTTTCGCGCGTGTAGATAGCGGCGACCAGATGAGTACGCTCCACTGGAGCGCCATCATCTCTTTTGTGATATTCGCGGCCGATTTCAAACAGGCGGAAATCGCTGAAGTAGCGGCTATTATCAGCCAGGTTGCGGCGTATGCCGGGCAGCAGGCTGGGACGCATATATTTCTGTTCAGCCACAATCGGGTTAGCAACTTGCAGCAGTTTGTCCGTTGCGTAGCCAAACATCGCAGCGTCAGCGTCAGAAATGAAAGAGTAGTTGCTGACCTCGGTGAACCCTTGGCCCACCAGCGCCGCCCGCATAGCGCGATGCTGCTCATGCTGAGGGTTGCGCGGTACAGGCTCAGCCAGCACGGCAGGCGCTTGCGGCGTGATGGAAGCGTAGCCTACCATGCGGCCAATCTCTTCTACCAGGTCTTCTGGGATAGAGATGTCTTTAGTGGCGCGCCAACTCGGAACCGTTAGCAGCAGCTTGCGCGCGTGCGGCTGTTCCACACCGAATGCCAGTGCCTTGAAGATGTTGATTACCTCTTCAGTAGAAAGCTTGCGGCCCAGCTTGCGCTCAGCCCAGTCAAGGTCAAGAGTGATCTTGGGTAGCGGCAGTTTGCGCGCGTAGTTATCGAGCGGCTGAGCAGCCTGCGATCCCGGCGATATTTCTTTCAACAGGTCCACGGCACGGGCCACTGCGCGCACGGTGTTCTCTGGGTCCTGGCCTTTCTCAAAGCGCATGGAGGCGTCTGTGCGGAGCTTGAGCCGGGCAGAAGACTTGCGCACATTTGCTGCCGGAAAATTCGCTGCTTCCAGAACAATGCGCCGGGTCGTGGTGCGAATAGCGGTATCGTTCCCGCCGATAATTCCTGCAATGCCGATTGGCTTGTGAGCATCAGCAATTACGATGTCATCTTTGGTCAGCGAATACTTTTCACCGTTAAGGGCCAGGATTTCTTCTCCCTTGCGCGCCGCGCGAACAACAATGGCGTTGCCGAGCAGATCAGCGTCATAGGCGTGCATGGGCTGGCCGAGCTCACACGAAATATAGTTGGTCACGTCCACCAGATTGTTGATGGGATTGATGCCAAGCGAGTTGAGCCGAACCTGCATCCACAGTGGCGATGGCGCGACTTTTACGTTCTCCACGCGCTGGCCGCTGAAGCGCGCACAGAGATTTGGATCTTCAATCGTAATGGAGAGATCGCCTTTGTTCGCCGCCGTAGGAAGTTCGCCCACAGGATCAACCACGCTCAAGCCAGCAATGGCCGCAACTTCGCGCGCCATCCCAAGATGTCCCCAGAGATCGGGCCGGTTGGTGAGAGATTTATTGTCTATCTCGATGATGGCATCGGTTTCTGAATTTTCTGCGCGCGCCACGGCAGAGACACTTGCCCCGGGAAAGGCGCCTGGATCGTGCACGCCTTCACACTCAGCGGTCTTCATGGTGATCTGCTGCGCCAGCTTGGTGACATCCATGTTCAAGCCGGGTACAAGTTCACGCAGCCAGTTGTATGAAAATTTCATAAGCTCAGAATTGGTTCAGGAAACGCAGATCACCGCTCTGCATCAGGCGGATATCGTCAACCGCATAGCGCATCATGGCCAGGCGTGTAAGGCCCAGACCAAAGGCAAATCCATTCCACTCCTGCGGATTGAGTCCGGAATTTTTAATCACGTTGGGATGCACCAAGCCGCAAGGCAGCAGCTCAACCCATCCGCTCTGCTTGCAAACCGGACAGCCATTGCCGCCGCAGATGAGGCACTGAATATCAAGCTCAAAGCCTGGTTCTACGAAAGGGAAATAACCGGGACGCAAGCGCACCGTTACTTTGCGACCAAAGATCGAGCTGAGCAGTGTTTGCATGAAGTAAATGAGGTGCGAGACAGAAACATCGCGGTCCACCATCATTCCCTCGACCTGATAGAAAGTGTGCTCATGCGAGGCGTCCACTTCTTCATTACGGAAGACGCGCCCGGGCGCGATCATCCGCATCGGCGCACCATATTTCTTGAGCGCCCGCACCTGCACCGGCGAAGTGTGGGTGCGCAGAAGATGGCCGTCGGTCATCCAGAAAGTATCTTGCATGTCGCGCGCGGGATGGTCAGGCGGAATGTTCAGGGTGTCAAAGTTGTAGTAATCGCTTTCCACCTCTGGCCCATCGAGCACGCGGAAGCCCATGGAGATGAAGAGCTGCTCAATCTCATCCTGCACCTGCGTTGCCGGATGAATGTGCCCCGGAGCGATGCCCTGCGGCGGGATCGTCAGGTCAATCCACTCAGCCTTCAGCCGCTCACTGGATTCCGATCCTTCCAGCGAGGCTTTGCGATCTTCAATCGACTTCTCCAGTGTCGCCTTGGCCTCATTCAACAGTTGGCCTGCCTTGGCGCGATCTTCAGGAGCCATTGAGCCGAACATCTTGCTGATTCCCGCCAGTTCGCCTTTACGTCCCAGCACGGCTACACGAACCTTCTCCAGGTCGGCCAGCGTGGCTGCGGCGTTAATATCGCCCAGGGCTGACTGCATGAGATCTTTAATGGTCTGTATCGGGTTCGTATTGGTCAAAGCGTAGCCTGCGTGCTGTGAATGAGTAATCCTAAAATATAGAAGGCATAGTGAAAGGGGTCAACTTGGAGGACCAGAACGGGCCAATAGGTGATTTAATACGAGCTGCCTGTTTCGGTTTACGGTTTGTGTACCAAAAGCAAACACTTATCATTTCGAAAGCACTTACGTTAAAATAACTTTAACTCGGGTGACGATGTAATTCCCGGCTCTTCAGTATGCGAGTCGTTTACAAACGTTTTAGCGTCATTGCCGGTTTTGCTGTGCTCTTGGTTGTGCTGTTAATCAACGCAGCCATCACGCGCCAGCGCCTTGCTGTACAAGATAATAATCAAGCATGGGTCACACACACGCAACAAGTCATGCTGGAGCTGACCACGCTGGAGTCACTGCTGGCAGATGCCGAAGCCGGGCAGCGCGGCTTCCTTTACACCGGTGAGCCCCGGTATCTTGCACCATATAATTTTGCGGTCGCGCAGCTTACCCCACACATTGATAAGCTGGCGGAACTTACAGCAGACAATCCGTTGCAGCAGCCACGTATCCCCCAGTTGCGTACTCTGGTGCAGGAAAAGCTTGACGAGCTGCAAAAAGCAATCACGCTCGACCAGGAAGGCAAACGCCAGGAGACCCGCGTAGAAGTGCTTACCGATAAGGGCCAGCGGATCATGGATGATTTCCGCGCGCTTACCAACCAAATGCGCCGCGATGAAAATGCGCTTGGCCAGACGCGACTTGGGGCCGTGCATCAGAGTACTCGCTCACTGATTGCTACTTTGTATTTCACCACGGCGCTTGGCATGATTGGACTGGTGCTGCTGGCGTTTTACATCCTGCGGGAGATGGCGCAGCGTGAAAAACATGGCAGAGAGATTCGCCAGCGCGAAGAGTGGTTCCGCGTGACCCTTGCCAGCATCGGTGATGCGGTGATCGCCACAGACCAGCAGGGCAAAGTCATCTTCATCAATCCCATTGGCGAAGATCTTCTGGGCATCAGGCTGGCGACTGCGCAAGGCCAACTGATCGATAAAATTTTCCCCATTTTCAATGAACAGACGCATAAGCCGGTTGAAAATCCAGTGGCCAAGGTGCTGCAGCTGGGCCACATGATGGGCCTGGCCAACCACACTGTGTTGCAGCGTGCTGACGGAAAAACAATTCCGATCGAAGACAGCGCTGCACCTATCTATGACGACCAGAAGAAGCTGCGCGGCGTGGTGATGGTCTTCCGCGACGTTACCGCAGAAAAGCAGGCCCAGGATGTGATGCGCAAAGCGGAAAAACTGGCTGCTGCGGGCCGCCTGGCTGCTACCGTGGCGCATGAGATCAATAATCCGCTGGAAGCCGTGGGCAACTTGATTTACATCGTGAGGAACTCAGCCGGGCTGCCGCAGGAAGTGCAGGGATATTTGATGATGGCGGAAACGGAGCTGGAACGTGTTTCCCACATCACACGGCAAACGCTCGGCTTTTATCGCGACTCTTCTGAGCCTGAGCCAGTGCAGGTTCGCTCTGTGATTGAGTCCGTGCTCCGTCTATATGACAACAAGATGAAGAGCAAAGGCATTACCGTGGAACTGGACCAGACGGAGTGCCCGCCGATTCTGGGGCTACAAGGCGAGTTGAAGCAATTGATTGCCAACCTGATTTCAAACGCCGCAGATGCCGTTGGCCAGCGCGGCCGAATCAGGATCTCGGTTAAGCCGTCTGCCCGTGCAAAATGCAAAGGTGTGGAGGTCCGCGTTGCGGATAGTGGTCCTGGTGTAGCCGCGGAGAACCGCGTCCGCATCTTTGAGCCATTCTTTACTACTAAGAAGGATGTAGGCACAGGCCTTGGACTCTGGGTGAGCAAGGAAATTACTGAACGCCACGGCGGCACTCTTCAACTGAGCAAAGAGCAGGAGCCTTCCCTGGGCGGCGCAGTCTTTACCGTGTTTCTGCCTTTTGAAGCTGTGGTGGCTGAAGCCGTGAGCGGCGTGGCGTGACGCTTCATTAGCTTCAGTGATGAAAAGGAATTTTTGATGTTCGATTCTGATCTTGATGAAGCGTCCTCCCCCGCAAAACTTCCCGCCGTGCCTTTTTGTTCTCAGCCGCCGCTGTGGGTGGAGGACTATACTTATGGATTATGGGCATTTTTTCAAAGAAGACTGATACCGCTGAAGCTGATCAACAACATTCGCAGCAACAACCTGGCGGCCAGCCGAAGGAAGTTAACATTGTGGAATTTAGTGATGCTGGCGAGCGCGAAGACACGGTCCATGTCCCCAAGGTGGTAAAGAGTGACGGTGAATGGCGGCAGCAGCTTTCACCCGCGGCCTACAACATTACCCGGCATGATGGCACAGAGATGGCCTTTACCGGCGAATACTGGGACAACCATGAAGCGGGTATTTATCGCTGTGCCTGCTGCGGCACGGCGCTCTTCAGTTCAGACACCAAGTTTGAATCCGGCACAGGCTGGCCCAGCTTCTGGCAGCCGATCGCCAAAGAAAACGTAGAAGAACTGGACGACACCACCTTCGGCATGCGCCGAACTGCGGTAGCTTGCACGCGCTGCGATGGGCATCTGGGGCACGTGTTTAATGATGGGCCGCGGCCCACAGGCCTGCGTTATTGCATGAACTCCGCGTCATTGAAGTTTGTGAAAAAGGCGTAGCAATGTTGCGAAGAATATCATGTTCAGCTTTCCTGCTGTTGCTCTTAAGCACGCTCTCCTGCCATGCTGCTAGCGCAGTTAAGCTGCCCGATCCAACGACTGACGCTCCGCTCAATAAAAACCAGGGTGCGCAAACTGTGGTCCTGGGCGGCGGATGTTTCTGGGGCATACAAGCGGTTTTTGAACACGTAAAGGGCGTGAGCAAAGTTACCGCCGGATATTCAGGCGGCTCTGCGCAGACGGCGCAATATGAAACCGTGAGCACCGGTACTACCGGACATGCTGAGTCAGTTCGCATTGTGTACGATCCGGGCCAGATTTCGTATGGCCAGTTGCTGAAAGTCTTTTTCTCCGTTGCGCACGATCCTACTGAGCTGAACCGGCAAGGCCCTGATGACGGGACACAATATCGCTCAGTCATCTTTTATGCAAATGATGATCAGCGCCGTATTGCACAGGCATACATTGACCAGCTAAATCATGCCAAAGCGTTTACCCAGCCGATTGTGACGCAGTTAGTGGCATTCAAGGCTTTTTATCCCGCAGAGTCCTATCATCAGGACTACGCGGAGCACCATCCGAACGAGCCGTATATCGCCATTAATGATCTGCCCAAGCTTGAGCACCTGAAGCAGATGTTACCGGAATTGTATATAGCAAAGTAAGTGGCGAGGCTGTATATCAGCCGCTGTGGCATCAGCCTTGACGTTGGCGGGGTGATGTAGTCTTAGCCTGGCATCGTTGAACTTCAGCGTAACTCAAGCGGGGAAACGATAAAAACCCGCGCCATCACCCGACTCCACATTAGATGCGCTTGCACTTGGACAGAGATTCCCACTGAAGCTGAATTTAAATCTTTCAGTGCAGTTGCAGGCTATTTAGTATTTTTTGGTAAGTAGGCTGCAGTTGGTTAAAGTCGCGTTCAGGAGAGACAAAGACCATATACATCAGACCTCCCTGCGGCCGCGGTACCGTTACCAGCATGTCGCGTTCGGGCAGCGGCTTGCCATCCTGCTGCAATGGAGAGTTGCCCGCAAGCTCAACGGATCGTCCCTGAACGCCGTTCACCTCAACCTGCTTTACATCGCCCGCAATGCGCATGCCCGGATTGTCCTGTTGCAGGTTCTGAGCAAGTGTTTTTGTGGCTTCATCCAGCGGGGCGCTGCTGGCGTTGGCGCCAAGAATCACGCCATAAGAAATGCCGGTCTGGTTGGATCCAGATTCGGGCGCGATGATCGTGGTGTTCTGGTCCCCGTTGGTCTTCCAATTGTCAGGGTAATAGATGGTGAAGTTAGGTTGCTGCAATTGGGTGAACTTGCTGCTCGGCTTGACCTGTTTGAATGAAACGTCTGTCGCGCTTGCACCGGCTTGCTGGTTGCCGGTCTCATTGGATGATGGAGACTGGCTCGAAGACGATGAAACGTTGGCTGGAGGCATAGCGCCGTTCTTCTGGTTTTGTTGTGCCCATTCGCCGGATTTTGCTCCGTTCGCGATCTCCTGTGCGGAATAAGCCTTCACCTTACCGGCTTCCTGTTTCACGCTGGCGAATGAACTACTATTGCCAACATAATTCTTTGGCGGCCAGCCCTGTACCTCTTGCTGAACCGCCGCCTCGCGATTACCTGGATTCGGGTGGTCGCTCAGGAGCTGTGGGCCGCCGCTGCCATATTTCTCTTCCAGCTTCTGGAAAAAATCAGCCATCGCTTTGGGGTTGTAGCCCGCGCGATACATGATGATTGCGCCCACGGCATCCGCCTGGGCTTCATCCTGGCGTGAATACTTCATCAGCATAGTGCCCGCGCCCAACTGGATGCCCATGCGGCCAAGATTACCCAATCCGCTCTGCGGCAGCACGGCCCCCGCTATACCAGCGATAATCTGCGCGACGTTCGCCTTCGGCACCTGCTTGGCTGAGTGCTGCATGTATACGTGTGACATTTCGTGCGCCAGGACGCCGGCGAGTTGCGATTCGTTGTCCGCGGCTGTGATAGTGGCAAGGTTCACAAAAATAGGGCCGCCCGGCAGCGCGAAGGCGTTGATGTCCGCTGATGGAATTACGTGAAATTGATACGGCCAGGACCGGTCAGACGGAATCACCGCCTCAAGCTTTTTGCCCAGTTGCTGAATGTAGCGCGTTTCCGGGCTTGAATCCGGTAGCACCGGCATTTGCTTGTACACTTCACCCGCGGCCTGTAACCCCACTTGTTCTTGCTGTTGCTTGTTCATGCCCGGCGAGCCGGGATCAGGCAATTGCGGAGCGCTACCCGCGCCCAGCATGAACGGCTGCGTCAGCAGCAGCGCCAACACAAGCGCCAATGCGCGAATGGAAAATTTTTGTACTTGCATACGAACCCCTCACATGTGAATTAATGATGGGACTCCCGCGCCTTAGTCGATAGCAGTTAGATGCTATGCAGGAAATGGAAGATGTTCAACTGCTGCTCTGGGCTGACTCCCGCGATCTCTGAGGGATCCTTAGTTTCTCACGCATAAACCCCAACCGGTTTTCCGATTTTGGGCCTTGTTCTTACCTGGCAAGCATCTTCTCGTCATTGTTTCTGAAACATCAGCACAGACCAGCTTGGCAGGTTGATCCAAAGCCGCCCGTCGTTTACCTGGAGTTCAGAGTCGAAGTTCCCGACGGTGAAGATCCCGCCATAATCCGGCGACTGTGAGTTGAAGATCTCCTTCCACCGGCCGGATTCGCCATCCATGTTGATGCCGTAGCCGTTTGAATTCCACTGAAAATCTCCGGCGTTCACCACAACCAGAACCAGATCACCATCAAAAGTGTAGCGTTTAAAGGCCACCACCTGGTTGGTGAAGTCGAGGTGTACCACGTTGCCAGCGGGCGAACGCAGTGCGGGGTGCGACCAGCGAAGGTTGTTCACATCACGCACCATCTGCTGCATAGGCGAGCCGAGCGAATCGCCGATCTGGAACCAATCGATTCTGCGGTCGCCGTTATTGACGTTGGGGTCCCAATAGCCATCGAGATGCCCTTCTGTTCCCATGAACAACATGGGCGTGCCCGGCAGGGCAGCGTTCAGTGCCCATGCCAGGCGGGCTTTAGCGCGGGCAAATCCGTTGCCGCGTCCGCCAAAGCGCTGCGTGATGAACATTCCGCCATTGCCCATTCCGCCATAAACCTGATCGTGTGAGCCGGTGAGATATGTGACCTGATGCCAGGGATTCGGTTCAGAGAGGCTGCCGATGCGTCCCAGCAGCCGGTTCACAACATTGTCACCGTTCAGCAATGCAAAGGTCTCGTCCGGACCGGAGAGGTCCCAGGTCGCGCAAAATCCCAGCACGCCATACGGGTCAAGGGCGCCTGCAGCGCTCTCCTGGTCGCCCGGGTTGTACTCGGCGATCAGGTATTTGTCAGGGAACTCCAGGCGCAATTGCTGCACGATCTGCTGGATTGCGTCCGGCTGTATGAACTGCACGGCATCAAAGCGCAAGCCGTCAACGCGATAATCGCGCAAGTACATGCGGGCATTATCGAGGAAGAAATCTTTGATCTCCTGCCGCCACATGGCAAAGCCGGAGCCAAAGCGCGTGTTATGGCCATTTTCAAAATAGATTCCGCCATTGCCGGCGGTATTTCCGTCATATCGCCAGTAGCGATTGTCGATTATGGCCGCGTGGTTATAAACCACGTCGAGAATCACAGCCAGTCCGCGGGCGTGAGCGGCGTCAATCAGCTGCAGCAGCTCGGAGACCGCGCGGTCCGGGCTGGTTGCATAGCGATCTTCAGAAGCAAACATGTCAGACGGGCCGTAGCCTTCACCAGCGCCGCCCACATCGGCAAAGGCATCGCTGATGGGAAGCGGGCAGATCGCGTTAAAGCCGAGCCCGCGAATGTAGTCGAGTTTGGTGACCAGGTCGATGAATGTTGCCGTATTGTTGCTCACAGTAGTCCCGTCATTCCGGCCGGCAAACGATCCCACGTGCAACTGATAGAGAATGAAATCCTGAAAAGCCGGGGTGCGGAAAGGCTGGCGCGCGGCAGGAAACGGCGCTACTACATATCCTGCTGAATTTCCGCTGGAGCTCTCCACCTGGAGCGCGCGCGCATCTGCCCGCTCCCAGACCTGGAAATTGTCATTGTCCGGCCCGCCCCGATTGGTGATCAGGTATTTGTACATCTGGCCTGCGGTGACGGGAATCTGATCGGCAGACCAGTTGCCGGAGCTGCCTTCTGAAGCCAGGCCCAGCGGAGCGGCATTCCACTGCGTGAACTCGCCCATGACCTGCACCCGCCGGGCAAACGGCGCCCAGACGCGAAACCGGCAGGTTCCATCAGGACGGAGCAGACTGCCCATACCATCGTTATCAGGAGCAGGCGCACGCATAAGGACCTCTTAAAATAATAGTGATCCTTGGACTGCTAACATTTCAAGTTAATCGGTGATTCTGTATTATTTGAAAAATCTGCCAGCGATCGTTATGCACCCAATGTCCGGCCTTCTCAAACTTTTAGAAGATGCGATGTGCTAGAATGTGTTCATGGCGAACACACTTAGTTCAACCCTTAGTATCCGCTTGAAACCAGAGATCAAGAAGCGACTCGCCAAGCTGGCCAAGGCCTCCGGCCGAAGCTCGAATTTCCTTATTTCTGATGCAGTAGAGTCTTACGTTGCAGATCAGGAACAAATGCTGGCGGAACTTCGCCATGCAGACCAGCAGGTAAAATCCGGGCACTATATCCGGCATGAAGATATGAAGGCATGGCTGCTCTCTTGGGGCACAGACCACGAACTGCCACTTCCAAAATGTGTTTGCGGTGCAAAGCATGATGATGAGTCGTGCCGGTAGAGATCGTTTGGTCGCCTCTCGCGCTAACACGGCTGCAGGAAATTCGTACCTATATTACACAGGACAAACCGCAGGCAGCGGAACGTATAGCCATTCGGATCGTTGCCGTAGTTGAAGCTCTAAGAAACCATCCTCGCCTGGGTCGTGCCGGCGCAGAGCCAGGAATTCGTGAGTTGGTCATCGGCGGAACTCCATATATTGTTATTTACCGCGTGCGTGGCCAGCGAATTACAATCAACACCATTTGGCATGGAGCGCAGCGAAAAGAGTTGTGATAAGAAGGCAAGCAGACTGCAATGATTTTCGTGCCTGTGATTATTGTGGAGTACAGGCTCCTTTGTCTGCGGGTTAAAATTTTTGCTCGCGCGCGACTGCTTAAAAGAGATTCATCTCACCCCGCCAAAAACTCCGTTGTCTCCCTCAAGAATAACTCCAACTGATCGTGATGCACCCAATGTCCGGCCTTCTCCACTTTAATCAGCTTGCAATTGCGGATCGCCTTTACGCGCGGATCGTCCTCCGGCACCGGAGCAAAGCTTTCCAGTCCCCAGAAAAGAAGCGTGGGCGAGGTGATCTGTCCAAAGACCTGAGCGCTTTCCTCTACGTTGAAGATGAGTGGAGCAAAGGCACGCACGTAGTTATCGAACTTCCAGACCAGTGATCCATCGGAGTCCCAGTTAGTGCCGTGAAGCGTCAGGTGCTGCGCGACCTCATCGGAAAGCCTGGGGTTTGCTTCTTTCATTCGCGCCACCGCGGCCTGCAGGTTGGGATAGCTTTTGGGCATACGCTTTTCAATGCCGCGTACCGCTTCAATCCAATTCCGCAACCGCGTGGAGGCTGGCCCATATACGCGATGTGTTGGCTGAAAGCCGATGCCTTCAATGGAAACCGCTTTGGCTACTCGCTCAGGGTATGTACCGGCGTAATGCAAAACAATGACGCCGCCCAGCGAGTGTCCGACGAGGCGGACAGGAAATTCATTGATGATGTCGAGCAGCGCGGAAAGATCGAGCACGTGCTCCGCAATGCTGTACATGGCGCCCGGCGCCCAGGCGCTGTTGCCGTGGCCGCGGAGATCGAGCGCGTAAACGTGATAGTGCTTGCACAGCGATCGTGCCACCCAGTCCCAGTTGCGCGCGTGGTCAAGCCCGCCATGAACAAGCACCAGCGCGGGCTTGCCATCCTGTCCGTAATCCCAAAACTGCAGCTTCAGCCGGTCAGAATAAAAGAAATGCGAAATTGGTTCCATGTTTTTTAGTTCAAACGACTGCAAGGATTGTTTGAGTTAACCATCGCAGACATTTTAACGTGCAGCTCGCGTTTTTCTTGCCGGGCGGGTAACAATTGAGCGGCTTGTGGATTGCTGCTATTGTGAGAGCATAGGACTGAAAGGTGGAATCATGGCAAAAGGCTTCCCGGCTATTATGTGCTTTGCCGGCTCGATTGTATTTTTTGCACTGTTTATCAAGCTGCGGACATCTGCGACGGCAGAAAAACTGCCAGCATCATCTGCCGGCATTGCAGCGGGAGAGAGTTCGAAAAGAGCCGGCACAATAGTGTGGCTTTATTTTGTCTTGGGTTTCATTTTGCTGGCCGCAGCTATCATTTTCGAGTTGATCGGATTAAGAGCCTAGAGTCAGGCCGCCGCTTGCCTTGACACCACCATCGCTCGATCTTTAGACTCCCATTCCTCGCCGCCTTGCAGTTACATAAGCCTTATGGCTGCAAAAAGCGGGAGCTTCTGCCGTATCTTTAAAATCAAATTCCTTAATACTGGAGTGTTGGTTCATGGATTTCTTTAGCAAAGTTCTCTTGAGCAAAATTCACGAACATGCGAGAACCCAAGGAGCGAATCACGATGCCATCACGATTGGTCAAAAAATTATCTGCTCTGGTGTTGGTTTTGTGCGTTATGGGAATGGAGGCACAACAGATGTCTACGCCTAACTATGGAATGCCTGTAAGCCTTGAAAATGCCAAGAAAGCCGCAGCCGCAGCGCTGGCGGAAGCCGTAAAAAATCATTGGAACATGGCCGTAGCGGTGGTTGATCCTAACGGCACACTTGTTTATTACGAGAAAATGGACAACACACAGAATGCGAGCGCCAACGTGGCGATCGACAAAGCTCGCTCGGCGGCGCTATACAAACGCCCAACTAAGGCTTTGCAGGATGCCCTGGCCAGCGGTGGGGCAGGATTACGCGTGATGAGCCTGCGGGATGCTATCCCGGTGGAAGGCGGCGTGCCGCTTGTTTCCGAAGGCAAGATTATTGGCGCAATTGGCGTCTCTGGCGCCAACAGTGACCAGGATGGCCAGTGCGCCACGGCTGGCGCAGCCACTCTGAAATAAATTTCATCTCTGATTTTGGGTCAATTGACTTCCAAACAACTGGCGCGTTGAGACATACGGATTCTGGAATTCAGCTACTTTCCGTGGTAGGGGTAAATTCGCTCTCAGAAACCCTCAAGCTCAGCGCGCAGATTCTTTTCTTACAATTCCTTAACACTTAAATTGTAGAAAATTCATCGCAATTTCGCATTCCAATTGTGAATGGCGCAACCTGTGCTGCTGAATTCACATCACAGCCAATACCCCTGGTTGTGAGAGCGCCCATGCGTCGGTCAAAAAATCTTCTTATTCTGGTTCAAGTCTCCTTAGCCTCAATCCTTATCTGCCTCTGTGGTTGCGTTGGAGTACTCGGCGGCGGCAGCAGCAGTTCCGGGCCGTCGCAGGCCGCAATCGCTTTTGGCGCGCAGCCTGAGTCCATTGTTCAGGGCCAGGCGGCCACTCTTTCATGGAACGTGACGAACGCCGCATCCTTTTCCATTTCACCGTCAGTATCTTCCGGCGCGCTACCAATGGTTGGTTCGGCCTCAGTCTCGCCCTCGCAGACCACCACGTACACTGCTACGGCAACTGATTCAAAAGGCCGGCAAGTAACGAATACTGTTACCGTCACTGTGATTCCGGCCGGCTCTGCGCCAACGATTACTCTCGGCTTTGCTCCGGCTGTTGTGGGCTCCGGTCAGACGACCACTTTGACCTGGAACTCGACCAATGCGCTCTCTGTCTCCATTACCCCCTCTGTTTTAACAGAAGACCAGACATCGCTAGCACTTTCCGGCTCAGTCACCCTTACGCCCACTGCCACCACAACTTATACCGCGACGGCCACAGGCCCGGGTGGCGTTACGGCAACGGCAACAGCGACCGTCAATCTGCTGACCGTTGGGCTGACAGCAACGCCGCCAAAGATCGGCCCAGGACAAACTGCCACGCTCAACTGGACCAGCGCGAACGCGACCTCGCTTAGCATTGATCAGGGCGTAGGCACGGTGAATCCGCCAAACGGGAGCATTTCCGTCAGTCCTATTGCGACGACCACCTACACCATTACTGCCACAAATGGCACGGCAACATCCACAGCGCAGGCTACAGTGAACGCGCCTTTAGGCGTTACCCTGACGGCTAATCCGGTGAACATTGCTCCCGGAGGCTCGTCCACGCTTACGTGGGCTTCACAGGGCGCAGCCAGCCTGAGCATTGATAACGGAATAGGAGCGGTTACCGGCGCAACCGGCAGCGTGAAAGTTTCACCCACGGCGAATACCACCTATACCATCACAGCGACTGACGCTCAGGGAGTTACCACCACGGCCTCAGCCACTGTAAACGTTGTTACCAACACGGGCTTGCAGGGCATTAAGCACATCATCGTGATGTTGCAGGAAAATCGCTCGTTTGACAGCTACTTTGGCCATCTTGGCGACTATGTTGCCGCCAAGCATCCTGAGATCACCGGCTATTCGATCAATGCTGGATACGATCCCAACATTGTGCTGCCGTTAATCACCAGCGGTGACACCGGTCATTTGTTCCACGAACCGACCGTGCGCACAGAAAACCTCACTCCAAGCTGGGATGAGAGCCACTTTGATATTGATCAGCAGAAGGACGGCACCTTCAAAATGGACAATTTCGCGCGAACCACCCATTCGGTGCCTCATGCTTTCGATTTTGACGGCCTCCGTGCGCTGGGCTTCTATGACGACACCGATCTCCCGTATTACTACGAATTAGCAACGCAGTTTGCCACCAGCGATTCGTTCCATTCGCCGCTGCTGGCCAACACTCAGCCGAACCGGGAATTCATGTTCTGCGCCACCTCGCAGGGCCGCATTTTCCCCTCGCCCGGTGGCCATGCGCCGTGGACTTGCCCGACGATTTTCTCAGAGCTCCAGAACGCGGGTGTGAACTGGATTTACTACAACAAAGACGGTATTTTCCTGGCGAACTTTGCCGATTACGTCAACAATCCTGCCATTCAAGGCAGGGCCAACCACAATATTTCACAGTATTTCGCCACTCTAGCCAGCCCCACGGCTGACCAGGACCTGCCGTCATTCGTTTGGATTGACTCTGGCTCTGGCGGCAGCGGGCTGGATGAGCATCCTGACAACAATATTCAGAAGGGCGCTGCATTTGTAAAGACCGTTATCGATGCCTTGATGAAGAGCCCCGCGTGGTCTGACTCCATCTTTATTCTTGCCTATGATGAAGGCGGCGGCCCCTATGACCACGTCCCGCCCTTCACGGTGGTTGCGCCAGACAACAATCCGCCGCAGTTGGGCCCGAATGACCTTCCCGGCGATTTCACGTTGAGCGGCATCCGTGTTCCGATCGTCGTAATCTCGCCGTTCGTGAAACCGCATTTTGTTTCGCACGTAAACCGCGATTCGACATCAATCCTCAAGCTGATTGAAACCAGGTTCAACCTGCCTGCGCTCACGGCGCGCGACGCTGCCGGCGACGATATGACGGAGTTCTTTGACTTCGTTAATCCACCGTTCTGGCTGGTACCGCCGCCGCTTCCGGCGCAGCCTACTAATGGACTGGACGATCCAAAACAAGAAGCTCCACCACAGTAAATCGGTGAGCTGTAAGCTTTTTAAAACCCAAAGGCCGCAATCAACCAATTGCGGCCTTTGCTATGTCCAGAAATATTTGTTGCGATCAGGCAATGACCTGGTACGGGCGCATCATGTCATTATCTTCATGCTCCAGCATGTGACAGTGGTAGATGTACTTTCCTGTGTATCCCTGGAACGGAACAATGATTGACATGACCTCGCCGGGGTTGACCCGCGCTGTATCTTTCCAGCCCATTTCATTCTTTTCCGGTTGCCGAGGCTTGCCGAGGAACTGAATGGTCCGCGTGTTCAGATATTTCTGTATGTCGAACGATTGTCTTTCCAGAATCTGAAACTGCACCAGGTGAAGATGCATGGGATGCGTGTCGTCCGTGGTGTTGATGAACCGCCAGATCTCCGTGGTGTTCAGCTTGGGCGTCTCTGTAACTGGATCGGCATAAGCAGCTCCGTTGATTTTCAGGCCGAAGGAGTTCTGCGCCGCATCAAGGTATTCATATAAAACCAGGTCTCTGGTTTTTACTGCCGATTCAATCTTCAGGCGCTCAAAGGGAACAGACCACGCTGGTTTGAATGGCTCTGCTGTTTCGCGAGCTTGCGCTGCAACTCGTATCTGCATCAGCTCCTGCAAAGGCGCTGCCTTCATTGGAGAATCTTCAGTACCGGTCCCGGGAAATGGCGCAGACGCATAGTTAGACAAAATAAATTTCTTCCCTGCGTGCGCGGAAAAATCCATGATCAGGTCAGCACGCTCGCCAGGGCCCAACATAATGGATGAAACGTCCACCGGTTGCGGCAGCAGACCGCCATCTGTGCCGATCTGGAAGAATTTCATGGCAACATTAGAAAAGGGAATCGCAGGATCGGAAAGAAACAGGCTGAAAAAGCGCGAATTTGCCGCATTCACCACCCTGAACCTGTAAGCGCGCGGCTCAACTTCCAAATAAGGATAAATTGCGCCATTTACGACCGGCACGTTGCCAAAAAATTCCGGCCCCCAGACTCCGGGGCCAAGCCGCACCGTGGTCATGCTGGAGGCCGAATAGATAAGCTGGCCATCGTCATCAAACAGGCGGTCTTGCAATACCAGCGGAATCTCATAAGGCTCGGCGGGCAGGTTGAGTTGCTTTTCCTGCTCGTCGCGCAAAAAATAAAAGCCTGCCAGCCCAGCATACGTGTTGAGCCGCGTGATCCCCAGCGCATGATCGTGGTACCAGAGCGTGGCCGCGCGTTGTTGGTTGGGGTAGTGATATGTAACCGAATGTCCGGGGCGAATCCAGTTTTCCGGAAGGCCATCACTTTCTGAAGCTGTGCGCGCACCATGCAAATGCGTTACGGTTCTCACCGCAGGCGCTGGCGGCATAGCGCCGTGCAACTTTTGGTCGATGGCGAACAGGTGCTTCTCAGGAAGCTGATTGGCCCACTCAATAGAGACCGGCTCATTTACCGCTGCCTCAATCACCGGCCCGGGATACTTGCCGTCGAAACCCCAGACCGTGGAGGGCGGCAACTGGGAATGGAGCCGTTGCTTGAACTGGATAATGCGGACTTTATATTCCAGCCCGCTTTTCGTTTTCCTGACCGGCTGCAATCTGCTGGGGATGGGAAGAGGATCAACATACTTCAGCAGCCGGGCTATTCCTTCATAGGCGGGCTTCTGCGAAGTTGGCTTTTGCTGCGCGTGCCCCTTCACAACGCCGGATTGCGCTCCATACGCAGGAAGAAAAAGGCTGGATGCCCCGGCAGAGAGCAGTTTTACAAAGTCGCGCCGTCGCATTCAGGCCCTTTCAATTTCGTAGTTACTCCCCTAAGTCCAGGCCGCAAGGCCGATTTATGATTAATAACATAGATAGTGATTGTTCGCTGTGCCTGAGGTGCGGCAGATCGATTGATAATGATTTTAACGGGGTGGCTTTGCTCACGGTTATTGCGATTATAGCTTCGGTGCTGGGTCTACAAATTGCCGCCCAGATTTTGTGTATCTGGCTTGATGGCCGCAAAATCCATGCTCCGGGAACATTAGTAAAGCTGCCGAATAGAACAGTGCATGTACAGCAAAGCGGCTCAGGCACACCGGCCATTGTGCTGGAATCTGGAGTCACAGCGACGTCACTGAGCTGGAGCATTCTTCAGGCACAGCTTGCAGCTTTTGCGACTGTTTATAGTTATGATCGTGCCGGTCTGGGCTGGAGCAGCGCGACGGGGCGGCAATGCCATGTATCCCAAATGGCAGATGAGCTTCACCAGTGGATTGAAGCCTTGCGCGTTCCCAAACCGTATGTGCTGGCTGGGCACTCCTACGCTGGATACATCTTGCGCGTGTATGCGCAGCGGTTTGCCGATGAAATTGCCGGCGTGATCCTCATTGATCCGCTGACGCCGGAAGAGTGGACCAAGCTAGACCGCGCTCAGCGCGGACAGATTCGCCGCGGCATCTGGTTCTCTCGCGCCGGAGCCGTGGTAAGCGCGCTGGGTGTGTTGCGTTTTTGCTTGTGGCTGCTGCGGCGCGGCAACAATACTGTTCCACGTCGCGTGCTTGGATCGTTCGGGTCTGGCGCCAAAGGTACCGTGGAGAGAATCGTGGGCGAACTGGCCAAGCTTCCAAAGCGGACCGTGCGTCTTATCCGCGAGCGCTGGGGACATCCGAAATTTTTCCTGGTGATGGCGCGATATATTCAAGCTCTGCCGGCTTGCGCTGCTGAGGTTTCCGGCTATGAAATTCCAGCTCATATTCCTGTAACCGTGATCTCCGGCGCGCATCAGACGGGCATACGTCTATCCGAGCACAAAGCGATTGCAGAGCATTCACAGCACGGGCGGCACATCATCGCTGCCAAGGGCGCGCACTGGATCCATCTCGATCAGCCGGAGTTGATCGTGCAGGCATTCTGCGATATGGCGGAGCGGATGAAGACAGAAAACGTTGTCGTTTCCAAGTGAAGCTGATTTGTTCTTTTCCAGGGATTGCGATCTGCGCCAAGCGATTACAGTGAGAATCTCTTTTGCAGTGCAGTGAGATAATCGGTGGCCGTCCAATCTTTCTGTTCCTGCTCCATACCCAGCATTAAATAAGCTGCCTCTGTAACCGGAGTTGTCATGTGTGAATCGCACATCCTGTGCTGCCTTTAATTTTTCGGTGAGTACCGGAAGCACTCGCTGGTCCTTGCGTTTTGCCAGGCTAACCATTGCTTCCTCACGAGCGTCCTCAAAAGAATCGTCTAGCCGGGCAACGAAGGCATCGCGGATCTCCGGGGAGTCTGAATCGCCGAGAACACCTAAGCCAAAGACAGCCCAATCCCGCACGTCATGGTCTACATCGCTGGTTAAATGAAGAAGCGATTGAACCGACGCGGGATGATTGGGAAAGGCGCCAAGGGCACATGCCACGGCAAACCTGACATCAGCTGCCTGATGGTCGTGATAGGCAACAATGAGAGGTACCGCTTCTGAATTATCCAGATGACCGAGGGCATGGATTGCAGAGCTAAGCGGACGAACGTCTTTTTCCTGGGCCAACATTTGTGAAATTGCGATGAAAGATTCTTCAGGGAAGTTGTTGCTCGGGTGTTCTGCAGTCCTGCCTAATTGTGCAAGGACCTGGACGCCCCGCGCTCGTTCAAGAGGATCGGTTGACTTGCACCATTTTTCTGCTTTATCAAAAACCTCTCGCGTGCCGATGCGGCGCAAAGCGCTAACTGCCTCCCACGGCTCATCATCGTCATCATCACCGCGAAGGGCCTGCGCAAATAGTTCATCGATCTCCTGTGTGGCCATGAGTGAATTCTATTTGAAGCTCTGTGAATATTCCCGTTTTCAACAAACGTCACTTACATATTAGAATGCAATCCGGACCGAACCATTCATGAAAAAAGTCGTCGAGCGTGAACGAAACAAAAATTATTACCGCGTGCTGCATGTACCTATCTGGATCTGGGTTTTCTGGATCCTTCCCGGCCATCTCACGGCCGCGCTTTACGCCCACGGCCCTGATCGCCGCCACTGGATCTGGCTGGCGATTGTAACCGCTGTCTGCGCCTGGCGCGGATACGCCGGACGCCTTCCTGGGGGCGAGCCGAAGCCCTATATCACCCATTACGGCGAACCCAAGCCTAATCTTTGGTATCGCGTGGTCTGTTACACGGCGGCGTGGATCGATTTGATTGTGCCGTTTGCTATCAATCTGATCGGGCTTGCCATCAATTTCTTTACCGGACGCTGGATCATCAATGATCTGTACGTCAAACTTTACTATCCGCTGGCTGCGGCCATTGTGATTGGAACCGCGCTCAACTTCACGCCGCGCGCCGGGCGTTCCACGCGCAATGAAGGCGCGGAAAAGGGCTGGTTTTACGTTGCCATCTGGACTGTGGTTCCCACGCAGGTTGCCGGATGGGCCATGTGGCGTATGGGAAAATTTTTTGATCTCTCTCCGGAAAGCCTGGGCCATCTGCGGCTGGCAACTTTCTTGATTGTTGCCGGCGTCTTCCTCACGCTTGGCGTGTTGGGCAAGCTTCCGCGCAGTGAGCGATATCATATTGCTGAAGGCGTGATTTCAGATATGCCGGTTTCGGCGGGGTTTTAGTAAATTGCGGAAAAGGGCCTTCTCTGGGCGTTCAAGGGTATCGATAACGAATGTACGCCGTCTCAGCATAATCCGCTAAGTCGCACCATAGCTGCTAATAGGCGAAACGATGACGCTCCTGGATGCAGATAAAACTCAGCGACTGGAAAAATTTGGGGAAGACACGTGTGATCTCCTGCGTACAATCGAGGCGTCATTTGGTATCGAGTTTTCGGACGCGGAATTAATATCGTCAAGGACGATTCGTGAACTCGGCGAATGTATTTCGCGAAAACTAAAACAGCCTATATCTGACCGATGCCTGAACGCCGTCGTTTTCAACCAGCTACGTCACGCGTTTGTAAATCTTTTCGACACGCCGCGAGTCTCGATTGATCCCCAAACTCCATTGCGCAAACTCATGCCGTGGATTGCACGCAGAAGGCAGTGGCGTCTCATTCAGGACCATTTGGGTTTGGTTTTGCCGGATCTGAGGTGGCCTATCTGGCTGGCTGGATTATCTTTAGCCATAGTCATCACCGTGATCGCACCGAACTGGACGAGTCTGACATCGAAGGGCGGACTGCTTTCGGTTCTCGTACCAGTTCTCGGTGGAATTTTAATTTGGACTCTTATCCTCAAGTGCTTGTCGCCTCTGGCCCGCATTTTTCCTCGGAGCTGCGATACTTTTGGCGATTTCGTAAGACTCATACTCGCACGCAATTACGCCACATTAGCATTATCTCAACGTGGCAGATCATCAGACAAAGAAGTCCTTCTCATTTTGCGTCAGTTAATCGCCGCAGAAACCGGCGTAGATCTAATAGACATTAAGGTCGAGAGCTCCTTCCCGGAGTGTCTGAATATCTACTAGAGCGTGTTTCAAAAATAGGTTCGGCCTCACCCGAGGTACTTACGAGTGAGGGGTGTAAGTTGTTGAGCTTCTGTCATGAAGAAGCGACAGAAGCTGTTGAACGACGAACAATGGAAACTAATTGAGCCATTGCTT
>DASRDW010000009.1:0-10116 GCA_035652415.1 Candidatus Angelobacter sp. | reverse complement strand
CCTCCTGCAACACGTCGACGGGAAAGTGGTGCGGCAGGTGGTGTTTGCGGATGACGATCTCCACATCAACGCCGAAATCGTCTTCATAGCCGAGGATTTCTTTTACGCGGCCGCGCGGGTTCTGGGTGGCTGAAGGCCATTGGGTGATTTCTACTTCGACTACGACGTTTTCCAGATCGTCCCAGTTTTGGGTGCGGCGCGCTTCTGAGCCGAGGACGCGGTGGGGAGATTCACGGTCTGGATGCTTGGGTGTCGGGGCTTTTCCAATCGGGAGATCGGTTGATCGGGTGATCGGGTGATCAGAAGATAATTTATCGTGCGCAGCCGGGGGCGGCTGCGGTCCACGATTTTTATTACTACTGCGCACAGCCGAGGGCGGCTGTGCCACATGGGAATAGGAGGGTTTTGCAGTCACCGCCGGGGGCGGCGACGACAGACGAGTATGGGCGCTGCCACCGGTACGGATATCGCGGTCTTCTTCTGCCGGGGCAGCCTCTTCATCTTCTGCTTTGGGATACTCCATGCCGCGGGGGATGATGATCTCCAAGCCGACTTTTTCATCGATGGGCGTGACATAGTTATTGCGGTCGCCATAATGGAAGATTCCGACCACGGTTTCCTGCTCGCGCTCCATGACGCGGACGATTCGGCCTTCTGCGCGGCCATCGTGGCGGATGCGGCCCATCTCCACCAGCACCTGATCACCGTGCATGGCGTTGCCGACTTCCGGCGGAGGAATAAAGATATCGCCCTGCAACTTGCCCTGGGCGCGGGCAGGCAGCGATCCCGGCTCAGGGATGACGAAGCCATATCCATCACGATGCATGCGCAGCCGGCCAACGACCAGGTCTTGATTGGAAGCGGTGGTCGGCAGGCCCCAGCGCTCTTTGCCAATGGCGATGAGCTTGCGACGGTGGGTCATCTCGCGGAGAAGCTGCTGGAGATGGCGGCGGTCACGGCCTTTGATGCCGAGATCGTGGACGAACTGCTTGAAACCCGCGATGTGCTTGGGCTGCCTGGAGACGTAATGGAGGATTTGTTGTTCGGTCAGCATGAAGAATTTGGTAATCGGGTAATTTAGTAATTTGGTAATTTGAGGACTGTTTACACGATTTCTGGGTTTCAATTACCCGATTACCAAATTAACCAATTAATGATCGCCCAACCAGTTTTAGATGCCTGTACTTAACCCTACCCTAGCGCGAAAGGATTTTCCATCTAAGGCTGATGCCCGATATAAGAAATGCCAATATCGAGGGAATAATTACATTCAGCATGCAGTGTAGGGGCGCCGGTATGGGGTCGCGTCACTGCGAAAGACAGCGCCAATCCAGCAGTTCTGGAATCTGGTGCGAGCCCGGGGACTTTGGCTACATACGTGCCAATAACTTTAAATGGATATCCCTGGATACCGAAGTTAAACCAGCAGCGGCGAATAGCTGGCTGTGCACTGCCATTCAGAAACTTGAAAGGATGTAGTAGATGTGGAAGCCTGCTAGCACCACCAATACAAACCCCAGTCCTAACCCCAAACCCGCCACGGAACCGGAGAAACCAGTTATGAGCACAACATCGAATCTCCCCAGCGAGCCAACGCCAGTAGCGGCGCCTCGTAACGCCGTATTGAACAATCAGGAGCAAGCCACCATCGGCAAGTCGCTCGTCATTAAGGGCGAAGTCACCGGCTCCGAGTCGCTTTACATTGATGGCCGCGTGGAAGGCACCATCAATCTGCCGGGTAACCGTGTAACGGTTGGCCGCAATGGTCAGGTCCAGGCCAACATCAACGCCAAAGAAGTGGTAGTTCTGGGCAAAGTAAAAGGCAATGTCACCGCCAGCGATCGGGTTGATATAAGGAATGAGGGATCCCTTGGGGGCGACGTAATTTGCCAGAGAATTTCGATCGAGGACGGCGCATGGTTCAAGGGCTCCATTGACATAAGGAAACCTGGCCAGAAAGAAATGAACGGCGCTGCCAAAGAAGCTACGTCCATCAGCGATGCACCGCGGATGACCACAGCAACCGCTTAATTTTCCCTTGCAGGGGTGCTTCTCCGGAAGCGCCCCCAACGGGCGTTTTATTGGGCTAAGAAGTCATGGTAAACAAAATCCTTCAGTTGCTCTCGATTCGCTGTTCGCATAAGAAGCTTTCTCAGCCCTTTGCCTCCTCCTCGCCGGTTTCCATGCGACGCGCCGTAAACTCTGACTGGGATGTTCCTGCTCCTGCCGGCCAGCACTACGTTGTTTGCCTGGATTGCGGCCACAAGTTTGAGTATGACTGGGCCAATATGCGGGTGATTGATTAGTTTTTCTGAAATCCCGAGCGCCTTTTCCAAAGTCCCGAGCGCTAGCGAGGGATCCTTATATCTATATTTGAATTCAGGATCAGAAAGCGCGAGATGATATCCGCGCTAGCTTCCCAGATTCATCTACTATCCCTGTAAACAGTTTTTTTCAAAACAATAGTGTTCCCTCACTTACGTTCGGGACAAGATACGTTTCACCAGTGCCCCTGCCTGCTCCACTCCAAATAACATCGTGCATCCCAAATACACCGCTCCATAAGGGACCAATATCAGCAGAGCCGCCAACTGCGGCTGCTGCGGATGCAGCGTCAGCTTAATCGCCCACGCCACGCCTGCCGCGATCACTCCTGCCAGCCAGAGCCGGAAGAAGAATGTGGTAGGAAATTCGCTGCGGCCAATCTTCCGGTTCATGCCGTGGCGCAGTAAAAGAAACTCTACCCAGCCGGCAAAGCCTGCTGAAGCCGTTAAGCCGGCCACGCCCCACAGCGGATCGATCCCAAGCATCTTAGGCAGCGGAAGAGCAGAGAAATACCCTAACACTGTCGTCAGGCTCACCCGAACAATGGCATAGCGGAGCGGCGTGCGCGTGTCACGTAAGGCATAGTAGGCAGAAGAGTAGAGCCGTCCCACGGTTGAGGCCACCAGGCCAATGCCGGAACCGGCCAGAATCCCCCAAATGCGGACTGAATCAGAGTGGTGAAACTTTCCTGTCTGGTAAATCGCGGCGGCAATCACGTCACCCAGCGCAATAAAACCAATGGCGGAAGGCACAACAAAGAACCCAATCCGCTTTGTGCTGGTAGCGATCCTCTGCCGCAACGTGCTGGAAACTTCTTCGTCCGTGCCCAGCTCGCTGGACATGGCTGGCAATTCGGCTGCTGAGATCGACATGCCAAACAGGCTTACCGGTAGCAGGTAAAGCGCCTGCGCCACAGAAAGCGACGAGACGGCGCTGGTCGGCAGATAGCTGGCCAAAAGCTGGTCCACGTAGGCGCTTACCTGGCTCACGCCGCGGCTGAAAAATACCGGAACAAAATTCCGGATCACCGTCCGCACATTTTGATTTGCCGTTGCAAAGCCAAAGCGTAGCCTCCTCGCCAGCTTGAGCACCACCGGAAGCTGCAACATCACCTGCAGCCCGCTGCCAACCACTGATCCCCAGGCCGCATAAATGGCCAGCTGCCCCATGGCTACGCGGTGAAAAAGCAATAGCGCGCCGATGATTGCCCCATTCCACACCACGGAAGAAACATAGGAGAGAAAGAACCAGCGATGGCTGTTCAATATCCCCAGGCACCATGCTGACATCACCAGCAGACCAACGCCAGGAAAGAGGATCCTCACCAGCGTAATAGTGAGCGCACGCGTCTGTCCTTTAAAGCCGGGCACAATCACGTCAATGATCCAAGGCGTGGCTGCCACGCCCACCAGCACCAGCACAGAGACCACCAACGCCAGCAGTGAAGCAATTGCTCCGGCAACCCGACCTGATTCTTCCTCTTCTTTCTGCGCCACTAGCCGGGCGTACACCGGTATGAATGAGGCAGAGAGCACGCCTTCGCCAAAAAGATTTTGCAGGATGTTGGGAATGCGCAATGCGCCGCGCAGTGCGTCTGCCGCAATGGACTGGTTCCCTAGAAAATAGGCGATCGCCCGCTCACGGATCAGCCCGGCGATGCGGCTCAGGAAGATCCCTGCCGCCACCAGAAAAGCATGATGTCCCACGCCGGCATGGGCCGGTTTTGGGTTAGGAATGTCCGCCCCCTTCTCTGCTTGCGCTACCATTGTTTCCGGCATATCAGGCATTTTCAATAAGAGAATATCCTGCCACGAGCCGAATATTTCCCTGCCAACTACCCTCCACTATACCGGGCTTACGCGTCGCTTTGCGGATCGTGGATCAAAGATCGAAGACCAGAAGATCGAAGACCAACAATTATGGTGGGAGGACCTGCAGATGCGCTGCTTGAGTGCCCTGATCGTCCTGGCGATGCCAATGTTCCAGTGGCTTTCCACCGCTGCCGTGACCCAGGAAGCCAACCCTCGGCTCTTACCAGCAGACCTGTACCGCTATCGCTAACTTTTTAATGGACTATGGCTTCATGTGCTGGTGGAGATTCCGCCAGACCATCACGCTTACAGCCAACCTTTCATCCTTGCGATCCGCGCAGCTTCCACGCGATTGCTGGCGCCCAGCTTGCTGATGGCCTCAGAAAGATAGTTGCGCACTGTGCCTTCTGAGAGATGCAGGGTGTTGGCGATTTCGGCACTGGTGGCGCCATCAGCGGCCTGTCGCAGCACCTGTCGCTCGCGATCACTGAGCGGGTCAGCTTCACTCCATGCTTCTGTCGCCAGCTCAGGATCGATCACCCGACGGCCTGAGTGCACGCGGCGAATCGCATCGGCCAGCGCGGCCGCAGGAGCGTCTTTCAGCAGATAGCCGGAAGCGCCGGCATCGAGTGCGCGTCGCAGGTAGCCGGAGCGAGCAAAGGTGGTAAGAATGATGACCCGCACGGCCGATGACTGGCGCTTAAGCTCTGCCGCCACTTCCAGGCCGCTCATCTCAGGCATTTCAATATCTGTGAGAAGCAGATCGGGTTTGTGTTGCAGCGTGAGTTGTAGAGCTTCTTTTCCATTCCGCGCCTGGCCCACTACATGAATATCATGCTCAATCTCCAGCAGCGCAGCCAGCGCTCCCAGCACCATGCTCTGATCTTCGGCAATGACGACTCGAATGGGCATAAGAAAAGCAGTAGCTAGTAATGAGTAGTTGGTATTTAGCCAAACATTGAAAATCGTGGGCTGCGCTCTTGTTCCGCACCATTGGAATTCTTTCAAGCTGGCACAGTTTGGAATACTAACTACCAAGTACTAAATACTAATTTCTGACTGGTAACGTTATCACCAACCTCGTCCCGGACTTTATGTCGCGCTGCAGCTTGCCGCCCAGTGCTTCCACGCGATAGCGCATCCCCGTCAACCCAGCACCTTCTGGTGACATGCTGCCGCGACCATCGTCTTTTACCACCAGCTCGCAGCCACCTTCCACTGAGCGCAGCCGAAGATCGCACGATTTTGCCTGCGAGTGGCGAATCACATTTGTGACAGCTTCCCGCAAAGCCAGCGCCAGGACTCCTTCATGCGTAGGCGGAAGTTGAGCCGGAGCAAAATCGCATGCTACCTTCATGCCTGCGGCTTGCAGCGTGGCTGCTGCCTGTTCTGCTTCCGCCTGCAGGCTGAGCGCCTGGTAGCCGCGCACCGTATTTCTTACCTGGGTCAGCGCATCGCGGGAGATGCGTTCAACCTCTTTGATCTCGCTCGCCGCCCTTGCCGGATCCTTTTCTGCCAGCTTTGCTGCCAGCTCTGACTTCAACACGATGACTGAAAGCGTATGCCCCAGGACGTCATGCAGATCGCGGGCAATGCGTTCGCGTTCAGCTACCTTGGCCAGGTGCTCCACTTCTTCCTGCGCCATCAATAGTTTCCTGTTGTCACGATCACGCTGGCGGTAAAAAATATTAACCCCGCCCACCATGATGGAAAACACCACCGCAGGTATCCAGAAATAGAGTGGCAGGTGAAAGATCCACGTTTCCACTCCAATCACCGCCAGGATCACTGGCAGAACGCGGACGGCAAATCCCGCCTCGCCGGTGTAGGCAACAAACGAGGCGGCATAAATAAAATAGACGGATGCGCTCGAATTCGTGGGCGCTGCAATCACTCCCAGCAGCGTAATCGCGGCCACAATCCACAACAGCGGCTTGCCTTTTACCCAATACCCGCGAAAATACAGCACCAGGAAAATCACCATTTCCAGGATGGTGATCGCCCAGAACCTGGGCGTTGCTCTGGCCAGGTACGCGTATGCCGGAACGCCGGTGAGGTAAATGAGCCAGACGTATGGTGTCCAGCCAATATCTCTGTTTTTGGGTAGAAGGCGCATATTCAAAGGGTATCAGGCGTTCACGCTCACATCATCGCGCTTGAACCCGCGACGCGCAAGCAAAAGGAACACCACGGTAAACGCCGCCAATGCGGCAACATGCTGCCAGGCGGCGCCTGTGGCTTTAAATCCAACTTGATGCAAGGCGAGTTGCGCCAGATGATACGGTGGCAGCAACAGAGCTGCATGCTGCAACACTTTGGGCAGCAACTGCAGTGGAAGCCACAAACCGGCACAGAATGACATGGGAAGAAAGATCACATTCACCACAGCCGGCGCAGCGTTTGGCGCTGTATAGCAACCGATGACCAGCCCCATGGCGCAAAAAACAATCGATCCGGCAATGACGATCCCGGCAAGGCCCAGGAATTTTGTCAGCGGAAGATGAACGCCTCCAAACTCAGTTCCCAGGACGTATAACCCAACCACCAGGATGGCGCAAAATACCGTGCTCATCACGGCTTTTGCAGCCAAATAGGCCAGCGGTGGCATGGGGCTGGCACGCTTCACTTGCAGCCATCCGTAGCCTCGCTCCATAGCTACGCCAACGGCAAAGCCAAAAAGAGACGCGCCCATTACGCCGAACGTCGCATACGTAGCCAGCAGGTAGGTGGCAAGGTTAACTGATCCTATGGTTTGCTTCCCGCCGAATATCACGCCAAACATTAAATAGAAGACCAGCGGAAAGGTGAGCGTGGGAATCACGTAGGCAGGCTGGCGCAGCGTCTTCATGAACTCGTATTTTGCTTCCGTGCGATAAATGCGTAACGCGCTCCCGCTTGATGCGTTCGTGATCGCGCCCGCTGTTGCAGTTGCAGTATGGCTGTTCATGCTGTCATCTCCTTTTGCACTTCCTGATTTCCGGTTTCAACGATTTTTAAGAACGCATCTTCCAGCGTGCTGTTAGAAACTTCCAGGCCGGTAATGGCAGGATCGCGCAGGAAAAGCTCACGCAACACCGGCTCTACCTGCATGGTGCGGATTTCAAGGCGATCTTCGTATGCGGCGACACCGCTGACCAGGGCGATGCTTTCCACCTCGCTTGGCCGCAGCCGCGTGACGCAGCGGATCTTTCTCTGCGCGGTGCGTGCCTTCATCTCCGCCGAAGTCCCTTCCGCCACGATTGCGCCATGGTTCAGCACCACCACGCGGCTGGCCAGCGCGTCCACTTCTTCAAGATAGTGCGTGGTCAGCACCACAGTGCGTCCTTGCCGCACCAGGTTGCGAATCTGCTGCCAGATCAAATGCCGCGTGGTGATGTCCAGCCCTACCGTGGGCTCATCGAGAAAAAGAAGATCGGGATTGCCGCAGATCGCCAGCGCAAAGAGCACGCGCTGCTTCTGCCCACCGGAGAGCGCACCAAAGAGTCGGTTCTCCATGCCCTCAAGCCCGGCAGCTTCCAGCGTTGTCCGCAGAGAAAGCGGGTTCGCGTAGTAGCTGCGGAAGAGGTCGATGTGCTCTTTTACCTTCAGCGTCTCCGGGACTTTGGCTACCTGCAGCATCGCGCCAATGCGCCGCCGCGCTGAAACGATCCGTGGATCGCGGCCAAACACCTGAACTTTTCCGGAAAGCGGCTTTGACAATCCCAGCATCAGCCGCACAGAAGTTGTTTTGCCTGCGCCGTTCGGCCCCAGCAGGGCCAGCAACTCGCCGGCGCCCACGTTCAAACTCACGTCGCAAAGCGCGGTTACCTCGCCATATTTCTTGGTGACACTATCCAGCGATGCCACAATTTGTCTGCCTTCACCCATCGCAATCCTCCAATCTTCCATCGATTGTGGAATCAGTATGGAATCAATGCCCGGACGAGATAAGTGGAGAATGTCACTTTTTGAGGGTGACAATTGTCATAAGCAATGCGGTAGTAATCCGCGGTTGACGTTATCAAGCTGAAGCACGTCCAAACTTGTGACAAAAAGACAAAAAGAACAGATGGAACGCCTATAGAAATAGGGGGAATGATGCGCAAACTCACTGTATGCATAATGATGGCGGCAGGAGCCGTATTGGCCTTAAGCGGCTGTGGGAAGCAAGGCACTATCACGCAGGAAGAGCTGGTGCGCAACACGCAGGAACTGATGGATGCGGTGACCGCTGGCAACCAAGAGCCGTTCAAGAAATATTATGCCAATGACGTTATGTTCTCTGACGAAAAAGGCAGAAATATGGACAAGGCCGCGCTGGTGAAGGACATAACACCGCTGCCCGCAGGTTATTCAGGAACCATCAAGGTGGTGAAGCCGCAAAGCCGGATTGTGGGAGATACAGCGATCCTGAGCTATGACCTGGACGAAACCGAGACGGTCTTCGGCCAGAAAATGACTGCCCGCTACCATGAAATTGATACCTGGATGCAGCGCGGCGGTAAATGGCAGATCATCGCCACACAGGTGCATCGATATTATGAAGACCCTGCTCCAGGCAAGGCTGACACCAGTAAATTTCCCAGCTACGTTGGGACTTACCAGCTCTCGCCGGAAAGAACTTTAAACATCAGCGCGGAAAATGGTCATCTATACGAGCAACGCAAAGGGCGTGAGAGACAGGAGCTGATTCCTGAGGCCAGCGATATCTTCTTTATCAAGGGCGTTGAAGGGCGCACGCTGTTCGGAACAGACGATGGCGGCAAAGTGGTGTCGCTGATCGATCGCAGGAATAATGAGGATGTTGTCTGGAAAAAGACCAAGTAATATCGAGTCGCCTTCCATTGCTAAAGCCATTTAATTGATATTCCGTGTCCGGTGGCAGACACTGTGGCGCGTGTTCCACGCAGGCAAAATGGATAAGCCTTATCAAACCTCAATGAAATCAACGTTTCTATGAATGGCCGCCTCCGTGCCATATAAATGGTCGCTGCCCAGGCAGCGGAGGTGAAACAAACATGGCAAACCAGAAATCTTACAATTTAGGTCCATCGGTAAGCAGCAGCCCGACGAAGCGGGCACGCATGATTGGCAACGCGATCACAGCAGCAGCGGCAGCGGTCCTGGTGCTCACGGTGGTACTTGACTTTAACGGCTGCTCAAAAGAAAAGAAGAACAACGTGAGTCCGGCGGCACAGAGCCAGAGCATGGCAAGCCCCAGCCCCACGCCTGCGGCCCAGGCAACGCCGCTGGAAAGTAAGGTAGAGACGGCTGTCGCCAAGAAAAAAGCTGTCATCAAGCGGGCTTCAATCGCGACCTATAAAAACAGCACGTACGGGGTTTCGTTCCGCTATCCCAAGACCTATACGATGCTGACGCCGGACAAAGATACCCAGGAATCTGCATGGCCTGACCCGGTGGCGATGAACTTTGTTCAAGACGGCGGCGAGACCTTGACGACGCTGGTGCTGCCGGGAACGCGCGCTTCCTCTTACTTTAAGGTGAGCATCAACAAGAGCCTGAACGCCGACCAGTGCGGCAAGTTTGCGAGCACGCCGGAGCAGTCTGAAGCTGTGACCAATCCTCCGGTGGACGCAAATGACGACTCGCTTACGCCGGAGAAGACGAATGTGCTGGGCGTTGAGTTCGCAAAGGCAGAAAACGTGACCGACCAGAGCGAGGCGCGTTACTACCATCACTTTGAGAACGGCTCATGCTACGAGTTTGCTCTGGGAGTGGCAGACGCTCCGAACACAACCAAACCGGTTGACCATCTGCAGGTGTTCGACAGGCTGGAGCGGATCGTGACCAAGGTGAAGATTAAGACTGAACCAGCGCCGACGGTAGCAACGAGCGAATCGACAGCACAACCGACTCCGGTCAGCACTCCTCAGCAGTAAGCCGTTTTCGATAAACCTAAGCGGTGACACGCAGGCCAGGCTCCTTAAAAAGAGCCTGGCTTTTTGTTTGGCTTCAACTTGTGTCTATGCGGCAACAGTGT
>DASRDW010000008.1:0-8172 GCA_035652415.1 Candidatus Angelobacter sp. | reverse complement strand
CGCAGACTACCGCCACCACTGACGGTGTGGATCTTTCCGCGCAGTACATTGTTAATAACAACCTGGCGCCCGTCATGAGCACCAGTTTTGGCAGATGCGAAGCCGATATGCTGACCACGGAGCAAACCTTCTGGGCAGCGCTGTGGGCCCAGGCTGCCTCTGAGGGCATCACGTCATTCGTATCAACTGGAGACAGCGGCGCAGCGTGCGATGATCCTAGCTCGGCTGTGGGCACAAAAGCCGGCATCAGCGGAGTCGCATCCACGGTGAATAACGTAGCGGTGGGCGGCACAGAGTTCAATGAAGGCTCAGGCACTTTCTGGAACGCCTCAAACTCGCCAACCGATCAATCCTCAGCGCTCGGCTATATTCCTGAAAATGTGTGGAATGAGAGTGGGAACGTGGCTGGCGGTGCAGAGTTGTGGTCCACCGGCGGCGGCGTAAGCCTCCTTTATACCAAGCCCACCTGGCAGGTTGGTCCTGGAGTTCCCAATGACGGGTTCCGCGACATTCCTGACGTATCACTCAGTGCGGCGGGCCATGATGCATATCTGATCATTCAAGGCCACACCGCTTCAAACAGCGGATTGGTCGCAGTGCGCGGAACGTCGGCATCTTCACCCACTTTTGCCAGCATGATGGCGCTGGTGGTGCAGAAGAACGGGCCGCAGGGCAATGCCAATCCTGTGTTCTACTCGATGGCGCAAAACCAGTTCAACGGCACCGGCATTGGCATCTTCCATGACGTTACCGCCGGCGACAACGGCGTACCTGGCATCCCCGGCTTCCTTGCGGTCCCGGGTTATGACCAAGCCAGCGGCTGGGGCTCGCCTGACCTCAATCAGATGGTGAAATTCTGGAACAACAATTCAGGACAACCTGATTTCACCATCAGCGCCGGGCCTGCGTCGCAGATTGTGGCCCAGAACGCCTCCACCACATTCAACGTTTCGGTTGTGGCGGTAAACAACTACACAGGAACGGTCAGCTTTAGTGTGACCGGCTTGCCGGCTGGCGCCACTGCCAGCTTTGCTCCGACGAGTGTGGTGAATGCGGGGACCAGCGTTCTCACCGTCACCACCGCCGCAACCACTGCTCAGGGCAGCTATCCGCTGAGCATTATCGGAAATGACGGAACAGTCGGACACACAGCGCACGTGACCCTGGTAGTGGGGAATCCTGACTTCACCGTAGCTGCTTCTCCAACGTCGCAGACGGTGATCCAGGGGAACTCCACCAGCTACACGATCACGCAGAGTGCGGTTAACAATTACGCAGCCACAGTTAATTACAGCGTAAGCGGGCTGCCTGCCGGCGCAACTCCCACGTTCACCCCTGCCAGCGTGACCGCTTCAGGGACAACGACGCTGGGCATCTCAACATCCACGACCACTCCCGCCGGGAGCTACACGCTCACGATCAGCGGAACCGATGGAACGCTTACACACACAACTTCTGTCACCCTGGTAGTTACTGCGATTGACTTCTCGCTGTCGGCTTCACCGGCATCCCAGTCCGTCAATCAGGGCAACTCCACCAGCTATACAGTGACGGAAACGGGTATTAATGGCTATGTGGGCACCGTTACTTATAGCGTGACTGCGGGATTGCCGGCGGGTGCCTCTCCCACGTTTGCTCCTGTCAGCACCACTGGTTCAGGAACTACAACCCTCACGGTTACAACTTCGGCCACAACGCCGGTTGGCACTTACACGTTGACCATCAATGGAACGGATGGAACTCTCACCCATACCACTTCAGTGACGCTCGTTGTATCGACTCCTGATTTCTCGCTGACGGCCAGCCCCACGTCGCAGACCGTCAATCAGGGCAATCCAACCAGCTACACCATTACCTTGAATCCAATAAGCGGATATTCGGGAACGGTAACGTTTGGCCTAAGCGGACAGCCTGCAGGAGTTTCTTTTAACTTTGCTCCTCCAACGCTGACCGGCTCCGGCTCCACAGTCCTTAACATTACGACTGCAACAAGCACGGTCCCAGGCACTTATCCGCTTATCATCAATGCCAGCGATGGAACTCTTACCCATACCACTGCGGTCACGCTCGTCGTGACTCCGGCGGGCGATTTCCAAATGATCGCATCGATTGCATCGCAGACGGTTAACCCGGGCCAGAACACCGGCTTCGGAATCACCATCAGCAGCATTAATGGTTTCTCTGGCACGGTAAATCTGAGCTTGAGCGGATTGCCGTCTGGAGCTACTGGCATTTTCAACCCCGGTTCTATTACGGGCGCTGGAACAGCCAGCCTTGCCATTACCACTTCTGTTGCGACGCCTGCTGGTGTTTACAACATGATCGTCACCGGCACTAGTGGCGCGATTGTTCATACCGTTGGCATCCAGCTCATCGTGAATCCAACAACGCCAGGAGACTTCGCGCTTTCAACGAATGCTCTTAACGGCGATATCACCGTAAAGCGCAGCAACAACAAGACTGGCAACATCACCGGCACCCGTGCCTCGCTTACGATCACGGTTACGCCTAGCAACGGCTTCAACGGGAACGTGGCCCTGAGCGTGAGCGGTCTCCCCGCCGGTGTCACTGACCTCGGGATCTCGCCGAATACAGTCATCGGCGGCTCGGGCAGTGCAACCGAGTCGTTCGCCGTAAGCGGATCGGCAAAGCAAGGGACCTATCCGATCACGATTAACGCCACCAGCGGGAGTCTGGTGCATACAATTACCGTCAACCTGATCATCAATTAGCCCTTGAATGGGCCTCAACAATGCGCCGCCCGGAAACGGGCGGCGTTTTTTTGCGAACTCACATGCGAACTACGCAAAGGGTATGTTTCACCCATTTCCAAGGGACGGCTGCAGCCATCATTTATTCTGTGCTCTGCAATCATTTATTCAGCGAAGTATTTGTTAGCGGACAGAGTTAGCCTGAAAAGTGAACCAATCCAAATAATTGAAAGTAAAAGGTTTGTATTCGGCTAATTTTGCGAGCAAAAATAACTAAATAATTAGTTACTATTTCGCGGTTTCCCGCGTCTAATAAAACAAAGGAAAAATCTCTCAGAGGAAGCGAGGAGCACAGAAACTTGCCGCCAAAGAAATCGCCCACATTAACGGAAGCTGAATTGAGGTTGATGGAGGTGTTGTGGCAGAAAGGGCCGGCAACTGTGCACGCCATTCTGGAAGAGCTTCCTATCAAACCAGCCTTGGCGTACAACTCTGTGCTTACGACCATAAGAATTCTGGAAAAAAAAGGATACGTTCAGCACGCTAAAGAAGGGCGAGCCCATATTTATATGCCATTGGTAGGCAGAGAAGAAGCGACACGGTTTGAGATTAAGAACCTGGTGGGCAGATTTTTTAAGAACTCGCACGAGCTGTTGCTGCTGAATATCCTTGAAGACAAGAGCATCAGCGCGGACGAACTTACCCGCCTGAAACAAATGGTACAGGAAGGGAAAGAAAGATCATGAACTTTCCTGCCAGCATCCACTCGATTGCTCCGATTGCGGCTGAACGGCTTCTGTTTAGCCTGGGCATAGGCACATTGCTGGCTGTGATGGTCTGGCTTCTGCTTTATCTGCTACCGAAACGAGATTCCAGAACAAATTTTGCCGTATGGTTTTCAACATTGCTGGTTACAGCGTTGTTGCCGCTGCCCGGGTTGTATTTGGTTCACGGACATGCCTCTGCTACATCAGCACATGCGACGATTACGGTGTCATCGTCATGGGCGGTGGGCATCTTTTTAGTGTGGGCGAGTGTGACCGTGATTGGGCTTGCGCGAGTGGCCCTGGCGCTGGTGCAGGTGCATCGGTTGCGGTCCAGATCAACTGTGGTTGATTTACAGACACTCAGTTCGGACGTTGCCGCCCTGATCACCGAATTTAGGAATTCACGCCCAGTAGAGTTGCTGGCGTCAAAGGAACTGGAAGTACCGACTGCGATCGGGTTCTTTAAACCGGCAGTTGTGTTGCCGGAGTGGCTATTACAGGGGACGCCGGCGGAGAAATTAAAGTTCATCCTTCTGCATGAGCTTGCGCATTTACGCCGCCGTGATGATTGGACCAACCTGGCGCAGCAAATTGTGAAAGCATTTCTTTTCTTTTTACCCAGCGTGTGGTGGATTGAGCAGAAGCTTTCCCTTGATCGCGAGATGGCGTGCGACGACGCAGTGCTGGCCCATTCCGGCACGCCGCACGAATACGCTGAGTGCCTGGCGCACGTTGCGGAGAGAAGTTTTTTGAGAAGGCAGTTGGCAATGGCACAGGCTGCTGTTACACGTTTACGGCAGCTAACTGCGCGAGTAACAAAGATCCTGGACCCGAGCCGTCCGCAGCCGCGCCAGTTGTGGAAGCCGGCAATTCCAACCGTGGTAGTGGTTGCGGGCTTGTGCGTGTTCTCTGCATCGCAGGCGCCGATGGTGATCAGCTTTAGCGACGGCGCTCCTACGGCCAAAGTTCTGACGGCCTCAGCCAGCAATGCTCATGCGGTGCAAAACAACACGCAGCAAATCGCTGCGGCAACTAAGCCAATGCAGCCTGTGGTAACAAAAGCAAAATTTGTGGCTTCAAATTTCAACGGTGCTTCCTCTTCGGGTGAGCCTAAGGTCCACGCCTGGAATGCAGCATTGAAGTCAGGCGCGGACCAACAGAAAGCAGCGATCGGCAGGTCAGATGTAGCGATCGGCAGGCGAGCAGTAAAGCCCCAGCGGCACGACCCGGAAAAACTAGCATTAAATTCACTGAGAGAAGAGCCGACAAGGCTGATGGCGAAAACGCAGCAGCCGGTGCTGCCCGCGCCTGAGTTGGTAACCGTACGAGAAGAGTTTGTGATGGTAGTTGGACAAGGGCCGCAGGCCGCAGTGCAGAGCTGGCAGCTGCGCGTTGTAGAAATCAGCGTGGTAACAGCTAAGGCTCAGCAAAAAACAATTCCCAGAAAAATCTAAAAGAGCAGCCAGGCCAATTCTATGGTCTGCAAATTTTGTGATCGTAAGAACTAAATAACTAGTTGCAGCAAGACCAGCGAGATTGTGAACCAAATTTATAAGCAAAATCTGACTTTATAGGAGATGAGCAAGCGATGAAAAAACTGGATCAATGGAAACCTTTCCTGAAGCGCAAAACTCTGGCAACGGTGTTAGCACTGGTGCTGGCCGGATGCTTTGGGAGCTATGAAATCTTTAAGCCTGCAGCCGCAAATGCGGCCAGTATGTCGCCGGCGGCAGCGCCGTTGGATGACAGCAGCGTAAGCGCAATCAGCGCGCTTGACCATGCGATGGAAACGCTGGCCGCGCGGGTAACACCTGCAGTTGTAAACGTGACGGTAACGTCACGGGTAAAGCAAGATCAATCGGATGATCAACAGCAAGAAATGCAGCGCTTCTTTGGGCCATTTGGTTTCAACTTTGGGCCGCAGATGCGCCAGGGGCCGAGCGTGGAACATGGGCTGGGAAGCGGAATCATCATCTCGCCTGACGGATACATCGTCACGAACAACCATGTAATTAAGGGAGCGACGGACATAAGGGTCACATTAAATGATCGCCGTGTGCTTCCGGCAAAGTTAATTGGCGCCGATCCAATGACCGACCTCGCGGTCATCAAAATCAACGGCAGCAATTTCCCAAGCCTCCCGTGGGGCGATTCCACCACCCTCAAGCCTGGACAAACCGTTCTGGCCTTCGGCAATCCCTTTAACTTCCGATTCACCGTGACGCGCGGCATTGTGAGCGCGCTGAACCGTCCTAACCCTGACAGTCAAGACCGTCGCAAGCCCGGCGAGTTCATTCAAACCGACGCAGCTATCAATCCCGGCAACTCCGGCGGACCTCTGGTCAACGCGCACGGAGAAATCGTCGGCATCAACACGTTTCTTATTTCGGGTACGGGCACTTTTTCCGGCATGGGATTTGCAATTCCTACTCAGATTGCTCGGCCTGTAATTGACACGCTGCTGAAAGACGGCAAGATTGAGCATGCGCGCATGGGCATCGCCATCAATGACGTGACGCCTGAAAACGCTACCTTCTTCCACCTCAACAACGCGACTGGCGCGCTGGTCAGCCAGGTTGAGCCTGATTCACCTGCAGCCAAAGCCGGCGTCAAGGTGGGCGATGTCATCACTGAACTCGATGGCAAGAAGGTCGAGAACTCCGGCCAGCTTCAAGCTGCCATCAGCGGCCGCCGCCCTGGTGATAAAGTCACGCTCGGCATTTTCCGTGATGACAAGACCACCAGCATTCCCATCACGCTGGAGGCAATCGACAACAACACTGAGCAAGCGAATGCCAACTCAGGTCAATCCCAAGGCAAAGCGCGTTGGGGCGTAGGCCTTGAGAACCTCACGCCTGATCTTCGCGATCAACTGCAACTGCCCTCTGACGTAAAGGGCGTTGTGGTGGATAGCGTTGTGCCGGGCAGCCCGGCGGATAATGCTGGAATCTCGCGCGGTGACGTGATCTTGTCAGTCAATCGCAAACCCGTGCAGAACGCTGCAGAAGTCAAGAGCGATCTGGGTAACATTCCGGCTGGCAAAGATGCAATGGTGCTTGTGTGGTCAAACGGCGGAAGCACATTCCGTGTGATGCACGCCTCTGAACACACAAACCAGAACGGCAATTAAGTATTCATCCTGATGTGGTGATTGGCGCATCTCCAAAAGAGGTGCGCCGTTTTTTTGTGCTGATTCGCGCCGGATGGCGAGTAGTCCTATAACAAGGTCTATCGGTTGTGCTTTCCGATCTCGTGCGATGTCGGCGATCTCCGGATGTATTTTCGTTATCCCCGGCCGTTAAAACGGGCAAGCTGATGCAGGGAAATGGTGAAAATCGGCTTCTTTGCGTTTCAGTTACTGAAGTCACTCTTCACCGACGAAAGATGCTGAAAAGATGGTCCTCGAACGATATGGTATCGGGCAACGAGGTATCCGGCCAATGCACCATTCGCAGCATGACCCCGATTCTCTATTCAGCTTGAAACCCGGAGAACGAATCAGTGATTGCTTTCCACTTTGGACAAGCGGTTGTGACAGAATGCTTCAGGAGGTAGCGAACTGCAATCATTGTTTACGGCCCACTTATCGGGTGATCATTGTGACCTCGGCAGCGGGATTGGAACGGCGCGCTGCTCTATGCGCCGGTCACTTCGAATCTGCTGCACGTATGTTCCCGGAATTAAAGCAGCAATCCGCTGTCTAAAGATCCTGTAGATGGCAGAAGATCTCAAATGCCATTTCTTTTCTAATCTCATTCTTCACGCCGCAGCTTTGTGAATCTTTCGAGGAACATATCTTCTAATGTTGCAGATTTTATCCCGGACAATCCGCGTTTCAATTTGTAATTGCTGCAAACGCAATTCAAGCTGCTCCAGCGTCTCAGGCAAATCAGTATTTTGCACCCTCATGCTGGCAAGCCATTGATCCAGTTCCCCGCGAAAAGCCATAATTGCACTCCGCGCTTTGTGCCGTGGTCGCCTTATTGGAAGTTGTAATTCCCGCTCCCATCGCTGCACTGTTCTAACCCCTCGGCCCAGGTAAGTGGCCACTTCCTTCCATGAATTCAAGACCTCTGGATTTTGTTCCATTCTGTTAGGAAACCGCCTTTCTCCAAGAGTTTCCAGGATGATGATCAGCGTTGAAATGGCTATTTAATTTTATTCGTCTGCGAAAATATAATGCAATATCTCTCGCTGCGAATGAATAAAGGTAACGAGCTATTCTCATTACGTTCCAATCTCGCTATTACCATCCGCGCCAAAATAGTGCCTGAAAGCCCGGCTTTATTTCTTGCGCTCAGGGCAGATGTGGACTTTCTCGGCAATCCGCAAAGCTTTGGACTTATCACTCGCGGCAATGAATTTCTTGCAGAGAGTGCAATAAGACTCAACTCGCTCCTTCATCCCCCGAACCGGACGGTGCTCGAATCGCGGTTTGTGCGATTTGGCTGGCATAGCTTTTGGAAAAGTGGGGAGATTGTAGCCCAGAATTGTGTGAACGCTGGAAGAAATGAATTTCGTTTGGAATCTCAGGATTTTCGGCGGTTGCTGATGGAAGCAGATTTGTGCTTGGGTGTGGTTCTATCGTCAGGCAACACAACACTGGATAGGCCCAGATACTTGCGTTCTAGGGCCGTCAAATCGCGTCCCAGGTCTACCCGGAATTTGGCCCGGATGCGCTCAAGCTCTATCGT
>DASRDW010000007.1:0-21314 GCA_035652415.1 Candidatus Angelobacter sp. | reverse complement strand
TGTTCAACAGTGGAGCAACGCGTGATCACCGCGCCGGTCCTAACGCGTGCAAGAGCGCCAACAAAAGCCGGCGCCAAAATCCTCGCGCCTTTTTCCACGATAGCTGTGCGCTCCACCCATACGCCCGGTTTAATCTCTTGTCCTGCCGGGCAGGTTTGCGTCTGGCGGGTAAGAATATCAATGGCGAACTGGCGGAGATCACGTGCGCAGCTTAAATGGTTGACGTATCCTGTGTGCTCCACAAGAGGGCATTCACTGCGACAGCGGCTCAGGTGGCTGCGAAACAATGAGGCAGCATCATTGCGCCGTGAGGCGCTGATGCAAAAGATGTCAAGATTTTTACCCTCGTGGCTGACCTGGCTTACGCGGCTTCCGCTATCCAGATGGAACTGCACAATATGTTCAAAATCGATCTCCGCGTAGGCACCCAGACGAACCAGCACCACCAGCTCGGCGCCGTTCTGCACCATTTCATTGAAAGCATTTTCGGCAGCACGCCAGAAACGATCAGGTGGGACAGCAATATAACTATGAGCCGAAGAACTACCTGGGCGAACCGGAAAAGCCGTGGTTTCAATCACAGCCGCTGCCGGCAAAATACCGAACCGCTGAAGCCGTTCCGCCATGCGCTCCAACGGAGTTTTTCCAGCAACTTCCACAACTCCCAGGGGGCCTGAAGCGAGGAACGATAAATCTTCTTCTCTGGTGTCCCCCGAATTCACCAACAACAGCCCGCGGATATCCATTCATTCACCTGCCAACGTTCTTGCGGATCTGCGCCAATGGCCGCAGAGAGACAGAAGAAGGAACACCCGGTTTGTAACACTAGCCCAACTTCGAAACGCGAATGGCTGTACTACCGAACCCATCGGAACCCTTCTGCTCTGCAATCCGTACTTACACTTATGGCACGCAGCCAGCAGAACTGATTTTTGATTGCGTTCTGATGCCCTGAGACAGAACGCCACCGCCACTCTTTTTTTGGCAGCAGTGTTGAAATAGATGTGTTTCCCTCAGCGCGTGTTGTAAGGTCAGAGCACCTGCTGGAATTTTTATCGGCAACCTTAACCTTGTTAGAATTTCTTTATGGCTGAGACCAGGACAATTTTCTTCACAGTAATCGAATCTCCAGCAGGTCCTTTGCTGATCGCTGCCACAGAAAAAGGCCTGCGCTTCCTGCATTTTTATCGGGGGACTCGGCCTCAATTCTCCGCAGAGGAGGTCTGGATTGAGTCGCGTGAGCGCCTGAGTACCTATGAAGAGCAAATAAATTCCTATTTTCGCGGAGAGCTACGCGAATTTACCTTCCCTCTTGACTTAGTCGGTACCAGTTTCCAGAAAGATTGCTGGTGCGCCCTGCTGCGGATTCCTTACGGCGAAACCCGTTCTTATGCTGAGATCGCCAGAGAAATTGGCCGGCCACAAGCTTTTCGCGCCGTGGGCCAGGCCAACCATGACAATCCCATTGCAATCGTGGTTCCTTGCCACCGCGTTCTGGGGGCCAACGGTTTGCTCACCGGCTATGGCGGCGGATTAACCACCAAAGAAAAACTTCTTCGCCTTGAAGGCGCAACTTTCCGTCTTCCGATCAATGAAAAGCGCGCCGTGAACCAGCAGGTCCAGCAGGCGCGCCTTGAATACTGACCCTTAACTGTTATCTGAGCGGTGGCCGGCTACCTTTGTTAGGCTCAGGATTGGTCGCCGGATTCGTAGTGTTTGCAGGATTTGATGTGCTCGACGGATTTGTAGTGCTGGCCGGACTTTCCTGCTGCTGTTGAGCGCTCGGTGAACCCTTGCCACCAATCGCCAAATGATTCAGGACCTTCTTGTTACCGGCATACGACTGCACGATGCGGCTGGCCGTTAGCTTCTCCTTACTCGTATTCACGTTACCGGATAATTCAATCGAATCTGGGGTAACCGTCACATGGGTGCTATCGCCGGTTAAAGTTGGTTCTTTGTTCAGTGCGTTTTGAATCTGGCTTTCCAGATCTGGATCGGAAACAGCAGATACGCCGGTAGAAGAAGGCTCAACAGGCGAGCTTTGAGTGGCGCTGGAGCTGGCGGCCCCGGCGACACCACCCGTTGACGGCGTAGTGGGCGCCTGTGCTGTGCCCGTTGGGTCAACATGCCCCGCCGGAGGGGTTGTGGCAGATGGCGCAGGCGTCCCAGATTTAGTTTGCGCGCCATTTCCCACCTGGGTTGATGGTGTTGTTGAGGTAACAGGAGGCGTCTGTGTTTGACTTTGTGTTTGGCTTGCAGTTTGTCCTATGGCAGCCAAAGCCACGGAAAACCCCACACCGATTAAGAAAAACCGCATCTTCATAAGAAACCTCCTGAAAGAGCCAATCCTTGGCATCCGACATTCCTAAATAGACAAAAATACTCTTTTTTATATGATGCAAGTTTGAGGCCAAGTTTTGACCGCAGTTACGTTACCAGAGTCTTTCTAAAACTTTAAAAACTCTGGATTTACGAGGAGGAACGAGGGACAATATCGCAGCGATAGGGACGTTGGCACCCACGCCATGCTCATATTTGGCATTTTCATGCCAGCAGAGTGGGCGTTAAGGTTCCACCTTCTAAGTAAGCTCGAATCCAAACTGTATTCGGCGGTACACTTAAGAATATGCATTCTGCGCATACGCACACGCATGCGCCACTGAGCGCAAAAGCCTTGCGGTACTCATTGGTGGCTACTCTTGCGTATGTGCTCATCACGCTCATAGCAGGCCTAAAGGCGCACAGCCTGGCCTTACTTTCTGAGGCAGGGCATAACTTTACTGACTTTATCGCGCTGCTGCTTTCCTGGGTAGCGGTATTCATCCAAACCCGGCCTCCCAGTGCCACCAAGACCTTTGGCTATCATCGCGCGGGTGTTCTGGCGGCATTCGTCAACGCGCTTACCCTGGTAGCGATTGCGTTTTATATTTTCTATGAAGCGGTCATGAGGATGCGCACCCCGGTTACGGTCCTACCCAGAATCATGATCTGGGTTGCCGTGATTGGTGTAGTCATGAACGGGACAATTTCCTGGGTGCTGTTCAAAGCCGCGCGAGACGTGAACATTCGCAGCGCCTTCATTCACCAGATGGGCGACACGCTTTCCACTGCGGCAGTAATTGTGGGTGGCTGGGCGATTCTTTTGACTGGGCGCACGTGGATTGATCCCGCGCTTTCCATCGGCATCGGCTGTCTGATTCTATGGTCTTCGTTTGGCATTATTCGCGAGACGCTGAATATCCTTCTGGAAGGAGCACCGCAGGGCCTTTCTGTTGAGCATGTAAGCACCGTGCTGAGCCAGATTGATGGCGTGCGTGACGTTCACGACGTCCACGTTTGGAGCCTTGGGTCAGATACCCACGCGCTTTCCTGCCATATACGGATCGACGATATAACCGTCTCGGAGAGCCAAACCATCCTGCGCCGGGTGACGCAATTGCTCGCCAATACCTACCACATAGACCACACTACAATTCAGCTGGAAAACGTGGATTGTGAGGTTGCCCACGGCTGCGTGATTCCTTTTGGCCACGTAGGGGAACGGCAAGCAGTAAAAACCAGACGTTAGAACTTTTTAAGCTTCGCGCCGTTTCGGACTTACTTGCTGCCGGGCAAAAATCTCCCTGACTGTCTCAAGCGTGTCTATCTCATCCACAGACTTGTCAGTGCGGATGCGCAGAATACGCGGAAAGCGAAGAGCGTAGCCGCTTTCATGGCGGGTGGAGCGCATCATGTTGTTGAAAGCCACCTCCAGCACGATCTTCGGCTCCACGGCGCGACGATACCCTTGATCTTCAATCGTGTGTTCCAGAAACCACTGCGTCATCTCCGCAATCTCAGCGTCTGTGAGGCCGGAGTAAGCCTTGCCCACGTTCAAAAGCTCCTCTCCATCACGAACCGCAAAAGTGTAGTCGCTTAAAACTTTGTTGCGCTTGCCGTGGCCCCACTCCACGGCTGTAACCACCACGTCCAGCGTGGCCAGCTCTTTCTTCAGTTTCAACCAGGATTTGCCTCTACGTCCCGGCGCGTAAGGCGAGGTGAGGTCTTTCACCATCAGCCCTTCATTGCCGCGCTGGCGTGCCGCCACAAAGATTTCTTCCAGATGCTCGGCAGAGTTCGCGGTGAGAGCGGGAGCAAGAATCACGCGCGGACTTCCGCGGCTGCCGATAATCGCCGGCTCAAAAACCAGTTGGCCCTGGGGATTTTGTGTGGCAAGTGCGTGCTCCACTGCAAAGCTATCCGGGTGAACAGAGGCAAACGCCTGCTCAAGGATTTTCCTGCGTTGCTCCAGCGGCTTCTCGATCGTCAATTCACCCTGCGCATAAAGAATGTCAAATGCCATGTAAATGACGGGCACGCTGCGAATCATCTCTTCAGAAACGGTCTTGCGCCCCAGGCGCTTTTGCAACTCAGAAAATGGCAAAGCCTGGGCGGTATCCGGACTCCAGGCCAGGATTTCACCATCCAGAATTACCGGCTTAGGAAAAGCCAGGAGCGCGGGCGGCAGTTCTGGAAATGATTGGCTGATCTCATCCAGCGTGCGCGAAAAAAGCCGTACCCGCGGATCTCCCTTGCCGCCAATGTGGGCCTGGGCGCGAATACCGTCATATTTGTCTTCAACCGCGGCATGGGTGAAATAGGAGAAGGCCTCAGCTGCGTCCTGCGCCGGGCTGGCCAGCATGAAGCCGATGGGATGGAAGAGCCTCATGCGAGCTTGATCGAGCTGATGACGCGCCGCCAGTCGCAGCGTCTCCCTGATGTCGCCCAGCAGCATGTTGGCTCGCTGCACAGCGGCTGGTTTTTCATCAAAGGCCTTGGCGATAGCCTCTTCCACCAGGCTTTCCCGCAGACCAATGCGTAAATCACCGCTGATGATCTTGATCACGTATTTTGCTTCTACAGGTGTTGCGCGGCGCAGCAACTCCTGCAGCAGGTGTGATTTTTGCGCCGCAGATGACGTGCGGGCAAGCTCATCAAAACATGCAGCCACATCTGCCACAGAAAGAGAAGCCTTGCGCGGCGCAGCATGTTCCAGCAGGTCTTGCGCGGCGGATCCCAAATCGCCATGGCGGCGATAAGCTGCGGTCAAGGCCACTTCTCCTTTGCCGGAGATTTCTCCCAGCGCGCGCCATAACAGCGCACCGCCAACTTGCAGCGTGCGATCTTCCCAGGCAGGAAAGGCACGTCCGGAAAAAAAGACCGCCGCCTGCGCAGCTTCATCCACGGGGCGCGACGAGAAATACTCTGCCACCAGACGGACCTTTTCGGTCTTCTTAGTGGTCGCTGCAACAGCGTCAGCGGTAGTGGAGAAGAACTGCATGTGCTTTACTTCTAAAATCCCGAAACGGAGCGAGGGATCCCTATAGTCACGATATTATCGCGGCTCGCTCTTGTAATATGTTTTCTGAGAATTTGCGCTTCCTGATTCTTGTGAACATAGCGATCCCTCATCCGCCCATACAGCTTCAGAAAACTTCATCTCTTTTATGGCGAATTTCGGGATTTTAGGAAGCAATCCGCTTCTCCGGCTCCTCATACGCACCGGCCTTGTTCAGCAGCTCAATGGACGCACGGTCAAGCTCCAGTTGCGTGGCCCGAATCAGATCATTGAGCTGTTGCACACTGGTAGCGCTGGCAATCGGCGCGGTAATGCTGGGACGGGCCATCAGCCATGCCAATGCCACCTGGGCCGGTGTGGCCTGGCGCTTTTCTGCCACCTGATCCAGTGCCTGTAAAATGCGGAAGCCACGATCATTAAGATACTTCTTTGCTGCCTGGCCGCGAGGGCTCTTGGAAAGATCCGCTTCGGAACGATATTTGCCGGTAAGAAAGCCGCTGGCCAGCGAGTAATAAGGAATCACGCCCATCTTTTCCTGCAGTACCACTGGTTCCAGGGTGCTCTCATAAGGCGCACGCTCGTAAAGGTTGTAGTTGGGTTGCAGGCTCTCATAGCGCGGCCATGAATGTTTGTGGCTGGCGGCCAGAGATTCCTGAATGCGCTCCGCAGTAAAGTTTGAGCAGCCAATCACCCGCACCTTTCCTTGTTGGACTAACTGCGCATACGCTTCCAGCGTCTCGTCAACGGGAGTGTTGGGATCGTCGCGATGCGACTGGTAGAGATCAATATAGTCAGTTTGCAGCCGCTTTAAGGAAGCTTCTGCCTGGCGCATGATCCACGCGCGGGAAAGCCCTTTGCCCTGCCCGGGAAGCTCTGAACCCACTTTGGTGGCGATGATGATCTGGTCGCGCTTGCCGCTGCGCTTGAACCAGTTGCCGATAATGGTCTCAGATTCGCCTCCACTGTGGCCGGAAACCCAAGTGGAGTAGCTATCTGCTGTGTCAATAAAATTCAGGCCCGCAGCAACAAAGGTGTCAAGGATTTTGAAAGAGGTCGGCTCATCGGCGGTCCAGCCAAAAACATTGCCGCCCAGCATCAGGGGCGCAACCTGAATTCCTGAATTTCCCAGTTGCCGCTTTTTCATACGTAATATCTCCAATTCAAAATTCTTGTGATCCAAATTAGAGTCTGCCAAAAGTGCTGGGGATGCAGAAGAAGTGAGAATCCCACGCGTGACTCATGCTCCAGCGTTCCGCTCGCCGTGCCGCTTTGCAACCTCTTCAGGATTTACAAACGCCCGAGTAACCGTGCCTCGACCGATCTCTGCCTTGCCATTGTGCGCTGTAACCCTGAAGACATAAAAGCGCCCGTTTGCCGATTCCAGCACAGCTTCCGCCTTTACCACTGCTCCAATTGTGGTGGGCGCGCGATGCTCAATGTTGATGGCCGTGCCCACACTGATCTCGCCTTGGGCACAGTAAGGCAGCAGGGCGTTAGAGGCGGCCCACTCCATAAGCCCAATCATGTTGGGAGTGGAGTAAATGGGAGGAAGCGCAGAATTGTGATAGTTGAGCGTATGGCGGTGCGCCACAGTTTCTTCCGCCTGGCCCCGAACGCCGATAGGAACGTCTTTTGCCATGGAGAGAATTTATCAAATCGGCGCCGACTAAGAATAGAAAAGGCCAGGCCCCAAAGGGCCCAGCCAAAATTCTCCATTAAGTTCTTTGCGACTAGCGGTGGTCATGATCGTGATCGCCGTGATGGCAGCGTTCACGCGCCTCTTCCAGTTCATGGCGACGCTGTTCCGCCTGGCGACTGTGTTCACCGTGTTTGCGAATTGCGTTTTGTAATTTGTCTTCCGCCTTGTGGATGCGCTGTTCACATTTGTGGTCATCATCACGGACCAGAGCACGCACAGGAACCGTTCCGGCAAGGAACATGACCAGAACAACCGCTGACACCACCATTTTGCCTTTTTGAAGCATGCAACCTCCTGGAGGTAAATAGGAGACATTTTATCGCAATTGCAGCTATGGCCAGAGCTGGAAGGGAAGCGAAAGGCGGGAACCTAGCCCCCCTCGCACATGCCATACCTTCGTAGTCGTGAAAAAATCGGATCTGTAGTGTCAGTCGAGTTCCAGGTTGCTTGGCTCTCTTAAATGGCAGCAGGTCAAAGAGCTATCAGCACATCCGCACCCAAAGAATTAGCGCTGTATAATTAAGAATTGTCCTCATGACATCTAAACGAACGTCAACTTCCGCCAAAAAACAGAACAAAATCCGTTCTACCACAGTGGTCTGTGTTCGCCGTGGAAACAGTGTAGTAATGGCTGCTGACGGCCAGGTTACGCTGGGTGAAAACGTAATCAAGCACACGGCACGCAAGATCCGCAGGCTCTATAACGAGAAGATCCTGGCTGGCTTTGCCGGATCGACTGCAGACGCGTTCTCACTCTTTGCCCGTTTTGAAGCCAAGCTGGAGCAGTACCACGGCAACCTGGGCCGCGCAGCAGTGGAGCTGGCCAAGGAGTGGCGCACAGACAAAATGTTGCGCCATCTGGAAGCCCTGCTGCTGGTGGCGGACACGAGCATGATCTTCCTGATCAGCGGCGCCGGAGACGTGATTGAGCCGGACGGTGGCGTGGCTGCCATTGGCAGCGGAGGATCATATGCCCTGGCCGCGGCCAGAGCTTTACTGGATAACACGGAGCTTCCTGCGCGGAAGATTGCTGAGGAAGCCATGAAGATTGCCGGCAGGATTTGCATTTTTACCAATGAGAACTTTGTAGTGGAAGAGCTTTCAGGAGCGCAGTAATGGCGATTTATTTACCCAGCGTGACGGAAGAAGCAGACGTAATGCTGGATGAGCTTACCCCGAAAGAAATTGTTACGGAATTAGATAAGTACGTAGTCGGCCAGCACGACGCCAAGCGTGCTGTGGCCATTGCCCTGCGCAACCGCATGCGGCGGCAAAAACTTCCGCCGGACATTGCGGAAGATATTATGCCGAAAAATATCATTATGATTGGGCCAACGGGCGTGGGGAAAACAGAGATCGCCCGGCGACTGGCGCGGCTGGCCAACTCTCCGTTCCTGAAAGTTGAGGCTTCCAAATTTACTGAGGTCGGCTACGTTGGCCGCGATGTTGAGTCGATGATCCGTGACCTGGTAGAGATCGCGATTGACATGGTGCGCGAAGAAAAGCTGGAAGAGGTAACCGACAAAGCCGAGCTTCAAGCAGAAGAACGGCTTTTGGACTTACTTCTTCCCGGCGCTCCCGCGCCGGCCGCATCTACCGCAGGATTTGCGCTGGCAGCGGAAGGAGAAGATTCATCTACCCGCACGCGGGAAAAGCTGCGTCAGCAGTTGCGTGAAGGCAAGCTGGATGAGCGCACCGTTGAACTGGAAGTGCGTGAGCGCTCAACTCCTGCATTTGAAATTATCTCCAACCAGGGCGTGGAGGAGATGGACATCAATATCAAGGACATGCTGCCCAACATCTTTGGCCAGCGCACCAAAAAGCGGAAGATGAAAGTGAGCGAGGCCTTTGAATACCTGGCGCAGGAGGAAGAATCGCGGCTGATTGATATGGACCAGGTGACGCGCACAGCAGTGGAGCGCGTGGAGCAGGCCGGCATCATCTTTCTGGATGAGATCGATAAGATTGCCGGACGAGAGAGCGGGCACGGCCCGGATGTCTCACGCGAAGGCGTACAGCGCGACATTCTTCCGATCGTAGAAGGCACCACGGTAAACACTCGCTATGGCATGGTGCGCACCGACCATATTCTGTTCATCGCTGCAGGGGCGTTCCATGTCTCCAAGCCCAGTGACCTGATCCCTGAACTGCAAGGCCGTTTCCCCATTCGCGTGGAGCTGAAATCGCTGACCATGGATGATTTCATCGCCATTCTTACCGAGCCAAAGTCGTCCCTGGTAAAGCAATACACCGCGCTGCTGGAAACCGAAGGCCTAAAGCTGGAGTTCACACGCGAAGCACTGAATGAAGTGGCCCACTTTGCTTTCCAGGTGAATGAAGCAACAGAAAATATTGGCGCACGCCGCCTGCATACCATCATGGAGCGCGTACTGGATGAGATCAGCTTCAACGCGCCGGACATGGACGACAAATCAGTCAAAGTGGATGCTGATTATGTAAAGAAAATGCTGGTGGATATTGTGAAGGACCAGGATTTGTCGCGGTATATTCTGTAACTTTTCTGAAATCCCGAATCTCGCTCCGGCAATAGGTGTGCCTTGCAATACGGTTTGTGGAGCGGGTGAGGGAGCCCTATAGCCGCTCAGCTTTCAGGGGCTGCCACTTTTTTCAATCATGCTGGTAAGATTTCGACTTCAAAATCTTTCATAGAAATAGTGATCCCTCACCCGCTCCATTACGGTCTCAATGAACTGCGGCTGCTCCGCCGTCGCGGGTTCGGGATTTTAGAAAAAGCCATTTTAACCTTGACTATCATCACTCTGACCGGCTGCGGCGTTCCTGGCGCTCCGTTGCCACCCTCCACTGGTATTCCCAAGTTTGTTGGCGATCTCCGGGCAGTGCGCAAGGGTGACACGGTCACGTTAACCTGGACTATGCCCAAAGAAACCAGTGATGGAGAGTTGATCCGCAAACAGGGCAAGATGCTGGTACAACGTGCGCTGATCTCACCGCATGATCCCGTGCTGCATTTTCAGACCGTCTCTGAACAGCCGCTGGAACCTGCGTTGAAAAATGAGCGCGGCGCTCAAGCTACCGCCAAAGATTCATTGACTGATGTGCTGCGCTCAGGCGGCGCCGAGTTTGCGGTTTACAGCGTGCTGGCGCAGAACCGCAATGGCAAGTCATTTGGCCTGCCCAATCGCGCCACAGTGCCGCTGGTGCCAACTCTACCCACGCCACAAAAGGTGCAGGCAGAGCCTGTACCCACAGGTATCCGCATCTCCTGGGACCAGGCGTGGCCGCCGAAGAATGAAACACAGATCAATGCGCAATACGTTTACCGAATTATGCGCAAGCTGGAAGGCGCGAGCGATTCCGCAATGGTCAAGCAGGTGAGCGCCGGCAATGAAGCCATTGTTTTTGTGGATGACGGCATTGAATGGGAAAAGACCTATCAGTATTGGGTTGTTCCGGTAACGCTCTGGCAGGCGGGTAATCACAAGGGAGAAGTGGAGAGCGACGATTCGCCAGTCACTACGGTTTTTGCGCATGACATATTCCCACCCGCCACTCCGTCTGGAGTGCAAGCTGTGTATTCGGAGGCGGCGAGTGGCTCATTTATCGATCTGACCTGGACGCCCAATAGCGAACCTGATCTGGCGGGATATAACGTGTATCGCCATGTTGGAAGCGAGCTGCCGGTAAAGATAAATTCTGAGCTGGTCAAAACACCACGGTTTGCCGATCCGGGAATCCAGGCGGGGATGAAGTATTTTTATTCAGTATCAACGGTGGATTTGCGCGGCAATGAGAGTGGGAAGTCGGAAGAGACGTCGGAGACGGTGCCGAAAGAATAGCTGTCAGCCGTCAGCCTTTTCTGAAATCCCGAATCCCGCTCCTGCGAAGAGGCGCGGTCTGAAATAGGTTTGTGGAGCGGGTGAGGGATCACTATAGGCTACTGAATTTCGAAGTAAATCCTATCAGACAACTTTGTTGGGGAAACGATGTTGCCTTGGCCCGAGTATGCAATTCTCGAGACAATATGGTTCCCTCACCCGCTGCGCGGGATTCGGATTGCAGAAAAAGCTCCGCTTCGGGGTTTCAGAAAAGCTCTGCTATGCAGAAAAAGCTATGCGGGATTCGAGACTTCAGGAGAGCTTTCTTTGTCCGCTGTAACTTTCAGCGCGATCATCACCTTATCATCGTCATTCATGCTGGCGGTGGAATAGGCAGAGAGCTCGGCCAGGACGGCATCCACCATGCCCTGCGCTGTGCGTTCGCGGTTGCGGCGCACAAAATCCGTCAAACGGCGCGCGCCATATTCGTGCTTTTGCTCGTCAGAGATGTGGATGATTCCATCTGTGGTGCAGACCAGCAGGTCGTCTTTTTCCAATTTGATGGTGCCGCGGGTGTAGTCGGCCTGCGGGAAGAGGCCAATCACGGTACCGCCTTCTTCCAGCAATTTCACTTCGCCGGTTGTGCCTTTCACCAGGATCGGCGGAACGTGGCCGGCGTTCACGTATTGCAGGATGTTGCGGCGTGTATCGACTAAGCCCAAAAAGACGCTGAGGTGTTTGCCCGCGCGCGTATAGGTGTAGAGCATTTCATTCAGCGAGAAAGCCAGCACTTCAAGCGAGTGCAAATGCATGACCAGGGCGCGCAGCGTGGCCTGCAGGTTCGCCATGATCAGCGCGGAAGAGACGCCCTTGCCTTCGACCTCGGCACTCACCAGCAGCAATGACTGCGGGCCGAGATTGATGAAGTCATAGTAATCAGCAGCCACGTCAAAGCAGAAGTCGCTCAGGATGGCGATGTCATAACCGGGAACCACCGGCGGCGCATCGGGCAGCAGGCGCTGCTGGATGCTGCGGGCCAGCGAAAGCTCGCGCTCCATGCGCTGCTTTTCCAGCGTGTCGCGATGAAGCTGCGCGTTTTCCAGCGCCATGGCCATGTGCCCGGAGAGCTTGGTAAGAAAGCCGATATCTTCAGGAGAAAACTTTCCGCTTTGAGCATTCAGCAACTGCAGCACGCCAACAATTTCTCCTGAGTGATGGCGAATCGGCAGGATCAGCAGTGACTTGGTGCGGAAGTTCAAGCGCTGATCGAGAGTGCGATCAAATGAAGGCAGCGCGTAAGCATCCTCGGTATTGACCATCTCGCCGGAAACTGCCACCTGCCCGGCAATACCTTTGCCGAACGGAATGCGGATCTCCTGATGGTCGAGGCCCGAGGCGGCAATGGACCAAAGCTCTTCACGGTATTTATCAACCAGGAAAACCGTGCCGCGCTCAGCTTTCACTTCAGTCCGAGCGATTTTGAGAATCAGTTCGAGAAGCTCAGCCAGATCGAGCGTGGAGTTGAGCAAGCGCGTAGCTTCAAACAAGAGCGAAAGCTGGTTAATGCGCTTGTCTTTTTCCTGTGTGGCCAGAACGTTGTTGAGCTTGGCGGCACTCATCTCAGAGTAGAGCCGCCACCACAAAAGCAGATCTTCAGGGACCTCGCCGGTGGTGTAAATGGCAAGCACGCCGGCAAGCTGTCCGGCGGCCAGCAAGGGATAGCCGGAGATATGGCTGAGACCGGTGGCGCGGGCAAACTCCTGATCGTCACCGCCGAAAGTTGAGAGAACGATATTTTCAATGGTGGTCTTGTTATGCGCGATCTTGCCTACAGCGCCTGAACCAGCCGCGGCATAGTCAAGGCGGTGCGCAGCCTTGAGGCCTTCAGCATGGGTGAGATAGCAGGAGCCGGAGGAGCTGTCCCAGAGCCAGAGTTCGGCGCGGGCAGCGTCAAAGTCGCTGACCAGCATTTCCAGGACGCGCGCAGTAATGTCCTCACCGGCGCGGCTGAGCGCGGCCACGGCGCTGGCGAATGCGTTTACGTAGTTCTTGCTCTGCGTCTTTGACTTTGCCACAACTGTGCCGCCCATCAAAAGCCCCGCCCTGAGTGCTAACAGGAATGGGAAAGAAAATACCAGTCAAGTTTACCGGGATTTTCTGGGAGTTCCTGGGGAGAGTACCCCTAGTTTATGGAGATGTACCTGGATTGTAAAAGTAACTTCGGTAGGAGCACCTTTATTCATCATTCATCGGCATATCGGGTGATCGCACATGATCGGGTGATCAAAATCCAAATCCAGCCCCTCGATCTTGGGGGTATCAGCGCCTGTCCGCTGTAAAGATCGATCCCCAGAAGATAGAGCGCCGCCTTTTGAGCATGTCATCAAGTGCATTCTGCATTGCGGTGCGCACTTCCAGGCTGATGGCTTTTACTACTGAACGATCGCGCGCGGCCTCTGGAGGATATTTTTGTTGGACGTTGATGGCAGGCAGGAACTGAATATGCCACTTTGAAGGCAACGGCACAGGGATGAAGGGAAAAGTTGTGATAGGCAGGTAGGGCCAATCGAGATGCTGCGTCCACCAGCGCGACTTGATCCGGGCAAACATAGGCAGGATTTCTGCATTGCCCACAATGACAAACGGAATGATTGGAGCTCGGTGGCAAAGCGCTAGCTTTACGAAGTCGTCACGGCGGAAGCTGCCGATCTTGTAAGCGTTTCGATACAATGAAAATGCGCCTTCCACGCCTTCCGGCAAAATGCCCAAAAGTTCATCGGTGGCCAGGATGCGGTCTGCATTTTCGCGGCAGGCCAGCACACCACCAAGATTCCTGATGAAGTTGGCCATGAGGCCAAATTTCAGCAATCCCGGATGGACCAGAAAGCGCGGAACCCTGCCGGTGCTGCGCTCGATGAGGTGCAAAATCATCACCGCGTCCCAGGGCATAAAACCGCGATGCGTTCCAGCCAGCACCGCCCGGCCTGCCTGAGGAATGTGCTCCAGGCCTCTGACCTCAATGCGCCAATAATATTTGCGGAGAAAATGAAAGAGCGTTTTGCCGCAGGACTCGATGAAGTCTCGGTCCATGCCGAAGGCGTCCAACTGCGACTCTGGGGAATCGAGCACTGGGCGGCTCATACGGATTTCTAATCGCGGTATAGAACGCAGAACTTAAAGGCCCTGGCGCTTTAGCGGTCAAATATCGCCGGTGACGATCCGCTGGAAAGCGCGCGGTTCAGCGCCCAGCGCAGGTTCTCTGACTGGTCATACAGGAAAGCTGCAGCAGGAGAGACGCCAATCTGCCGGAAAAGCTCATTGCGGTCATAGTCATTCCATACTTCGGCGATCTTGCCGTTTACCATCCGAAAACGGCTGTTGCCACGTATTTGAAAGCGCTTTCCCGTAGGCCGGTTCAGGCCGTTGCCCCGGCCGGTGTGCGTGCCTCTGGCAATCCAGGAAACCGTTACCATATCGCCCTGGACCGACATGTTTTCAGGAACCATCTGGAGATCAGGAGCAGCGGAGCGCCAGCCCTTGCCTTCTGACACGGCTTCATCCAGCCTCGTGGTCTTGCCGCCGTGGTGGACAATGCAATCCTGCGTGTAAATCTCACCGATAGCGGAGTAATTGCCCCGGCTGAACAGCTCATCAAACACGCGGCGCACAACGGCTTTGTGCTGTTCCGGAGAAACACGCTCTTGTACACGTGGCTCCGGGAACGGCGCAGTGGGTCTTCTCTGTTCTCCCCAGGCAAAGGCCAATAGGCAACAAGCAGCAGCCGCGGATAAACCGAGCATTGTATTCCTGCGCATAGGCTCCCTCCAGAATGGAGCTAATGCGGCAAATTATACGCCGGAACAGGGCTATGGATGTCCAGCCTTTAAGGATAAAGTCCCGGATCTCCGAGCCTGTATTCAGGTCGTTATGTCCCTTTGACTCCTCAAAAAGGGTTTTATCGATAAATAACTTGCTTGCCTTTGTACCTGCAGAATGATAAAAAGCGCACCATTCGCCCCCTCTGCAACAAACATCTGTTTTGTGCCGCATGGGGCAAGGAGCAGCAGGCAATGAAGATTATTCAGCGACTCGTGTTTGCGTTGTTCGTGTTCTCTTTCACCGTTTCAGCCACAGCCCAGACGGCTGCCACAGCCGATCTGCACGGCACGGTTAAAGATCCAAATGGCGCTGTGATCCAGAACGCCACGGTGACTGTCCACGACGAAGCGAGAAATTTTGAGCGCTCGGCCCAGACCAATGAGTTCGGGTTCTTTACCCTGCTTTCACTTCCGCCGGGCCATTACACGCTTACCGTCACCGCCAAAGGCTTTGCCAAACTGGTGGCCAAAAACGTAGGTCTCACCGTGGGGCAGGTAGCCGATTATCCGATAACTATGCAGTTACCGACGACAGAGACGGAAGTCCTGGTCACGGGCGAGCCGCTGCTGGTCGAAACATCCAAAACTTCGACCAGCACCACCATCGGCCAGCAACGGATTGAGAACCTGCCGATCAATGGCCGCAACTATGTCAATTTCTCTCTGACCAACTCCCAGGTCCAGCGCGATGTGGCGCCCAGTATTGGCGCAGCGCCGACTTCAGGCCTGAACTTTGGCGGGCAGCGCGCACGCTCCAACGTGGTGAACGTTGACGGCATGGATGCCGTGGACAATGCGGTGAATGGCATCCGCTCCACGCTCTCCCAGGAAGGCGTGCAGGAATTTCAGATCATCACCAATGGGTATGAAGCGGAATATGGCCGCGCTTCCGGCGGCGTAGTCAACATCATTACCAAGTCCGGAACCAACGATTTTCATGGCAGCGTCTTTGGTTATTTACGAAACCGCAATTTCCAGGCGCAGAATCCGTTTACCAATACTCCCGATCCGGCTTATACGCGCGTGCAGGCAGGCGCAGCGTTCGGCGGAGCACTCAAGAAGGACCGTACTTTCTATTTCTTCTCTTTTGAAACCACGCGGCGGCAGGAGACAGGATTCTCCACCATTGGCGCCGACAATTTTGGACTGGTTCCGTTGGCGAATGCGGTCAGCCTTGGCTTGCCGGTAGGTTCGCTGGTAACGCCGGCACAAGCGCAGTTTTTGACAACAACTCCGGTTACTCCGTTTACGCTTGCATATGCAGATCTGGCAGCATTCAGTTCAGCGGTTGCATTGTCAGGGACTCCCGGAACGCCGGGGATATTGGGCGAATTTATCACAACAGGTGCGCCGCTGCCTGCGTCATTCCATAACCTGATTAGCCAGACTGGCAACTATCCAATTTCAGAGGCCACGGAACTTTACTCGCTTCGCCTGGATCACAAATTCGCCAACAACAATTCCATCATGGTGCGTGGGGCGCTCAGTCCCAGCAACCAGACCGGCATCCAGGTAAACGCGCAGAACCAGGACTTTGGCCAGAACGCTTTTTCCCGCACCTCAACACAGAACTACCACGATGGCAGCATCGGCGTGCAGGATACATGGATTCTGGGCAGCAACAAGATCAATGAAGCGCGTTACGAATTTTCTCGCCGCGGGCTGTTGTACAACTTTTCTCCTGCGCCGGGCGGCGGCGATGTCGCCGTCAACATTCCAGGATTCGCGTTCTTTGGGCGCGAGCCTTTCTCTTTCGTTCAGCGAGTGCAAAAACGCAGCCAGGGTGGCGATAACTTCTCCATCATCAAAGGCCGTCACAGCTTCAAATTCGGCGGCGACCTGACCTATCTTCCCGTGGTCGCGGACTTCACGGTGAACTTTGGCGGAGTTTACAACTTCTCTGAGTTGACTGGCTCCCAGCTCAGCCCGGCCTTTGGCGGCTTTCCGAACTTCTCCGCGGTACAGGCCTATGGATTGGGCATTCCGCAGGTGTTCATTCAGGGCATTGGCAATCCGCATGACGAGTTCAGCACAACGTACACCGGCGTTTTCGCGCAGGATTCATGGCGCGTTCGCAACAACCTGACTTTTAACTACGGCGTGCGCTATGACTATGAGCTTTCACCACAGTTCAAAGCCGTAAATTCGATTTCACAATCAGCGCAGAGCTCGCTGGGGATCACGCAAGGCATACCGCGAGACAGCAACAACGTGGCTCCGCGCGTGGGCGTGGCCTGGGACCCCAAAGGCGATGGCAAAACGGTAATCCGCAGTTCGTACGGCATGTTTTATGACCATCCGCTGCTGGCTCTGGCGTTTGATTCTGACGTGGCAGATGGCAGCCAGGCGCCGCAATTCATTCTGTTTGGCGGGTCGCCGTGCAATCCAGCAGCACCGGCTTCCCCAGCGAATGCACTCAACTTAAACGCCACTAATGCCTTCCAGGGCTTGCTTGGCGTTGGCAATTGCCTCTCACCGGGGCTTGCAGCAGCGGCAAACTTCCTGGATTCCCAGCAGCGCTTTAATCCCTCACCTAATGCACCTTCAGTCTTTGCCAACCAGCAATACCTGACCGCAGGCGTACCGTTGATATCGCAGCCTTTCGGCTTCCCCACGGCCAGCAACTTTGTCTATGGCTACGCAGAGCAGGCCGACCTTTCAATTGAGCATGATCTGGGACATGAGTTTGCAGTAAGCGCGACCTACAACTATACGGGCGGCCACCATCTCAATCGTCCGATCAACGTAAACCCGGCAAGCTCCAAGGCTATTGTGGAGAATTGGGAACGCGCGAATGCCTGGGCAGTTGCAAACGCGCAGCCGCTCTTTACCAATCCTTTGACGATCGCCACCTGCAATGTGGGACCGGCAGGCCCTTTTGTGCCACCGGCACTGTTGAGCTTCTTTAGGCCTTCAGGGATCAATCCATCACTCACTTCAGTATTTGCGCCGTGCATGGGGCTGGCGAATGCAGTAGCCGCACAATACCACCTGGGGTTGGGCACCACAGTACCGTTCAGCGACATGGTGGCCAATTTCTCCAACGGTAGCTCGGTATATAACGGAATGACGCTGAACCTGCGCAAGCGGATGCGGAATCACTATGAGTTCCTGGCTTCTTATACGTGGTCGCATGCGATTGATGATTCCACTGACCTGCAATCTCTGCTTACACCCCAGGACGATCTGAACCCGGCCGCAGAGCGCGCCAACTCCACGTTTGACCAGCGCCATCGGTTTGTTTTCAGCGGCATCTACCAGAGTGGCAAAGCAGGCGCCAATTTCTGGGGCAAAGTTCTAAGCGATTGGACGGTGGCCCCAATCCTTGAGTTCAGCTCGGGCCGTCCGTTCAACATTGTGACCGCCACTGACCAGAACTTTAACTTCAGCACGTCCACTGACCGGCCGAACGCCGTTGCGCCGAACACGCCAACCAACGTCTGCGGCTTCCCGACAGTGCCATCCAAATCTTCGCCCACCGGTGCTTTCCAGATTCCATGCTTCATTGATTCCAATCCGCTGGATGGCTCGTTTACCGGCTCACTTGATGGGAATCTGGGTCGAAACGCTGGCATACGGCCAATGACGATCTTTACCGATATGCGCATTGCCCGCAGCTTCAACTTCAATGAGCGCATGAAGCTGGAAGGCATGGTGGATATGTTCAACTTTATTAATCGCTTCAACGTGGCAGACGTGAATACGCTTTATACCGAAGCCGGTCAGCCGACTGCGGCGTTTGATCCACGGCAGTTCCAGTTTGGCTTGCGCGTTAGCTGGTAAGTGACCCAAAGTAACCACAGGCCCCAGCGCTTTCTGGGGCCTGTTTGTTTCTATTCGTGTGAAAATAAAAGGACCTGCTTCCGGTTTATCCTGGAGGAGCCTGCTGCCTTCGGCCAGGAAAGCTCGTCCAAATTGAAAGATATGATGTGCGCTTGCGCGGAATTTGCGCTTTACCAAGGAGTATTGCTTGAAGCGTTTGAGTTTAATCATTCTGGCCATGGGACTCACGGCTGCGTTTGGGTGCACCAGTAAAGACAGCAAGAAGGCCGCCCAGCCAGCGCCGCAAGCCATGGCGCCCAGCGCCGATCCCTCAACTCCAACTTCTGCATCTTCTGCACCTACAATATCCACGGCATTTAAGCCAGTGCAACATGTGCCTGTGAAGGCCCAGATACCTGCTACTATGGACCCACAAAGGTCAGACCCGGTGCCAGCCGTTATTGCCGAAGCTGAAAGAGCTTATGCCTCAGGCGAGAGTAACTTTGTGGCGGGCAAGCTTGATGCCGCCAGACAGGATCTGAATCACGCAATAGAAATCCTGACGCAGATCCAGGTGGACATAAAATCCGATGACCGCCTGCAACAGGAGTTCGACAAGATTACAGATGCAATCAACATGCTTGGCACAGAAACGCCCAAGGATGCTGAGAACCTGCCGGAGCAGCAACCGGTGCCTGCGCCGATTGATGAGGCAAATCAGGTAGAGCCGTCTGCCGATGCCCACGTAAAAGCTGAAGCTGAAGCCGACCTGCAACACACCCGGTCTGACTTGCCGCTGATGATCAATGACTACGTGGCTGGCTACATCAATTATTTTTCTACACACGGCCGCGGCGTTTTTGAAGGTGCATGGGCGCGCTCCGGGCGCTATCGCGACATGATCTTGCGCATCTTCAAGGAAGAAGGCATTCCCCAAGACCTGATTTACATGGCGCAGGCTGAGTCTGGATTCAAACCGCAGGCGCTCTCCCGCGCGCGGGCGCGTGGAATGTGTCAGTTTATGGCCAGCCGTGGCGTGGGCTATGGCTTGCGACGCACCTGGTGGGTGGATGATCGCCAAGACCCGGAAAAAGCTACGCGGGCTGCGGCGCGGCACCTGAAAGATCTGTATAACCAGTTTGGCGATTGGTATCTGGCCATGGCAGCCTATAACTCTGGCCCAGGCAATGTACAGCAAGCGGTAAGGCGCACCGGCTATGCCGATTTCTGGGAGCTTTACAAACGCAATGTCCTGCCCGCCGAAACCAAGAATTACGTTCCTATCATCCTGGCAATGACCATCATGTCTAAGAACCCGGCACAGTACGGGCTGGATGAAATACAGCCTGACCCACCTTTGCGATTTGACGTGGAAAAGGTTGATTATCCCGTGGATCTGCGCCTGGTGGCAGAGTGCGTGGATGCGCCGGTGGATGAGTTGATTGAGCTGAACCCCAGCCTGCTGCGCCGCACAACTCCCAAAGATCAGGAGTTTGATCTCCATCTGCCTGAAGGTTCAAAAGCGCAATATGAAGCTGCCATCGCGTCCATTCCCGCAGAAAAACGCGCGACCTGGCGCTATTACCGTGTCCAGCCGGGAGATACGCTGGCAGGCATTGCGCGTAAATATCGCACCACGGAACGGGCCATTGAACAGGCTAACCATCTTGAGGACAACTCTCTGCTCAGCGAAGCAAAGCTGGTAATTCCGGTAAGCGGCTCAGGGATCAACGGCAAGATTGTTTATTCGCGACATGCCTCACATTACAGGACCCACACCGGGGATACAGTCTTCTCTGTAGCTGAAGATTTTGGCGTACCGCCGGAGCGCCTGCGTCGCTGGAACGGATTGAAAGGAAACAGCTTACGCCGGGGCAGACTATTGGTGATCTATAAGCCCTTGGCGCCGGGAGAACCGGATCGCGCGCCCAGAAGACGGAAAACGACCCACAAAGCCCTTGCCAAATCCAAACCCAAGGCCGCCCCGGCAGCGGGACAAAATGAATCCCTGAACGCCAAGAGCCAATGAAGCTTGATTATTCAGGCGGCGCGTTGCACACTTGATGCGCAGGTGTTGACACACAATTCATATAGCTTGGTATAATCCGCGCCTGTTTGTTTTGTGCATAGTTGTGGCATGGCTAGCGGCCTTAATTCTGGAGGAAACATGAGCTTTTACGACGAGACCCTCAAAGCAAGACGTGAGGACGATATGGACGAAGAATACGGCGACATCGGTGGCTACGGTGGCGGCTCTGCAGAAGAAGATTACGACGAGGAAGAAGAAGAATCGATTGGTGCTGAATCAGGCGGCGGTGGCGATGAAGAATCAACCGACGAATCTCCAGCTCCCGTGAGCACTCCTGCTCCTTCGCGCAGCGGCGGCGGTGGCGGTGGAAAGAAAAAGCCCGCTAAAAAGAAAGCAGCTGCTAAGAAAAAATCTGCAAAGAAAAAGAGCGCGAGCAAGAAGGGATCAAGCGGCCGGGGTAAAAAGGCGCCAGCCAAGAAAAAGGCCGCAAAAAAGAGCACCAAGAAAAAAGGCGGAAGCAAGAAAAAGAAAAGCCGTCGCTAAAGGTCTTTAAAATTCCAACAGAAAAGGCCGCGAGCTGATCGCGGCCATTTTTTATTGACACTTCACTTCTAAAGCCATTAGCTTTGTTTCCCTCTCGCGCACTTGCCATCAATCTCTAGCCCAGCATGAGTCGCTCTCTTATACCTTTGACGGCTCTTCTTTGATAGTGCCGCAAGATGTGTTGGTGGTTGGTCCCTCCGGCGTCATACTGCCAACGTTCATGCAAAACTGACCCCTTTACGATCATGAAGAATTGACCCCTCCA
>DASRDW010000006.1:0-16561 GCA_035652415.1 Candidatus Angelobacter sp. | reverse complement strand
CCACCGGCAACTGCGCCCAGACCTGTAGCTTTCTGCTGCGCGATCTTGTTAAATGCGTTCAAAATACCGATGACTGTGCCCAGCAGGCCGACGAACGGCGCCGTGGAACCAATGGTGGCCAGTCCGCCCAGGCCGCGCTTCAACTCCGCGTGGACAATGGCTTCTGCACGCTCAAGGGCGCGCTTGCTGGCTTCCACCTGCTCGCCAGGAATTTCTGCAGAATCGCCGTGGGCCTTAAACTCCTGCAAGCCGGCGGTCACAACCTTGGCCAGGTGGCTTTTCTTATTGCGCTCGGCTACGCGGATGGCTTCATCCAATTTTCCTTCACGCAGTGCGCCGGCAACCACCGGAGCAAACTGGCGGGACTGTTTACGGGCAGCGCTGAAAGCGATCCAGCGATCAATCATTACGCCAATAGACCAAGCTGACATGATGAACAGGACCACGACAATGACAAGAGCGGGCCAGCCCATGTGCTTAAGCAGTGAAATGGGGTCAGACCAGTTGACGCTGGTGTCATCCTGGAAGAGCCAAAAGCCAAGTAGGTGCGCTTTGGCGAGCATTAGAGTTGCGATATTGGCTACAAACATGGGTTTAAATTTTCCTCCTCAGAACTTGTTAAGAACTTTTGCCGAGAGCGTGCCTGGGCTAGAACACACAAGAGCGGCGCGATTGGACGAATCTCCTCGTTTTGGGTCGGGAACGGTGCTCTACTTTTTTAGCTCCCTGTCAGGGAAAAATCCCTCACTTACATGTGGAACTGGACCTTGATAGTGGTCTCTACTTCCACGGGCTCTCCATTCAGGATGTAGGGCTTGTACTTCCACTGCCGCACGGCATCCAGAGCAGCCTGAATGAGAATTGGATGCCCACTTACCGCATGAAGGTTTTCAACAGAACCTGTTTTGCTTATGGTTGCCTGCAGAACTACATCTCCCTGGATGTGGGCGATGCGCGCCATCTGCGGATACGTAGGGTTGGGCGCATTCAGCTTCAACCCTTCCACTACTCCGGATGAAACGCGTAACTTCTGCGGGGTGGCCTGTTTAGGAGGCGGCGTTGAAGAACCAATCAGGCCGCCAATGACTCCACCTGCTGAGCCACCAGGAACTCCGCCCACAACTCCGCCAACCACGCCTGTGCTGGGTGCTGGAGATTCCTCTTCCTTAATCATCTGTATCTTTTTGGGAATTTTGCTGGGAGTGCGCAGCGCTCCATCCACAATCTCGCTGACTTTTTGTACGTGCTGGATTTGCGGAGCGGCTGGAGGTGGAGGCGGCGGTGGCGGCGGCGGCGCAACCAGGAACGTCGTCAACGTACCTTTGGGCAGCGCCTCAGTGAAAATTAATGGCAGCAAGACCAAAAAGCCAACAAGAGAAAGCTGCACTAAGGTCGAAACCAATCCTGTCCACTTCTGGTTGGTTTTAATTCTGCCTCCGGACTCCATCAGGCTGTCTTCAAACATGCCTCTTCTCCTAGGGGAACTCCTAAAGTTATATGGACACCGGGACCGCTCAATTTGCTCCCGAAAACCGGGGGAATTTTCGGCCTATACAAATTTTTTTGACCTATACTTTGACCCGAACCTTACCTTTGTTGCCTGCGCCCTTACCCTGGGTTGGCAGCACCGCTGCACCAGATCCAGAGCGCCTCGCCCGCCAATCCGTATATGCCACTAGCATGGGAGCTGCTACGGCAATCGACGAATATGTCCCTATTAAGATGCCGATCACCAAGGCAAAGGAGAACCCGTGAAGTACTTCTCCACCGAAAAGATACAACGAGAGCACCGTCAGGAACGTAAGGCCGGAAGTCAAAATGGTCCGACTCAGGGTCTGATTAATGCTCTTATTTACAATCTCTGCCAGGCTCTCACGCCGCATGAGCTTCACGTTCTCTCGCACGCGGTCAAACACCACAATGGTGTCGTTCATCGAGTAACCGACAAGGGTTAGAATCGCGGCGATAACAGTAAGCGTTATCTCCTGATTCGTCAAGGAGAAAGCACCTACTGTGATTAAGGTGTCGTGAAAGACCGCTACTACTGCGGCTACGCCGTAAATCAGTTCAAAACGGAACCACAGGTAAACCAGCATGGCCAGCAGTGAGAACCCTACCGCCAGCGTGGCCTGTTTCTGCAACTGTCCGCCAACCTGGGGACCAACAACATCAGAGTTGCGCACGCCAAAGTTGCCAGTATAAAAATCTTCCTTCAGCGCATTCAGCGCCGCATCCGGAATAGCGCCTTTAAGGTCGTCAAGGCTTGAGAGCACTCCGCCCTTCACGTTATCGCGAACATTAATGACCGCATGGGCCATGTTTTCATAGTCAGCGGGGGAGCCATGCGTTGGGTTTTTGTCGATCAGGGCTTGACGCACCGTGTCAAAACCTACCTGATCGCTGTTATTGAGATCTTTTTTGCCCGGTACCGGGTTTGTCTCCAGGGCATTAATAATGTCGGCCTTTCCCTTGTTGAGATCGGCCTCGCTGGTTTCCTTCAGGTCCAGCGAGATCACCACCTCATTGGCGCTGGGCACGTCATAACTCTGGATCTTTGCATTGTGCAGCCCGGCTTTGTCCAGTGCGGCGCGGATCGCATTGTTGTTCGGCGTCTCGGCAAACTTCACATAAACCAGTGTGCCACCGCGGAAATCAACGCCCAGCGGAATATGGTGCCAGAAGAGTATTGACAAGATGCCGGCCACGCTGAAAACCAGCGAGAAGCTAAGGAAGTACCATTTCTTGCCTAGAAAATCGATGTTGGTATCGCGAAAAAATTCCACTGTGTTTTGACCTTGAACTAGATGCTAAGCGCCTCACCGCGAGCTTTGCGGTTGAGGACAGCATCGAAAATTACGCGGGAAACAAAGACCGCGGTGAACAGGTTGGCCAGAAGGCCAAAAATCAGCGTGAGACCAAAGCCGCTCACCGGCCCTGTGCCCACAAAAAACAGAATGATTGCCGAAACAATCGTCGTGACGTGCGTATCCAGAATAGTGGTCCAGGCGCGATTGAAGCCCTGGTCAACCGCTGCGGCAGGAGCCTTGCCGTGGCGCAACTCCTCTCGAATGCGCTCAAAGATCAGCACATTGGAATCCACGCCCATACCGACGGTGAGAATCACTCCGGCAATGCCCGGCAGCGTCAACGTTGCGCCAAAGAACCCCATAAATCCCAGCAGGATAACCAGGTTCAGAATAAGCGCAACATCCGCATTGATGCCGGCGCCGCGATAGTAAATCAACATAAACAGCAGCACCGCTGCCATTCCGGCAATAGCGGCCTTTACGCCTGCGCGTATTGAATCCGCCCCCAATGACGCGCCAACCGTTCGCGTGCTCAGGTAGTGGAGGCTCGCCGGCAGTGAACCGGCGCGCAGCAGCATGGCCAGGTCTTTCGCGCTCTGCGGCGTGAATCCGCCCTCAATATCTCCGCTGTCGTCAATCTCGCTTTTAATAGTCGGCGCTTCCATCACTTTGTTATCCAGCACAATAGCCAGACGCGCTGGATCAGGGCCGCCTTCCATGTGTTGCCGGGTGAATTCTCCAAACTTCTTGGCCGGAGCGGGATTCAAATAGAAATTCACGATCGGCTCATTGTTGTCTGGCTTTGTTCCTTCGCGGGCATCGCGAATGTCAGTTCCGCTGGCTACTGAGGTGCGGGACACCAGGAACACTCTGTCACCTGTCTTGTTAGGAAGCAGGACCATATTCGGCGGCAGAATTCCGCCTGGCTGCGCCTTCAATGCCTCTTCCTCGGTTGAGTACTCGCCCCGCGCCTCACGCAACTCAAGACGTGCAGTTGATTGAATAATTCCCTTGACCCGGGAAAAATCATCCACGCCGGGTAATTGCACCAGGATCTGGTTCTCGCCCATTCCGTTTTTCTGGATCGGCGCTTCGCTCACGCCCAACGCGTCCACACGGTTGCGAATGGCTTCAATCGACTTGTCCAGCGTGTCTGACTTCAACTGCGCTAGATGATCAGGATTCATCGTGAGTATCAGCGAATTGTCGGCGCCCTGGGTTATCGTGTATTCCTGCAGTTTGCTGCTCGCAATATCGCGCACCTGAGAACCTGAATCCAAGGGCACGCCCTTAATGACCACGGTCTCGGGATGGTTCGTATCCGGCTTGCTGATGTCCGCGTAGGTGATGTGCGCCTTGTTGAACTCGTCTCTCAGGATTTCAATGGCACGGTCAGTTTCAGCATTGATGGCATCGTTCACCTGTACCTGAAGAATCAGATACGTTCCGCCCTTCAGGTCAAGGCCCAGGCGGATGTTCTTCAATACCGCTTCCTTCAGGCCCTCGCCTGAAAATGAAGAAGGGATGCCGAAAATCCCGTAAACGAAAACCAGCAGGATTCCAACAATGACTGCGCTTTTAATGAGTAAATTCTTCTGCATTTTTCTACGTCACTTTTCTTGGGATTTCTTTTCTTCCTCGTCACGATTGATGGAGACGACGGAAGTTTTCAGCACTTCCAGCCGGAGATTGTCCGGCGGGACTCGCAAATGAATGGAATCGTCTTTCAAGGCTATCACTATCCCCCGAATGCCACCGCCGGTGGTGACCCGGTCGCCTGCTTTCAGGCCGCCCAGTACTGATTGCCAGCGCTTGGTCTTCCGCTGCTGAAAATAAAACGTGGCAAAGATGAAGAGCAGCGGCAGCATGATAAACAACATGAGCCCGCCGCCTGCGGCGCCACCGGCCTGAAACAAAAACATACTGATCGCGTTTTGCATCATTTCCAGATTGCCTTCACGGTCGCAAACACTCGCGCACTATGGCGAGGGTGAAGCGACACCCTGATTTGTGACAGCTAATGAATTCCGCCCGGGCCTCCGGCAACATGGCCTGCTCTATACCGGAGTTTTTCGGAGGGTTTTCTTGTGACGCCGAATCAGGGGCGCTCAGGCCAAGGACACACTTCCCCGCAGCATTCCTGAGAGGTCCCCAAGCTCTATAGCATGACGTACTGACCGCATGGTGTCAAGATAGAACGCCAGATTGTGAATCGTGTTTAACACCGCCGCCAGCGGCTCCTGAGAGACGAATAGATGACGCAAGTACGCCCGCGTATACCGCCCGCACACCCGGCAATTGCACTTGGGATCGGGCGGCAATTGGTCCTGGGCATAGCGCGCATTCTTAATGTTCATTCGTCCCTCTGAGGTAAACAGCAGCCCATGCCGCGCAGCTCGCGTGGGCAGCACGCAATCCATCATGTCCACTCCCATGGCCGCGTATTGAACAATCTCCTCTGGATACCCCACACCCATCACGTATCGCGGCTTGTCCTTTGGCAGTATCTCCAGCGTGGCCGCAATCATCTCCATGGTCTTCTCGCGCGATTCGCCTACGCTCAGCCCGCCAATCGCATATCCGGGAAATCCGATTTCAATGGTGCGCTCCGCCGATTCCCGCCGCAAATCTGCGTACATTCCACCCTGAACAATGCCAAAGAGAGCTGGGGTGGTGGGCCGCTGCTCGCTGTGGTTTTTTCCTCCTATTACGGCGATTTCGAGCAATTTCGGCGGTTCCGGCGATCCTTCGCTTTCCCGATCACCTGATCCCCCGATCTCCCGATCTCCCGATGTTCCCCATGAACACTCATCTTTATGCTTCTCAAAATATTCTTTTGACCTCTTTGCCCATCGCAGCGTCAGCTCCATCGATTGCCGTGTCCGCTCTTTTTCCGCCGGATGCTCCGTGCACTCGTCGAAAGCCATTACAATGTCCGCGCCAAGCGCAATCTGTATCTCCATTGATCGCTCGGGCGTAAACAAGTGCGAGGTCCCATCCAGATGCGAGCGAAAACTCACACCCTCTTCGCTCACCTTGCGCAGCTCGCTCAGGCTGAACACCTGAAACCCCCCGGAGTCAGTAAGCAGAGCGCGATCCCAACTCATGAACTTGTGCAGCCCGCCCAAATTGCGGACTAGCTCATGTCCTGGTCGCAGATAAAGATGATAGGTATTGCTTAAAATGATTTGTGCGCCGAGTCCGCCAGCGCCAAGGTCTTCCAGAATGTCCTGCGGCACCGCCTTGACCGACCCGGATGTGCCCACCGGCATAAAAGCTGGAGTCTCTACATCGCCATGAGCGGTATGTATGCGGGCCTGTCGCGCCGAACCGGCCTTGGCCTGAACTGTGAAAGGGAGCGTCACTACTTACTATGTTACAAGCTTTGCGCTTGTCCCGAGCGAACTGGAGTCTCCACCGCGCGTTCTTTGCGAAGAGGTGAGAAGCGTGGGAAACCCTACTGATTCAATCACTCCACCCGAAATTGCTCCTGAACTACTCAAAGCCTTGCTTTTTGAGCGCCGCATTCAGGGAAGATTCCGTGTCGTCAGAGTATCCAAACTCCTGATAAACGATCTTGCCTTCCTTTGACACCACCAGCAGGCCGGGAATGCCTTGCACCCCGCAACTGGACGCCATCGCGCGATTTTCATCCAGCAAAACCGTGCCGGGCGCATGGTTCTTGGCAAGATACCCGTCCACGATATTTTTCTCTTCGCCGTAGTCGATGGCCAGAACCGTCAGCCCTTTGTCCTTCCATCGCTCAGCTTCCTTCTTCACAATAGGGGATGCCTCGCGGCAGGGTACACACCAAGTCGCCCAGAAATACATAAGAACGGTTTTTCCGCGCAGAGCTTTCATGCTCACCTGGGTGCCATCAATCGCCGTAAGCGTAAGCTCAGGGACATCTTTTCCAATGATCTTTTTTGATTTGCCTCCTGGAGGCGTCACCTCGGCGACTTCAATAGCATTTTTCGGGGGAGTAAAGGTAAAGACTGCGTCAGGGACCGGTTCATTCACGCGAATGGTCTTGAAGACCACCTTCATCGATGAGCGCATCGTAATGCCCATGAAATCAAACGGTGGTTCTTTCCAGCTTTCCTGCAATACCCAATAGCGAGCTTTATCCACCCAGATCGTGTGCTTTACCGGCTCAGGGTTCTTTGTAAGTTTCTTTTCATCAGGCTGTTCCGCAAACTCAAGCACCGCGCAATCCACCTGCTTGCCTTCAAACGTCAGGTTCTCATTGCCCACGTACCTGGCTTCATGGATCTCTTTTGCCAGATTGGCGTAGCGCTCAACATAATCCTTGGGCAGAAACTGTATTTTCGGCTTTTGTGCCTGGGCTGCCGGCGACTTGCTGAATTGGTGTCCCATCGCCATATAACTCCATGCGGTTGTGCCATCAGAGACGAAGGCCGCTCCTGAGAACGGATCTTTGGTCTCCAGCCGGCGCTTGTCTGGTTTAGCTTTGGCAATGATGATGGGATATTCCGTCAGCTCACGCGATTCATCATGCTGCTGGTCAGCAATGGAAGTGCCCTCAATGTAATAACTCTCAAAAGCTTTGTAAGTATCAGATACCTTGTTAATCAGGGCCAGAGCATCATTTTTCTGCTCTCCGGACTTCTGCTGTCCGGACAAACACAATCCATAGCTCATGAAAGCTATAACAATCGCCAAAGTTATTTGTGGCTTCATATACATCCTTTCCTAACCACTTCAGGCGGATATCTATGTTTACTCAAACTCTATCTTCAAACGAATCTCTGATGCAATAAAGGATGGTTAGATAGCTGCATTCGTTCTATCTGCCTAATGCAGAACGGAAAGTTCCGGGAATTTTGCGGATTTCAGCAATCTTGGCACAGAAAGGCCGGCACGCGCCGGTCTGAAAGCGCCTGGGATTCAGTAGCTAGAGATGAAGGATAATTCTTACGCGCAGCCATCCACAATGGCTGTAAGCCTTGATTCAATGCTTTCGCAGGGAATGAACACGGGCTTCTCCATGCACTGGATCGTCAGCGTCAGCGCCCCGGAATCAAAGTTCCACTGGAAAGTAAAACCGCTCTTGCTGGCGGTGCCGCTGTCTGTCCCAATCTCAACCCCTGTTCGGGTCTGAATTGTTTGTTTAATGCAATCCCACCGGGACTGGGTAACACCGTTGAATACCTGCTGCTGGCATGCGCTCATCTTGTTCCTCTCTGGGATCAAATGCTCTTTGGGCTGACTGCTTTTTAGAGAACGTAAACAATAATTCAAATTCGCTTCTCTGTCTCGCATGATTCATGCCTGGGCTTTTAGCCTCTCTGATAAACTCTCCCCAGCAACACTGAGGGCCAAACATTTTGCGACAACTTCCCGTACTCGTCGTTCACGGCGGCGCCTGGGCAATTCCCGATGAAATGGTAGAAGCTCACCTCGCTGGCGTGCAGAAAGCGCTGGCCCAGGGCTGGCATGTTCTTGAAGGTGGCGGCAGCGCGCTGGATGCCGTGGAAACCGCCATTGTCCATCTGGAAAACGACGAAACTTTTGACGCCGGTCGCGGTAGCTTTCTCACCCGCGATGGCCGCGTCCAGCTTGACGCCCTCATGATGGATGGCGGCACGCTCCGCGCCGGAGGCGTGGGCTGCGTGGAACGCATCCGCAATCCCATTCAGGCCGCGCGACTGGTGCTGGACCAAAGCCCGCATGTTTATTTTGTCGCAGAAGGCGCAGAGCGCTTTGCCCAGGAACACGGCATGAAACTCTGCCGCAATGAAGAACTGGTGATTGAGCGCGAGATCAAACGCCTGAAAGAAGCACAGGAAAAAGAAGCTGCCGGCCAGCCCGATCTCACTTTTGCCGGCCCGCAATCCAGTCATGACACCGTGGGCGCCGTTGCGCTCGATGCCGCGGGCAACATCGCCGCTGGCACATCCACGGGTGGCACGGTCAATAAAGACCCAGGACGCGTGGGCGATTCGTCACTCATTGGCTGCGGCTGTTATGCCGATAACCTAAGCGGTGCTGCTTCCTGCACCGGCTGGGGAGAGCCGATCATGAAGCTGGTTCTTGCCAAGTGGGCCGCCGACCGTGTCCGTACCGGTGGCTCGCCTGATGCCGTTGTTCAGGAAGCCATGCAGTACCTCAAGCGCCGTCTTAACGGCCATGGCGGCATGATCCTGCTCGATGCCCGTGGCCGCTTCGGCATCTCCCACAATACTCCGCGCATGGCCTGGGCTTATAAAAATACGGAAAGAGAGAAGTCGGGAATCAACTGCTGAGCTGCTGGCTTTTTCTCCTAAGCCCTATTTATCATAGTGCAACAACGAGAACACTTCCGTTCCATCAAATTTCTTCCGCCCGTCAAGGAAATCTAGCTCAACCACAAATCCCAGTCCCTCAACTTTTGCGCCCAGCGACTTTGCCAGTTGCAGGCAGGCATTTGCGGTGCCGCCGGTAGCCAATAGATCGTCCACAATAATCACTCGCTGCCCAGATTGGATCGCGTCTTTGTGGACCTCCAGCGTGTCTGTTCCATATTCCAGTTCGTAAGTCCACTTGACGGTCTCTGCCGGAAGCTTCTTGGGCTTACGGATAGGCACAAACCCAGCGTTCAGCCGATATGCCAGCGCCGGTCCAAAAATAAATCCGCGCGCTTCAATGCCCAGCACCAAATCGACACTGCGGCCCAGATAGTGCTCTGAGAGCGCGTCGATCAGCGTGGCAAAGCCCAGCTTGTCTTTGAGCAGCGTTGTGATGTCATAAAAAAGAATTCCCGGCTTGGGGAAATCGGGCACTTCACGCACCAGTCGTTTGAGATGCTCGCAACTCGCTTCTGGCTTTGGCGCCATCTACCATGCTCCTTCAATACGAAAAGTTTTGAGGTCTTCCACCGGCTCGGCCGGTAGCTCGTTTACCTCGTCAACACGCGCTGCTCTTGGCCCCTGCCGCAGCTTGTTGCTGAAAGCGCTCAACTGCGCATCTGTTCCCATGGCCAGCGCTTCCACAGTGCCATCAATATTGTTGCGCACCCAGCCCGCCAAACCCAGCGAACGCGCTTCGTGGTCCACAAACCAGCGGAAACCGACGCCCTGCACCCGGCCGCGAACTATATAACGCTTGGCAATCATAAAATTACTGCGTCTGGAAGAACCCTGCGGCAAACTCACAGTTACGCTCGCGCCAGCTATGCGCGTGACATGTACGCGCCTTCAGCCGTATCCACACGGATCTTTTCACCTTCATTGATGAACGGAGGCACCTGCACGATCAGCCCGGTTTCCATCTTGGCCGGTTTGGTAACGCTGGAAGCCGTAGCTGACTTCAACCCTGGTTCGGTCTCAACCACGGTCAGCTCCACAAATTGTGGCAGTTCAATGCCCACCGGCTTGCCATCGTAAAACTCCACTCGGATCTGCAGGTTTGGCGTGAGATAGTCAACCGAGTCGCCTAGCACATCGCGATTCAAATGCACCTGCTCATAGTTCTCCGTGTTCATGAAGCAGTAGCTGTCGCCATCCTGGTAAAGAAATTCCATGGGAATCTCATCCACATTGATCTTTTCAATAGGATCGCTGGAGCGGAAACGGTGTTCAAACATGGCGCCGGTGCGGATGTTACGCAGCTTGGCCTGGATAAAGGCGCGCAGGTTGCCGGGCGTGCGGTGCTCAACCATAAAGACCAGATGAAGGTCGTTGTTGTGTTTGATGATCATCCCCGGACGCATCTGGGTTGCTGGAATTGCCATGACTTGAACTCTCTCCTTGAAGGAACTAGCTGGATTTTAGATGAGTCTTGCCTGCTTTATTTGCGGAAACACCGAGCGACGGGCGGCCGGGCCTCCCGGTTACAAAGAAGCCGGCAGACGAACTTAAAATTTTACCTCAAATGCCTGTTTTCATCAGCCCATTGTGGGACGTGCGGATTGTCCGATACGCGTGTTCCAGCGTAAACTGTATGCGCTATGAGCCCTTCACAATCCTCGGAGCGCCCGCGCTACAAGGTAGTTTTTGGCCGAGATGCGCAAGACCTTGAGATGAAACTCAACGATCCCATCTTCACGCCTGCCGGCTATGCTGTCACCCACCTCGCATTCAACTCGGCAAGAGCTGAATACCTGCTGATTCTTGAAGACGAGCGCGTCAGCCAGGGTTAGCTGCCGCTAAAACATCTCATCATTGCCCATTATTAAGCCGTAGTGAGACCGCATACTTGCCGCTCTCCGCCACTGAAATGGAATCGCCGCGCCCCACTACTTTCTTGGCAAGGTCAGGATCGTTTACCTGATCGTCCAGCTCCGGGCTTTCCATTGCCACCATCCTATAGCTGCCGGGCGGCACGCCGCGAAAGGTGAATTTGCCGTTAGTACCCGCGCTTGTTCTACGAAACAATTCCGGCGGCCCCGGATCGGAGAGATCGGGCACCAGCAATATTGATCCTCGTGTAGGTTGGTCATGGCTGTCAAAGAGAGTTCCTTCAATATGTCCGCCGGCAGGACTGAGCACTAACTCAATGTCTCCTCGATAGCCGTTCACCACCAGATTGTCCGGCGGAACCTCATGCCCTGAAACCAGCACCGACTTCAGATAGTAATCCTGCCCAAGGCGCAGAGCGTTCACCCGGTAGCGCCGGTCCGGGCGAAGCTGCGCATCAAATTTAAATTCCGGCGAGTTTGCGCTGGCGCGCACGCGCGGCATCAGCCCTTCACCCACAAATTCCACCGGAACACGTTTCACCACGGTTCGCCCATCGCTAACCACAGTTACATGGCCTGCAACAGTAAAATCCGGCATCGCCGGGACATCAACGTTCTGTGCTCCCTGTATCCCCACTTCTATAGTCTGCTCGCCTTGGTACGTCTGCCCGTCTTCCGTAAAGCTGGCCCGCACTTTATACAAGCCGGGCGCAAGGTCGTTGATCTCAAACGTGCCGTCCTTTGGAGACACCTTGGCCTGCAGTCCTTCGCCTTGTATGTAATCAGTCCAGTAAGCGGCTGCGGTAGCGTTTTGCGCGGGCTCGCCAGTCATTCCATTAACAACTCTGCCCTTGATTGAAACCACTGGAGCGCTGACAAAAATAAAATTTGCGGGTATATCGTCGCCCGGCTTCAACTGCAACTGCTGCGCCTGCTGAAAATCTCCGCTGCCCGGATAAAACAATGGCGGATAGGTGAATGATTGGTTCGAGGTTTCCGGCATCTGCAATTGGAACGGCTCAGTCTGTCCTGCGCTGCGCGGCGTGCGATCCATTATTTTCTCAGCCAGGGACAGTTTGAATGCTTGCATGGCAGCTTCATTGGCTTTGTATTCTGCAACCAGGTAATACTTCCCCGGACGAAGCCCGCTGATACGATACTGCCCGCGATCATCCGTGAGTGCGTGGCCCGCATCCCGCAAATACATTTGGCCAAGCCGCACTTCTCTGGCCAGCAGCTTTACTTCCACGTTCTGCAGGGTATCGTTGAATTCGTCGACAATCTCGCCGCTTATCCCCGCCGTGGGCATCAGCCGCACCGCCATGTTTTTTACATGCTCGCCGGCGGCGACTTCAAAGATGGGCTGGTATTCACGCTTATGCTGGTCAGAAAAAAAGCCCTGGCGCGCTGCCATCAGCTTGTAATGGCCTGGCTCAACGTGCTGGAAAATAAAATGCCCGCTGCCGTCTGCACGGGTTGATTTGCTCCCGCCTTCAGTGCTCACAAGGTTTATGCTGGCCCTGGGAATGGTGCGGCTGTTCTGCGCGTTGATTACGGTGCCTTCAACAATAGCGGGCTGCGGCGGGTCAACGGGCTGCTGGTCTTGGGCTGTGGATGCCAACACCACGGCCAGCATGAATGCGATAAGACTTGTTTTGTGAGCAATTGCCATTCTTGCGTGCTCAAATCTTTCTTGCCCGCGATGCAATCTGCCGCAATTCTTCGCCTTAAACAACAGACTCGTAAATCAAATTCCGGTTAATTTCGGCTGTAGCGATTCTTCTTTTTCTCCTGGTAACGCTCCAGCGCCAGTTGAATCAGCCGGTCAATCAGCTCGGAATACTTGAGTCCTGAAGCCTCCCACATCTTGGGATACATGCTGATAGACGTAAACCCAGGCATGGTGTTGATCTCATTCAGATAAATCTTTTCCGATTTTGGCTCCATCAGAAAATCCACGCGCGCCAGCCCGGAACAATCCACTGACTTGAACGCCCGGACGGCCATTTCTTGCACCTGCTTCATTTGTTTTTTGCTGATCTTGGCAGGGATCACCGGCCGCGAACCTTCGTCAATATATTTGGCGTTGTAATCGTAAAACTCCGCTCCGGGAATAATTTCGCCCACCACTGAAGCCACTGGCTCATCATTGCCCAGCACAGCACATTCCAGTTCGCGCGCCTTCTGTTTTCCGCCCACGCCCTGCTCAATCACGATCTTGCGGTCAAACCCCGCCGCCGTCTCAATCGCCGGGCCAAGCTCTTTGCGATCGTGCGCCTTGCTGATCCCCACTGATGATCCCAGATTTGCCGGCTTCACAAACAGCGGATACTTCAGCTTGCTCTCCACCAGCTTCGTAACCTTCTTCGGCTCCTTTTCCCACTGGCTGCGCAGTACCGTTACATGTTTCACAATTGCCAGCCCAGCGCCCGCAAAGAGCTGCTTCATCACGTCTTTGTCCATTCCCGCCGCAGAGCCGAGCACGCCCGCGCCCACGTAAGGAATGTCCGCCAGTTCAAACAGTCCCTGGATCGTTCCATCCTCGCCAAACGTTCCGTGCAGCACAGGAAAGATCACATCCACATCAATGCTTTTTTGCCCTGAAGATGCAGCGCTCTCAAAGGGAATCAAGCCATGCGACTGCGGCACCGGCGGCACTATGGCCGCTTCACCTTTGGCCAGCACCGCTGCTCTTGGCGTAGCTTGCGGATCGCCCGCCCTAAGATGGCGTCCACTCTCCTCTTCTCCGCGCAGCAGCCGCTCCGCATGAGCATCTGTAAGCCAGCGGCCTTCTTTGCTGATGCCTATCGGCACCACCTCGTATTTATCTTTGTTAATTGCCTTGAGCACTGAGGCTGCAGAAAGAAGTGAGACTTCATGTTCGCCGCTGCGCCCGCCAAATAGTATGCCGACCCTGAGCTTGTTCATCAGGAATACTCTAAAGCAGCAATCGGCAGTCAGCAATCAGCAGTCAGCAGTCAGTTTCATTCCCTGACTGAAGGCTGACCGCGGTTAATGATTCTCTTATAAATTAGCTCCATAGGTATTCCTCACCCTTACTGATCTACGGAAATAAAGAAACCACAACAGCGTGATACCTGCGCTTGTCATCAGCGACGAAAAGCGTGAACTCAGGAAGATCGATGAATGGATCCGCAATGACAGGCTCACTGCCTCAAGCATAAGGAACAATGTTGCAGCAGCTACCGCAATGAAATAAATTCTTAACAGCGCCAGTGCGGCTAAATGCCGCATCCAAAGGAAAATCCCAACCACCATTCCATACAGGACGCGCGCTATACCAAGGGAAATTTCAGGATTGATGCCACGTAGCCTGATTGCAAAGTAATAACTAAGCGACAACAAGGCTGGGCCCAAAACTGTGAGCGATATGCAGTAAAACAGCAGCCAGCCTTCCACACCTTTCGGCCCGTGGACGATAGGCAATGAAGGATAAGGAAACTGGGGTAGTGATGAAACAGCCGGGGCTGGCTGCGGAACGAGCGCCAAGGTTGCTTCACGCCCGCATAACGGACAAAGCTCGCTGGCATCCGGAATTTGCTGGCCGCATCGCGCGCAAAACATGTTTCAGCGTAGAGAGCGTTACAATACAACATCTCTCAGCGCCTACCAAGAACTTATAGACCTTCTTTTCTATCTTCGCAGCCCTTGCTGGCATCGGTCACAAAGGCGGCCAGCTTGCCCTGCTTTTGTTTTTCCAGTAGGTCATCCAGCGCCTTGGATTTGGCGCTTGGATCGCTCTTTACAATGGCGCTATACGCCTTTAAAGCGCTCTCTACGCCGGCAATGTACTGGGCCGTGGTATCGGCGGCCTTGTCTGGGTGCTCAATAATGTAAACCGCTTCGCCAAAAGTAGCCTGATAAGAAAGCTGGGGCGTGTACTTGTTCTGCTCTCGCAAAAAATCCGTCCCAAACAGAACTGGAGCACAGATATTGACGTTGACGTCAGGAACGTCTTGCAGCCACTGAATGGCCCACTTTTTTTCTTCATACAGGCTTTTGTCCAGCGGGTCCTGCTCCAGCTTGTGTGTGAGCGCCGCAAAGCGCTGGCGCTCTTGTGGCGTAGACGGGTTGCGTTTGGGCTCGTCCTGGGCATCCTGAGCGTACGCAGAAAAAATGGATAAAAAAAACAATATCAATAAAGGCAGTACAGCTTTACGCATGACTCCTCCCGATCCTGGGAAAACCATTGAAATAATTATAGGGAAAAAGGAATAAGAGGAAACTTGAAGCCGCTTTTCGCGATCCAGGCAAACCCAGTTTGATTTTCCCGATCACTGAATCGATCCAGTTCCCGCCGCCGCTTCTTCCTGCGCCCTCTGCGTTTCAATGATGTTTGTTATTCGCCCGCAGGATGCCGCATCACAGAATCTTCTTCCCAAACGCTGAAAGCGCCAGCTCCACTGCCAGGTCAGCCGTACGGTTGTGCTCATCAATTACCGGATTGACCTCAACAATCTCAAAGCTCGTCATGCGCCCATGATCGGCAATGATCTCCATAGCCAAGTGCGCCTCGCGATAGCTGGCCCCGCCGCGCACCGGCGTTCCCACGCCAGGAGCGTCTTCCGGATCAATCCAGTCCATATCCAGCGATACGTGATAACCGGCGGTGCCGCGTCCGGCCACGCGCAGCGCTTCTTCAATTATCGTGCGCATGCCGCGCTCATCGATATCGCGCATGGTATAGACCTCAATGCCGGTCTCCTTGATATTTTCTTTTTCGCGGGCATCCACGTCGCGTACTCCCACCAGAACGCAATTCTCTGCGTGGACCTTCGGCTTGAATCCGTAGATATCGGCCAGCTCTGGCGGCCCCAGCCCCATAATGGCCGCCAGTGGCATTCCATGCACGTTGCCACTGGGTGAAGTTTCCGGCGTGTTGATATCGGCGTGGGCATCAATCCAGATCAGCCCGATCTTCTGTTCCTGCACGCGTCTTTGCTGACGGAAAAACTCCGCCACACCCGCAACCGTGCCCGCCGCAACCGAGTGGTCTCCGCCCAGCACCAGCGGAAACTTGCCTGCTTCCAGCGTTTTGAAAACCTGTTCAGCGTGCTTGGTACAGGTTGCGGTGATTTCTTTCAGATACTTGGCGTGAGGGTCGCCTGATTTCTTTTGTTCCGCGATAGCTACCGCGATATTGCCGCCATCTTCCACCACATGGCCCAGCTCTTCCAGACGCGCCTCAAGCCCGGCCACGCGCACTGCTGAAGGGCCCATGTCCACGCCGCGGCGCGACTGTCCCAGGTCCAGCGGCACACCAAGAAGCCTGATGCGCTTGGCAACAATGTTGTCCGCGACCACCGGCGGATTTGCCGGCTCGTTTCTGGTTGTTGCTACAGGCGTTGCTATTGGATCAGGAGTCATAGCTTCAAATCTTCAATCCTAGGGATAAATACGAGTCAACGTCCGCGCAAAAGGAATAGTCTCACGCACGTGCTCCAGGCCGCAGACCCACGCCACGGCGCGCTCAATGCCCATGCCAAAACCCGCATGGGGCACGCCGCCAAACTTGCGCAGGTCCAGATACCACTTGAACGCCTCTTCCGGCAGC
>DASRDW010000005.1:0-5629 GCA_035652415.1 Candidatus Angelobacter sp. | reverse complement strand
CTTCACATCGTCAAAATCAACTGAGGCAGCAATGAACACTACCCTGCCCTGATAACGCTTCTGCATTTCATCGAGCAAGGGCATTTCAGTGGCGCAAGGCGTGCACCATGTCGCCCAAAAATTCAGCACCACCGGCTTGCCGCGATAGTCCGCAAGCTTGTGCGGTGCGCCTTTCAGGTCATGAAGCTCAAGATCGGGTGCAACGTCATTGGCGTTTGCGGCAAAAGCAAATCCAAGAACAGCAATGGTTACAACTCTTAGTAATAGTAATAAAGCAGGCATGAAACTTATATATAACACGGATAGAACGTGCTTACTGCGTTCCTTTGCGCAACATAATTTAGAATTAAGGCCACGCCGATGGAGCCGACTTTCTTTTTTCGCGCCCGTTGCCAAGTTATGGCTCGCGGATTCTCCGCCTGACCATGCTTGCCGCCTGCCTGCTTCTAACCTGCGCGATCATTGGCGGAACCCTGCTTACTTTTTGGTTTGATATTGGCACGCCTCGCGCGGCACGCATTTGCCTGGGCGCTTGCCTTGGATTACCCCTCTTGAGCAGCATTGGGTTTGCGATTTCTCTCTGGCTTGGGCTTGGTCCAGCCAGCATCGCTATCAGCGCCGTGATCATGCTTTTGCCTCTGCTGCTTCTTCTTGGCACAGATCGCCGTGCCCGGATTTTTTCTTTATTTGGCGGATATTTATTTGGCAGATCTTCGCGCGGTGCGAAACGGACTTCCGGCGGGAATCTGGGCTACATACTCTTTTATGTTGCAATAGCCATCCTGCTCGGCCTGTTCTTTAACCGCGCAGTCTTTGAGACGCCTGACGGCATCTTCACTGGCATCACCAACAACCTGGGTGATATGCCGCTGCATTTGCAGATCATCAACAGCTTCTCCCAGGGGCACAACTTTCCGCCGCAGGACCCCACTTTTGCCGGAGTGCGCTTTGCCTATCCTTTTCTGGTCGATTTTTTGGCAGCGATGATGGTGCGTGCCGGCGCGGGCATCATCGGGGCGATTTGGCTGCAGAACATGCTGATGGGCCTGACGCTGGTGGGATCGCTGCACTATTTCACGTTGCTGCTCACGCGCAACCGCCGTGCAGGCATCGTTGCGCCGCTGCTGGTTCTCTTTAGTGGCGGCCTGGGATGGTGGCTGTTTTTCTCTGATGCCGGCTCCGCCGACGGCATCTTTTCTCTCCTGGGAAACCTGCCTCATGATTACACAATCGTGAATGCATCCAACAGCATCCTGCGCTGGGGCAATTCACTGACTACGCTTTTTGCGCCTCAACGCAGCATTCTTTTTGGTCTGCCGCTGGCTATCTTTGTGTTCTGCCAGTGGTGGATCGCAGTCGCGCAGAAGGACTCAACCTCAAACGCCGGAAACCTGGCTCAAGATAAGGCAAAAGCATCCTCTGCATCGCCTAGACTTTCGCGCTCTGCGTCCAAGCGAAACAAGGCAGCACTGGGCACATTCGATATCACTGAGCCGCCGTCTTTTTCCAGAAATCGCATGATCATTGCCGGAGTTGCCGCTGGACTGCTGCCGCTGGTCCATGCGCACACCTTTCTGGTGGTAATGGCATCTGCGGTATGCCTTGCTGTGGTTTTCCATTCATCGCTGCGGAAGTGGCTAATGTTTTTTGCGGTGGCGATTCCACTATCACTGCCAGAAGTCCTATGGCTGGCAAACACCGGCGGCGTAAAGGCGTCCAGCTACATTGGCTGGCAACCTGGCTGGGACCACGGCCAGTACAATATTTTATGGTTCTGGCTGGTGAATACCGGCGTGTTCATTCCCTTGCTGATTCTGGCGTTGCTGTGGCGGCGCAGTGACCTCGCTTTGCCGCAGCGGCTGATTAAGTTTTATACGCCTTTTATCTTCTGCTTCATCATCCCCAACCTCACCCGGCTGGCGCCCTGGGTGTGGGACAACATAAAAGTTCTCTTTGTGTGGTATCTCGCCTCCGCTCCGTTAGTGGCGCTGTTCCTGGCAAAGTTGTGGGCGCAAAAATCGTTCTGGCGATGGCTGGCGCCGGTTGCTCTTGCCAGCATGCTTTTTGCCGGTGGGCTTGATGTACTTCGCGTGATCTCCGCTGCCGCTGAGTATCGGGAGTTCGATCCCTCAGGCATCGCCGTGGCAAAAGCAATCTCAACGCTGGTGCCGCCGAACGACGTGGTATTGCACGTGCCGACTTACAACACGCCGGTGTTCCTGACCGGGCGGCGTTCTTTGCTCGGCTTTCCGCCATGGATGTGGTCGCGCGGGCTGGATTATTCTCAGCGCGACGCAGATATTCAGCGCATCTATTCAGGAGGGCCCGATGCAGCCGCGCTGATGCAGCGCTATGACATTCAGTATGTCTTGATTGGGCCGCAGGAACTTGCATCATTCAACATAAATGAGCAATTCTGGTCACAATATGGCGTGAGGGCGCGAGATGGCCCGTATCGTCTCTATCAAGCTAATATTGTGCTTGGCGAAGTGAGGACTAAAAAGAGATGAAGATCGGCATTCTTACCGGAGGAGGAGACTGCCCCGGACTGAACGCGGTGATTCGCGCGATTGTCCGCAAGGGTATTTTTCATTACGAAGACCAATTTATCGGTTTCATGGAGGGCTGGCGCGGCGTGATGGAGAATGTCACGCGCCGGCTCGACCTGGAAGCAGTGAAGGGCATTCTGCCGCAGGGTGGCACGATTTTGCGCACCTCGCGCACCAACCCGGCAAAGAAAGAAGGCGGCCTGGAACAGTGCATTGCCAATCTTGCGGCCAACGGCGTTGAAGCCCTGATCGCGCTGGGCGGCGACGATACGCAGTCAGTCTCTCTGAAGCTTTTTGAACGCGGCGTAAAAGTGGTTGCCGTTCCCAAAACCATCGACAATGACTTGAGCGGCACCGACCTCTGCTTTGGCTTTGATACGGCTGTGAGCATTGCCACGGAAGCCATTGATCGCGTTCACACCACCGCCGAGGCGCATAACCGGGTGATTGTGGTGGAGGTCATGGGACGTGATTCCGGCTGGATCGCCATCTACAGCGGCGTCGCTGGCGGAGCTGACGTGATCCTTATTCCTGAGCAGCCGTTTGATATCCAGGAGATTGCCGAGACTATCAAGCAGCGCCATGATCGCGGACGCTACTTTAGCATTGTGGTGGTTGCGGAAGGAGCAAAGCTGGCCAACAAGTCGTCGGAGGGTGAACGTAGAAAGACGGATGAGTTTGGCCACGTTCGCCTCGGCGGAATCGGCAACACCCTGGCGGCTGAGATCGAGAGCCGCACCGGCTTTGAGACGCGTGCCGTGATCCTGGGTCACACACAGCGCGGCGGCTCACCAACGGCATTTGACCGTATGCTGGCAAGCCGTTATGGCATTGGAGCCATTGATCTAGTGCACAAGAACCAGTTTGGCCGGATGGTCTCGCTGAAGGGGACCAACATTACCTCTGTTCCCATTGCTGAGGCCATTTCACGCACACGCTATGTCAGCCAGGAATATATTGATGTGGCTGCGAGCCTGCGCGAGCGCCACGCTGAAGAGGTGCGCAACTCCTGATTTAAGATAATCGCACGGATGAAATCGGTTTCCGCAAATCCAAGCGAGCGCAAACCTCAGGTAAAAGTGGGCTTGAGTTCTCGTGTGGCCGGGCAAATCAGCGCGCCACGCGACTTCTGGTGGTGGAGCAGCCTGGCCATTCTGGTGGCGGCGGCTCTGTTACGCCTGCTTTTCCTCACAGTAAAGCCGCTGCACCACGATGAAGGCGTGAACGGCAACTTTCTAGTCACGCTGTTCCGCACCGGCTACTACCACTACGATCCTGCCAACTACCACGGCCCATCACTCTACTACCTGGCTGTGATCCCTACGGCCATCAACAACGTGATTCACTGGGGACACGGGCTGAGCACGTTTGTGATTCGCTTTGTTACCGCAACGTTTGGCGTCGGCGTGGTCTGGCTAATGCTTTGCTTGCGTCGCTGGCTGGGAACAACAGGAGCGCTGGCTGCTGCGGTATTTGCCACGGTTTCACCCGGATTTGTTTATTTTTCCCGATATTTCATTCACGAAATCCTGTTTGTATTTTTCACTCTGGGCGTGATCGTGGCGTGGCTCTGGTATCGCGAAACAGGTAAGCAACGTTACCTGATGCTGGCTTCTGCTTCTGCAGCCATGCTGTATGCCACCAAAGAAACCTGGATCATCACTGTTGCCGTCTGGCTGATCGCGATTCCCTGCACCGCAATCTGGATGCGGCTGCTCAATCGCACTGAATTACCTGACAAGAGAAGACGTAAAGCAGAGAGAGGAATCGACAAAAAAAACACACGAAGACAATTCATGCAGGCCGGAATTCTCTTTGTAGTGATCGGGGTATTGCTCTATTCGTCGTTTTTCACCAATCCCAAGGGCATTCTGGATTCGGTGCTGACGTTCACTTACTGGACCAAGACCGGAGAACACGGCATCTACAACCGCGAGTGGTCAACTTATCTGCAATGGCTCTGGCAGGAAGAGGGCCCGATCCTGATCATGGGAGCTCTTGGCACGCTGGTTGCACTATTCCGCGCGCGCAGCCGCCTGATTGTGTTTTGCGCTTTCTGGAACATGGGAATTTTTTGCGCTTACTCGCTGGTGCCATACAAGACGCCCTGGCTCGTGCTGAGCCTGATCCTGCCGCTGGTGCTGATGACTGGGTATCTGATTGAAGAGATGTACCAGCCCGGGCTCCGCGCTTTTACGGCCGTCATCGTTGGCGCTGCCGCATGTTTTTCTCTCTATCAGGCAATCGATGTCAGCTTTATTCACTATGACGATGACAGCTACGCCTACGTGTATGCGCATACTAATCGCGACTTCCTCTCGCTGATCCACGAAATTAACGCGATAGCCGCTGCCAATCCAGCCAAAAAAAATATTGGGATCAGCGTAGTCTCGCCTGAACACTGGCCCATGCCCTGGTACCTGCGCGATTATCCCCACGCAGGTTATTGGGGGCACATTGTCCAGACATCGGAGCCAATTGTAATTGCCCTGGAGCCGCAGGTCCCGGAAGTTGAGCAGCAATTAGGGAGCAACTACCGGCGTTACAGCACCCATCAGTTGCGACCTGGCAACACGCTGGTGATGTTTGTGCGGAAGGACATTAAGCAATAGCTTTTCTGAAATCCCAAACCTGCGGTTTGTGCAGTGAGGGATCACTATAGCAATTAAAATCTCTCGGTTGCAGATAGGCCTTTAATGCCTCGTTGCTATAGGGTTCCCTCGCTTCGCTCGGGATAAAAGAAAATCAACTTGCCACCGCACCCGCTCTTAACATCTGCTTGCGCACAGTCAACTTCTCTATCAAATCAGTTTTGATCTTGAAACCGCGTCCGGCGGATTGGGGAACCGTGATCATCCCTTCGGGTGAAACTTCTACCTCAGGTTCAATGATGTCTTCTTTCCAATAGCGCTTGGAGGCGGAGACATCGCCCGGCAGGGTGAAATTCTTGAGCGACGAGAGCGCAATGTTGTGCGAGCGGCCAATACCGGTCTCCAACATGCCGCCGCACCAGACCGGAATGTTGTTCTCCTGCGCTACATTGTGGACGGCAATCGCCTCGCTAAAGCCGCCCACGCGCC
>DASRDW010000004.1:0-28716 GCA_035652415.1 Candidatus Angelobacter sp. | reverse complement strand
CGGATGGGCACTGGCCTCGCCGGAAATGGTGGAAGCGCTGTGGCGCAGGCATGAGTACGCGGTGATTGCAGCATCCGGGCCAAGCATGAAGCTCGCTGAGATCGCGCTGCAACCGGAAAAGCGAAAAGCGCTGCTCGATCGCCAGAAGAAACTCTCACGTGAAGGCCACACGTTGCTGGAGAACTGGGTGCGCGAGCAGGAAGGAAGATTTTCCGTCAGCCCGGCCGTTGCTACCTCTATCGCGTTCGTGCGCTACCACTTCGATATGCCGTCCGCTGAACTTGCCGACCACATCCGCACGAAGTCCTCTGTGCTGGTTGCGCCGGGTGCGTATCTGGGAACGGAGCACCATCTCCGCATTACCGTAGGCTATGAACCGGCCAAGATCACCCCAGCGCTCGAGAGAATCGGAGCAGTTGCCGCAGAGCTGGCAGTCAGTGCTGCCGCTGCACAGCGATAAAATACGGAGCAGCGCAGTCTTCCAGGCATCCGCCGGTCTTGATGGAAAGCAGCCGGCACATCTGCACCTGGTTAACAGGATGGTGCTCGCGAACGTTTTGTGCCCGCAGAAGAAGGTCGAGCAACGGCTCACGATAGATAGAGGCAATTTCCCGCCGTGTCCAATCCGTACACATGGCAGAAAATTATAAATGGCGTTCTCTATGAGCTCCGCCGCGTGTCTTAAGTACAGGAAGGCAAAACCAGGGCCTTTGCAGGGACGGGCTGCTCTGCCATTCATCCCTGTACAAAGGCCCGGTTTTACGCACAAATTCAGGATAAGTTCCGCAGCGCTACGGTGCTGATGGCCGGGCCAGTTTCTGGATCTCATCAGAAGATGTTGTGCTGCCCAGAACCTGGCGCAGAGCTTCTTCCAAAACTTCATCGCGTCCGGCGCGAATCCCTGCGATCGTTGGCCGCACTACGACGTCTGGAACAATACCGACTCGTTGTGTCGGCTTTTTGTCTGGATAAAAGACGCCGATGCCGCTGATCATGGTGCTCAGACCGCCCGGCAAAGCGAATTGCGACACATTGCCATCTGCGCCGGCGGTTGTGCTTCCCACAACCACTGCTCCAGCCACAGCGCGAAATGCCATGCTGGTGTACTCCGCCTGGCTCTGTGAAACCTCGTCCACCAAGACCACTACTTTGCCGGTGAAGTGTGGCTTGTCCGGCGCGAGTGACATGGGTTCGGTCCAATGAAAAGCACCGGGTGTAGCCAGATCGCCGACGGTAAAGCGAGCAAATGGCGTGTCGCTCCCCACCAGCAGAGATCCCAGAGCAAAGACCACGAACTCTGATGGATAGTTGCGAATGTCAATGATCAGCCCCTTGGCGCCCGCAGATGCCTCAACGTAGTGGCTGGCATCGGCAGCTTTCACTGCGGAGAGTTTCAGATACGCCACATCTTTGGAGAGCATACGGAAAGCTTCTCCCGGCAAATCATGAGTCGGGAAAGCGTCGCCAGTATCGTTCGACAGACGCTTTGGCTTGAGCCTTAAATCTTCCGGTCCGCGCCGAACCCGCACGCTAGCTTTACCACAATTGCCGCGCGGCATTGACATCGCCATATCACGCAATCGCGCAGCATCGTTTGAAGATGAATAGTATGGCGTCCAGCGCTCAACCAGCTTGCTGACAGGCACGCCGTCAAGTTCGGTAATCACGTCACCCCGCGCCAGCCCGGAATCTTTGGCTGCAGCCCCCGTCTCCAATCCGAAGACGACGGCCTGGTTCTCTACAAAGCGCACGGTCACAGGCAATTCGCAATCGCCGGTCGGCGGACGCACTTTGAGTGAACTCCAGAGATTTGCGTGACCATCATGCATGCGGGCAATCAAGGCCATCATCTCCCGCTGGTATTCATCGCGGTCTTTCGCCAGCGCGATTTTGGGGATGAATTCAACCAGAACTTTGTTCCAGTCCTCTCCCAGTATGTCGCGATAAGGCGACCAATATTCGACAATGTTCCAGAAGCGGTAGAGCGCAAGCAACTGAAATCCGGGGTCAGGAAACTTCAACTGCTTATACGATAGTTCATGTTTGAAATCAGGGTTCCCTACTCCTTTATGCAGCTCAATATAGAATTGACGGCTATCATTGGATCGGTTGCGATAGATTGAAAGTAACGTCGCGCTTAAGTTCGCCCCCAATAGCTCCTTGTTCTCTATCCACTTCACATCCGGACGCATGTAGAGGTCGGCCTCATTCAGACTCGCGCATGACGTGCATGGTCTTACTGTGCCCAATTCTGTAACCCACTTCAACAGGACTGCATTCATATCCGCGTGATCCTTCGCCTGAAGTACAGCTGGCAATATACGCAGCAGTTCGTAGTCCCAGTGGAACATGCCTCCGGTAACCAGAGGATGGTGGTACTTCAAAAAGCCTCACACCTTCCCGAGCGTGGCAAGATTGTTGATCTGTATCTGGCTCAGTGTGGAGAGAGTCAGCCCCGAGCCGCCGTCAAACTGTTTATCTGTCTCAACAACCGTCTTAGGCCGTTCAATCTTCGGAGCTTCCCAAACGGGCTTGCCATCCACCAGCAACTGCAGATCATCTACCCACACCTTGCCGGTTCCGGCCAGCAAAACTCCAAAAAAGAGATCTCGGCCATCGGCACCAACTGGCAGCTTGATGGAGTACTCCTTCCAGTCCACCGTGCCTTTGAGTTGACTGCCTTGCATGTTGTCAAAGGCCACCACACCATTCTCGCCATCTTCACGCATCCACAGCCCGGTGAAGCCCTCCACCTGATCCAGGCGAAGGAAGCCATGAAGCTCTACTGACTTGCCGGCAAAGTTCATGGGGATGGCACGATGCAAGCTGGAAAATCTGCCGGGCGAATTTGCCGTGCGCTCCAGGCGTGCCGCCCATTTTCCGCCATGAACTATCTTGTTATCGGAGAAGGCGGTTCCTGCCGGACTGGCCATCCAGCCGGTTGGCGAGCCAACGGCCTGCTGGTCTTCAAAGTTCAGGATTTGCGGAAGCGCAGCGACATCAGTCATGTTTGCGTTCCGAACGTCTTGCGCCACCAACGGCAGCGACATCACGCCGATAAGAACAACTAATAGCTTTCGCATAGCCAAATCATAGTCCAGAGTTCATGGCTGGTATAAGAAAAACCGGCAGCCCCCTAAAAAGAGCTGCCGGTATTGTCGAATTACTACAGTTAATTAGAAAGTAAACTTCGCTGCCAGTTGGAACTGGCGCGAGTTAAAGGCCGTACGCGGTGCGCCTATTGCGCCGCTTGGACCGGAAATGCCATCGCCAAAATGCGTTGGTATCTGGCCGGGGATAAAGTCAGGAGCGCCGTACACGGAAAAAACCTCATCAATGTTGTCACGGTTGAAAAGGTTGAAAGCATCCACGGAAAGGCTCAGCAGCTTGCGCTCGCCCAGATGAACGGCCCGAGAGAGCCGCAGGTCAACGGTCTGCAGAGTGTCACCACGATAGCTGTTGCGCGGTGAATTGCCCACGCGATCCGTCACTGGATTGCCGTCATTGTTTGCGTCAAAGCCCACAAACAAAGTGAAAGGCCGTGCCGATTGCAGCGTGACAATGCTGCTCAACTCAAAGTTGCGCAGAAATGTGTTCTGCGGCGCATCGGCCACAAAGTTGGCTACAAAGCGATGGCGCGCGTCCTGATTGGAATTGGCGCGCTCCAGGTTGCGCTGCGCGTTGGATTGCGGCGTGCTCACAAAGGTGACGAAGGTCCCGTCATCCAGCGTGTGAGAGAAGGTGTAATTGGCGTTCATTGTAAAATACTTCCCTGCTTTCTCAATCGCCTGCAAGGTCAACCCGTGATAGATAGAGTTGCCGGAAGAATCAGTGAAGTAGAAAATCCCGTTCGTCCCGTTTGAGCCGGCGGGTGGCGCAGGGATACTGGGATCATTGATGGCAAAGGCGTAAATATCTTTGCCTGTACCGGGTTCAACGCCAACCGGTGGTCCCACATTGAGGTCGATAGGGCGCACCAGCTTGTGACCAGCCACAAATAAATATCCGGCGCTGATGGTCAAGCCACCACCAAGTGTTCTATCGATTTCGAGGTTCGCCTGCTCCGTGTAGGGCGAACGCATGTTGCGATCGACCGCAGTTCCGCCCTGCACGAACAGAGAATTATTTGGGAATGCTCCGTTGTTGATCAGGTTTTCAAACGCCGCGCTCAGCAGCGGAGGCGGCACCGTTCCCGGCGGCAGCGGTGCTCCTGCCGGAGGCGTCGGACATCCAGCGATGACGCACGGCGTAGGCAGGAACATGCTATTGAGCAGCCACGTGCCTGTTGTTTGATTGTTCACCAGTGGCAGGCCAGCGATCACCGGAGGCCGCTGCGGTGCAGGAACAAAGAAGAACGTGAGCGTGTACTTGTCATTAAAGACTCCAAAGCCGGAGCGAATCACCGTCTTGGAATCTGGTGAGTAAGCAAAACCGACACGCGGCTGGAAATTGTTGTGGTCACCGTTCACAAAGAATCCCAGCCCAGCTTCCACGTCATAACGCAGGCCGTAGTTCACAGTGAGTTTCGGCGTCAGGCGATACTGGTCCTGGGCAAAGAAGCCGTAGTAGCTGTGGTTCAGGTGAACAAAAAAGTCGGAAGCCAACGAAGGATCAAAAGCATTGGTCCATGTGGTAGGCAGCGAAGGCGATGCGGCGTTCGGATTGAATGGGCCGGGACCAATGGGAGCGCCCCAGAAAAATGCAGCGATGCAGGGAGAGACCAGGCCAACCAGCGGCGCAGGACACGGAGTACTGCCCCAACCGGATTTGCCTGAAGCCAGCAAATCATCGAGGCTGGGGAAGATGATGCGCGCCGGAGTAAAGCCCGGCCAGATTACAAAATTGCGAATGTAGTTGGTGTCAACGCCGAACTTGGCGTAATGCTTGCCGTGTACAAGAGAGAAGGTGTCTGTTGCTTGAATACGCGATTCGTTATAACGATCGAACGCGCCGAAGTTGTGGCCGAAAAGCAGCAGGTTCGGCACGTCAAGGTTCGGCTGCCCGGTAACGCCGGCAAAACCGTAATTGCGCCGCGCCCATTGCACCAGGAATGAGTTGACTTTGTTCTCGTTGAGCGTTGTTGTCAGCGTTCCCACCAGGTCCTGGTCGCGCAGATCGCCGTTGCGGCCGCTGCTGGGTGCGCCAATGCCGCCGCCATCCAGAGTCTCACCTACCAGCATGTTCAGGTTGCTGCCGTCTTGAATCGAGTAGCGCGCGGAAAGGCGGTTGCGCTCACTCAATTGATGGTCGACCTTGGCAAAGCCATTATCGTTGTCAGCAGTCTTCAACACATTCAGGTTCTCTGGCGCCAAGCCAAAACTGGATTTCACCTGATTGATCGCAGCCAAATTATTCACCAGCAAGCCTGGATACTGCGGCGATTGACCGCGCCGCTGGCCTTCATAGTTCACGAAGTAAAAAGTTTTATCGGTCTTAATTGGGCCGCCCAGCGTGGCGCCAAACTGGTTTTGCCGAAAAGTATCAAAGCCCTGCAGGGCCAGCGGCGAATTCGCGTTGAGCGCGTTGTTCATGAAGTATTCGTAAACCGATCCATGCACGTCATTGGTGCCGGACTTGGTCACGATGTTCACAATCCCGCCCAGCGCGCGCCCGTATTCCGCGCCAAAACTGTTGTTGACCACGCGAAACTCGCTCACTGCTTCCTGCGAGGGCGTAGCGCGTTGCGAGCCGGTGGCAGTGTTGATATTGTCCGCGCCGTCGACGGTCACACTGTTGTTAAGGTCCCGCTGTCCGCCAAACGAGATGCGCGTAACAGAAGGATCAGTAAACGTGGATTGAAGACTGATGCGGCCTGTGGTAACACCGGGGCTGAGCAGCGCGAAATCAGTAAACAGGCGGCCGGCGATCGGCAAAGCCTGGATCTGCTGCGCCTCCACCACTGTGCTGACCTCAGTGCGGGTAGGCTCAATCGTTGGCGCTTCCGTATTGACCACCACCTCCTGCGTAGTTCCTGCCACTTTCATATTCACGTCAATGGTCGCAACCTGGGCCACGCGCAGAACCAGGCCTGTTTGCTCATACTTGGCAAAGCCCTGCGACTCTACAGTAAGGTCATAGTTGCCTGGCGGCACATCAGCAAGAATGTAAAACCCCACATTGTTTGAAGTCGCCTTGTAGACCTGATTGGTGGCAACGTTGCGCAAGGAGACTGACGCCTTCACAATCATGCTGCCGGTCTGGTCACGCACAGAGCCGTTAAGTTGGGCATCTCCGGTGTTGGCTTGCGCCAGCGCCGCTTGATGGGAAAGAAATAAGACAAGGGCGAGCATGACAAAGGTCCAATGACGCTTCATGGTTCCTCCAAAAGAGGGGGTGGAGCTTACGAACGTTCGTTCGGATGAGCCGTCCATAAAAACGGCCACGCGAACAAACCCGGGGCCACCGTCCCTGAGCGGCCAATTTTCCCTCAGCTACAAGAAATGTCAAGGAATAAATTTAATGTCAAAGCAATCGGCCTTTTTGGAGTAACAGGGTTTGTGAGCCGGGAGAGCCGGTTCGTCTCAGACCAAAAGATGAAAGACGTGCGCTTGGCTGCGCAAATCTCGCGCATAGGAAACTAGAGACGCAGTTTATTTCCCTGACACCGGCTCTGCAACAACCAGCGAAGGATGGTCATACGGCTCCACGCGCAACGTGAGTGATTTGCGCGCATCAAAATCCTTCTTTGCCACCGGATAAGCAAAGATCGCCACGCCAATAAAAGAGTTGCCGGATGGGATCTTCAGTTCCTCCTTCAGCCAGTCTGCTTTGGCTTCCTGCAGTGGAGCAAAAGCAGCCATGTAACGGGCGGCATCCGTGGAAGGTGCGGCACTGTCACTGTATTTCTTGCCGTCTGGGGTCTCAATTTCAGCAGTTATATTTTTGATCCACAGCGGCGCATTAATCTTGTTATCCAGCTTTACCTGGATGGCCGCCATGGTATTCCCTTGCAGGTCAACCGAGGCCACCTTGGTTATGGCCAGTGACGCGCTTGGCTTGGCCCGAGTGGAAACCATAACCACCGCCACCACCACACCAACCAGAACAAACGCGATCAGCATAGGAACGATAGGCGGCAGGGTCCACTTGGCGCTATCCATCTCCTCAGTAATGGGGATATGCCCGGCATCAGGTTGGTTCTTGGGCGCTGGCGCCGCGGATGACGGCTGCGGATTGCCGGCTGGCGGATTTGGTTTAGCATTTTCAGGCATAAACTGGCTCCGGAAAAAGGATACTCTTCTGAGATGCTGAATTCATTATCCGTGTGAACGGATATCCCCGGGGCTTGTATTCAGAGGTAAAATGCTGGTGAACGCAAAGAACCAAGCGGGAGGATTTTTGTATGCTTAAGTCTTCCATCGTCTTTTTGTTCACAGCAACTTTATTGAGCGCAGCGCAAAGCTCTCAACCAGCGCAGACTCAGCCCAAACCTGCTCCCGTTCCGGCTCCGGCCCAACAGCAGCCGAAACATCCTTACTCTGTAGTGTTCCCGAATTCTGGAGTAATCCCGGATTCAGAGAAGAACGTATCGCCACAAGATCCGCCGTTCCGTAAGATCAAAGTTGCGGTTCCTTCCAAGCCGGAGCGTTTCCCGGCAGGAACATTGGATAAAGAAACGCCTGCTTAATCGCTAAGAAGCTTCAGCCAGCACCGGCCTGCCGCGCCGCACTGTCTTGGCGAACTCTGCTACTGGCAGCGTATTCAATATGTCCTGCTTGGTAAGCCATGCGCGGCGAAGCTGCAAAATGCCGTAGCGGATCTTTTCCATGTGCGACGTGTGATGCGCGTCAGTATTCACAATAAATTTCACGCCCTTGGCCTTGGCCATGCGCAGATGCTGGTCGCGCAGATCAAGACGGTCAGGATAGGCGTTGTGTTCCATTGCCACTCCGGCTTTGGCGGCAGCGGTAAAAACCTGGTCATGGTCAAACGCGTAGCCTTCGCGCCGCAACAGCATTCGTCCCGTAGGATGGCCGATTAAAGATGTATTCGGATTGCCGATTGCCCGCAGCAACCGGTCTGTCATCTGCGCCGGCTCCTGGTTAAAGTGCGAATGCACACTGGCGATCACAATATCCATCTGCTCCAGGACGGAATCAGAAAGATCAAGCTCGCCATCGGTCAGGATATCGACCTCAATTCCGGCAAAGATCGTGAGACCGGAAAATTTTTTGGCAGCCTCGCGGATTTTCTTTATATGCGCTTCAGCGCGCTTGTCATCCAGCCCGTTGGCGAAGGCCAGGTTCTTTGAGTGGTCAGTAATGGCCATGTATTTGTAGCCGCGGGCGCGGGCGGCTTCAGCCATCTCTTCTATGGTGCATTTACCGTCGGTCTCCACCGTGTGCATGTGCACATCACCTTGGAGATCGGCCTGGGTGATCAACTCCGGCAGCTTCCCTTCCGCAGCGGCCTGAATCTCACCGCAGTCTTCGCGCAGCTCCGGCGGAATATAAGCCAGCCCCAGCTTTTTATAAATTTCTTCTTCGGTCTTGCTGGCGACGCGCTTGTTGTCTTCCATACGCACCAGGCCGTATTCATTGAGCGTGTAGCCCTGCTTTAGTGCGCGCTGGCGCAATTGCACGTTGTGGTTTTTGGAACCGGTGAAATACTGCATCGCTGCTCCGAACGAATCGGGCGGCAGCAGTCGCACATCCACCTGCATGCCGCTGCGCAGCTTGAAGCTGACTTTATTCTCGCCCCGCGCCAGAACTTCCAGAATCCCCGGAAAGCTCAGGATCTTGTCGATCACTTTCTCGCGCTGCGGCTCGCTCTCACAGCAGTTACCTGTTACAAGCAAGTCGAGATCGCCTACGGTTTCGCGGCCGCGACGCAGAGAGCCTGCGGGGGTAACCTTTTCAATCCCAGGCACATCTTTCAGCAGCTCCGTCATCTTGGTTGCAATCTGGTCTGCGACATCCAGCAGAAAGCGCCCCGTAAGCTGACGGTAACTCTCAATGGCTTTCAGAATCTTCTGTTCTGATTTTTCGCTCTGGCGCGGCAGCGTGCGCAGCTTGCCTTCGCTGGCCAGCTTGGCTACACCTTCAACGTCGCAAACCTGGAAAGCATCCCAAATCAAGGCGATTGTCTTGGGGCCAAGGCCGGAAATCTTGAACAGCTCCAGCATCGATGGCCGGAAGCGCTTGCACAGCTCTTCATGCACGCTGAGCTTGCCGGTGGTGATCAACTCGCGGATATTGCCCGCCATCCCCTTGCCAATGCCGGGGATGGCAAGCAGGGCCTTCTCATCCTGATAAATTTCGCGCACCTGCTGCGGCCAGCCTTCCAGGGCTTCCGCCGCGCGCTCATACGAACGAATGCGAAACCCATCTTCATTGGCGACCTTCATCAGATCGGCAGTTTCATACAGGATGTTGGCAATGGCTTTGTTGTCCATGGATTCTTAATTCTAATTCACCGTCCAATGGCCTTGGCGCTGCACAAGGGTACAGCGAGCACATCATGCAAATTCGCCGCGACATGAAGTACGAAGCGCCGGTGCGGGAGCTAACAGTGGTCGCCAAAGAAGAATAGTCCGAAACATAAAGGCGTCCCGAGCGGAACGCCTTTCTTTAAACCCTTGATGATCGAGCTTACTGCTCCGCTCCCATGGCCGGCTTTTCTGCTTTGGTGTCACTGGCGGAGGTGGCTGGGCGCTGGGCGAAGAAGTTGTGATCGTACAGAGCGCGATAGAACTTGCCGCTGAGTTCGGCGGCCTTGGGGCCGAAGGTGGGACGTCCGCCTTCAAGGAAAAAGACGGCCACGATACGGCCATACTGCGTGTTGGCGTAAGAGGCGAACCAGCCGAAGCGGGTACCGTCTTTGGAGCAGGTGCCGGTCTTGCCCAGGACCTGTTCTTCACTGAAGTTGAGGCGCAGGCTGCGGGCGGTACCGTACTGGACTGCGCCCATCATGCCTTCTGCAATTTCCGGAATGAGCGGGCCGATGGCGAGCTGGCGCTTAACGCGCGGCTGGAAGTTGATGATGTCATCCGCCGAGGTTGGGTGCTGCAGGTAATAAAGCGTGCCGCCGTTGGCCACGGCGGAGACCAGCGCGCCCAGTTGCAGCGGCGTCATGGAAATGCTTTCGCCAAAAGAGCACATTTTGCCCACGCCGCCGAGCTTGGCTGCGAGTTCCTGATCGGGGAAGACGCCGAGATGCTCGCCGGGGATGTTGTATCCGGCAAGCTCGCCGAGGCCGAACATGTGAGCATATTCACTGACCTTGGCAAAGCCCAGGCGTCGGCCAACAGCCTCAAAATAAGCGTTGTTGGAGTGGGCCAAGGCCTGCGTGAGGTTCACCTGATAATGTTTGCCCAAGGTGATTTCTTCTTCACGGGTAATCACGTGTTCACTGAGGCCGGCCAGCGCCACAGCCACCTTGATGGTGGAGCAGGGCTGCGCGCCTCCGCTGAGCGCCAGCTTCTGATTGACCATGGCGAGAATGCGTCCGTCAGTGGGATCAATGGCGACGACTGCGCCGTTCATGTTGCCCAGCGCGTCAATGGCGGCCTGGCGAACTACAGGATCTTCACCGGCTACAACGTCGCCGTCAGTAATGTCATCGGCAAAAGAGCTGGCGGTGAAAAGCTCAACGTAGCGATGGCGACGAGACCGGCGGCGAAGGCTGGCAGGCCGAGTGATTGCGACTTTAGTGGTGGCTTTTGCCGCGACGGCCTTGGCAGAGACGGTCTTGGTGCGCGCCGATTTTGATTTTGCCGCAGTCGACTTGGCTGAGGCAGCGTGCCGGGCAGCAGCGCGCCTACGTGCCACGGCACGATGATGGCGCAAACGAGCCAGCCGCTTTTGAGCGCGAGCGCTTTCCGTTACGTGGCTGGCAGACTTTGGTTTGGTGGTGTTGCTGCTTGCAGGCGCGGCCATGGCGACGCCTGACAGAATGAGGGCGATGACGGCAACAAAAAAAGAACGGAGACGAAGGGTCATTGGGGTCACATCACCTATTTATTCAAGGGCTTCGCAGCAAGCTGCTTCGCCCTCGCGATTGGCTCGCGCGATCCAGCGCTCGCCATCGCTCACCTATTGCAGTACAAAAACAAATGAGTGTCGCATTAGTTCTTTTGAGCTACGTCCAGATGAAGCACGGAGTTCGCGCCCAAAAATCACCTATTGTTCCGATAGTAAGGAGATTTTGTTTGAGCAGCAACGCGAAACTCCTTGTAGCACCGAAGTAGTACCTAAATTTTTCTGTCGCTTGGCTGCAAACCGCAAATAGCTTTGAAGCGCACAAAAAATCTCAGTGATCCTGTTGCACGCGACAGCTAGCTGCAGCTACTCTGCACCGCTACTTAGATTTAAGATGCAGCTACTTTCAACCAGGAACAGGCCAAGTTACGCCTGTGGTGGGTTGCGGCTGGCAATGCCGGGCAGGGCCACTGAGGATGTGCCCCTTAATGCTATTAACACTAAGTCCCTGCCCCAGGTTTCTGTCTTAAACGTAAATTAACGTTTTTAATTTAAGGATAGGCTGGCGCTGGGATGCAGCGCCAGGCTTGGAATTTGTGATCGCGCACAAAGGCTAGTTTATTAGCCCGGTTTGCGAACTTGGCGGCCCGTTGTGGGCCAGTTTTTGTTCGACCGCTCCGGCATCTCCAGATCGGCAAAACGCGCAGTTGCTTGCGTGCTTGGCGGCTTTAGTTGATCTCGCCGCGCTTGCGAATGAAAGCTGGGACATCGAGATCGTCATGTTCGACGGCGGTCTTGATGGTCTCAGTCATGGTTGCAAGATTTGGAGTTTCACGCGCCGGGGCGACCATCCGCGTGGGAGCAGCGGCTTGCGTGGCTGCCGCATGCGCGATAACGGAACCATGCGGGACGTGAGGTATATGCGTTGCATTCACGGCCCGGGGAACTGCAACCGGCGGCTGTACCTGATAGGCAGAGGCCGTGCGCGCGTTTGAGATGGCCGCTTGCGCCGCAGTGACGACGCGATCCTTGCGTTGCGGCACATCGTTCTTAAAGCCCGTGGCTATAACAGTAATTTTGAGCTCATCTTTTAATTTTTCATCCAATACGGCTCCGAAGATGATGTTGGCGTCTTCATGCGCCGCAGATTGAATAATGGTGGAGGCTTCATTCACCTCAGCCAGCTTGAGAGAAGATGAGCCTGTTACGTTGATCAAGATGCCGCGTGCTCCGTCAATCGCGCCGGACTCAAGCAGAGGAGAAGAGATGGCGGCCTGTGCGGCGTCGGTAGCCCGGCGTTCGCCCTTGGCGACAGCGGTACCCATCACAGCATAGCCCATGCCGGCCATAATGGTTTTTACGTCGGCAAAATCGCGATTGATGATGCCGGGAATGGTGATGATGTCTGAAATGCCCTGAACCGCCTGCCTCAGGATGTCGTCGGCAATGCGGAACGACTCAAAGAAGCCGGCGTTCTGCGCCACCGCCAGCAGCTTTTCATTGGGGATGACGATAGTAGTGTCGATGGAGTCAATCAACTCGGCCAAGCCGCGTTCAGCTTGAGCCATACGACGCCGGCCTTCAAACGCGAAAGGCTTGGTCACCACGGCAACGGTGAGAGCGCCCATCTCGCTGGCAAGGGAAGCGATGATCGGCGCAGCGCCCGTGCCTGTGCCACCGCCGAGGCCGGTCGTGACGAAAATCATGTCGGCCCCTTCCATCGCTTCTATTAATTTGTCTGCATCCTCCAGCGCACCGCGCCGGCCAATCTCCGGGTTTGCGCCCGCGCCCAGGCCATTGGTGAGCTTGGTGCCAAGCTGGATCTTCACCGGCGCGCGCGACATCTGCAGCGCCTGCAAGTCCGTATTCGCTACGATAAACTCCACGCCTTCAACTCCGGCGCAGATCATTCGATTGACCGCGTTTCCACCGCCGCCGCCAACACCTATCACCTTGATCTTGGCATTGTTGCGTGGCTCTTCATTGAACTGGATTCTCACTTCACCATTTTTTGTTTCGTCACTCATACATCACACTCCTGCTCCGATTCAGACTTCAATTTCGTGTCCGCTCGCCCCGCACGGCCACGCCGATCCCCCGTTTGCCCAACCCAAACTTGTTCAGCCATTAGCTTCTTGGCCTTTGGCTCTTAGCTTTTTCTGAAATCTCGAACCCGCGTTCGTTGCGGGTGAGAGATCCATACCGCCTTCGCTATCTAACTAACTAAGCCGCGACGCCATCGCGGTTATAGGGCTCCCTCGCTTCGCGAGGGATTTCAGAACAAATGCTGCTACGCTCCCAGCCTCGCGATCAACGCCCTCAATTTCTGTCCAAACCCTTGCTCCGGATTCATCTTCGCCATGGTCGTGCGATGTGCGTACATCGCCAGCCCAACCACGGTGGCAAATTCCGGCTCTGCCAATTGCGGCGGCATGTCTGAAATCGGCTCCGGGGATGCCAGCCTTATCGGCCGGTCCAGCGTCTGCTGGCAAAGCTCAGCCAATCCTTCCATCCGTGACCCGCCGCCCGTAAGCACCACGCCTGCGGGGCACAGATCAAGCACGCCTGCCTGTTTCAGGTGATCGCGCATCAGTTCGCACAGCTCGGTTGCGCGCGGTTCAAGGATCTCCGCCATAAAGCGCTGCGGCATCAGCCTTGACGGCCTGTCGCCCACGGCAGGAACCTCAACCTCATTGCCCTCAGAAACTTTGCTGCTGATGGTGTGCCCAAAAGCCTTCTTAAGTTTCTCCGCCGCAACCAGCGGTGTGCGCAAGCCAACCGCAATATCGTTGGTGAAATGATCGCCGCCCACCGGCACCACGCCCGTATGCGCCACCATGCCGTCCACATACACAATCATGTCGGTTGATCCAGCGCCAATATCGGCCAGGCAGACACCCAGCTCTTTTTCATCGGCGCGCAGCGTGCTGTCTGCAGACATCAGGGCTTCATACACAACGTTATCGATGTGCAGCCCTGCCCGGTTCGCCGCCGTCACCACGTTCTGCGTGGCGCTTTGAGAAGCCGTCACAATGTGTAGGTTCACTTCCAGCCGCCGTCCTACCATGCCTGCCGGATCGCGCAACCCAGACTGCTCATCCAGAATGAATTCCTGCGGGAGCAGGTGCAGCACTTCGCGATCTTCCGGCAGCGTGACTGACCGTGCCTTCTCCACGGCAGCGCGGATGTCTTCACGCGCAACGTCTCTGGGCCGCGAGCCTAGCGTTACTCCTCCCCGGCTGGTGACTCCTTTAATATGTGACCCGGCAACCGAGACCACCGCATTCCCCACCTGCAAGCCCGCCAGCTTTTCCGCCTCTTCCACGGCTTTGTGGATGCTCTGGACAGCTTTGTCCAACTCCACAATGATCCCCTTGCGTGATCCGCGGCTCTCCGCCATGCCGTGCCCGCGATAGCGCAGCCCCGCATCCGTGGCTTCGCAAATCAGTGCCACAGTCTTTGCGCTTCCGGTATCCAGCACCGTTATCAGGTTGTTCTCGCTCTTCGTGTTGCTGCCCATGAATGCGTGTCCTTCTAGCTTTTAGTAATTAGCCTTTAGCTCTTAGCTAGAGTTCGTTCTCTAGCCCTTTATTTACCCCGATTACCAAATTACCCAATTACCAAATGCTTCTATCTCTGCGCTCTCTGCGTCAGCGGCGATGTCTTCTTCTTTACCGCTTTCGTATTGACTGCTTTCGCCTTCACGTTTACCGGCTTTGCGACTTTATGATTCGCCGGTTTCACCGCTGCTTTCGCTAAAGTTTTTTTCTTATCCGCGCTGCCCGCATTCAGCCGCGGTAAAGATTTTGGCGCTGCCATTGCCATTAGTGGTGAAGGTTTTACCGGCGATTTCGCCACTACCGCAGGCCGGTCCGGGTTTACCACCACCTGTCCTTCATATCGGCAATCAATTGACTGTAAGTTCGGGAACTGCTGCCGCCACTCCGCAATGTGCGCCACATAGAGCTTGTAATGCTGCAGAAAGTTCTCTGAACCCAGGTGCACCATTACGGTCCCGCCCGGATCATTCGCTGTGACCTTTACGTCTTCCGGATCAGACAGGTCAACCTCGCTCAACTGCTTCAAGTAGTTTGTCTGCGCCTTAGGATCGTCTGGCCCGCCGCCGCTCAGATCGCTTACCAGCCGGTTATAGATCTTCATGGCCGCCGCCCTCGATGAAAGCGGCTCAGTCTCCGCAATACCACGAATCACCGGAAACGAATACTTGATCTTTCGATCAGCCGGCAGGCCCATGACTACGCCATTGGCGTCAATCAGGCTGATGTGCGGGCCAATCTGGGCAAACGCCACCGGCGTGCGCTCCTCAATCCTTACTGCAATCCGGTTCGGCAGCAGGCGCATCACCGTCGCTTGCTCCACCCAGGGAAGCTGCTCCAGTTGCCGCTTGCGCTCGTCCAGAGGAATAAAGAAGATGTTGCGACCAATGTCTGCGGCAGCAACTTCCATCACGTGCTCGCGTGAAGCGTTGTGCACGCCGCTCACCTCTACCGCATCGCTCGATTCCAGCCGGAAGCGTGATGCATGCATGCCATAGCTGTAAGCCCACCCTGTAATCCCGCCGCCCACCACCAGCACTGCTGCGAGTGTTCCGGCCAGCTTAAGCTGATTCGCTGTCTTTTTCGGGATCGCATTTCGCCGCACCGGCACACGCCGGTCAGTGCGCAGAAACTGGGCTTCTTCGTTGTCCAACTCTTCCAGGTCAAGATCGTCAGGGTTAATCAGCAGCTCAGAATCGCCTTCATTGCGGACACCGGTTCGCGCGCGCCGTTGCTGGAGCAGAGCAGCCGCCCGCGATTGCGGACGTTCATCCCGGTCAGGCTGGCTGATGAGTGTTGACTGTTGATTATTGCGCACACGGGAGGATTTCCCCGGAGACAGGGTCGTTTCGTCGAGATTCAACTCGATTGAGTCGCGAGCCATTAAGCTGCGGTCGACGGAGTTGTGCGCCAGCACAAATCAATATATCCGGTTTCGCACCTTTTTCTACAGAAATTTTAGGCTGTGATCGATTTTTTTCGGGTTTACTCCGTGACTTGCAGTTTGCTGGCGAATTATCGCTTTGACGCACGCTGAGGATACAGGCAGAATTCCTCGTATGGCTGACGTTGTTACAAAGCAAAATCGGAACCTGAAGGATATGCTGTGGCCTTTGGGAGGTACATTATTTGGGCTTTTTGTTATTCCGATTGCCATAGCGCAATATCCAACGTTTTCAACGAGAATAGATGGATACTGCCAGCGTCAGTCGTGGCCACACTTGCGTGTTGGGTTGTTCCCTTGCTGCTACATGATCGAACTCGTTGGGTCTATTCGCGTATCGCTAAGATTCGATGGCTGGGCAAACCTCTTTTTTTTATATTGTGTCTTCTAGCATTGGGAGGACTAGTCGCCGGAGGACGAGCACTTTTCAAATTTCACAGTAAACATTTGACGGCGGCTTTCGTCTCCGAATCGTCGTCGCTGTCCAGTAATAAGAATTCCGAATCTATTTCCAAGAACCCGGAATCAGTCACAAGAAACATTAAATCTGATAAACAAACGCAAAACAGATCAACCCAAGAGAACAAGAGTGCCCCATCGGTTTCTAAAGGCGCATCGGAGAACTCAATACCAGCAGCCTCTTTCGTTCAATCCCCCACTCCTGTTCCCAATGCTGCAACAACAATAACTACATCTGTCGTCCATGTGACAGAGCAAAACCCTCACAGGCGCATGGTTTTTCAGAGGCTGTACTATCAAGCGCTAGCATCGAGTGGAATGCCGCCGCGAGGCGACTACCTCGAGCAACGATTGGAGAGTTTAGGAGAACCCTTTGGATATTCAGGGGAAGACTACGGCCAGAATGATCTGCCCAGTGATAAGGACGCTGCATATCAATTAGTTGACGAGGATTTATTCAGGAAACGTCTAGCTGAGTTTAAGGGAACCTCAATATTAATCGCTTACGCTCCAGATCGCTGGCTACTTGCCAAGCAAATTCATGAAGGTCTATTGAATGACGAGTGGAAGGCCCAAAAACACGAAACAAACGACTCTCAGACGCTGCCCAAGACAAGATCTGTTCTGATACGCATGGCAAAGACGATTTCCGAGCCGGAGCGAAAGGCCATAAGAGCTTTGTTGGCAGAACTTGTGAAGAATGGGATGGTGACGAGTACCGAATATGTGGAATACGGTCAGCCGCAGGTTCTTATTCCATCAAATATGTTTGTAGGTGGCTCAGACTCTCCCGATTATTGTCTGAGAAGAGATCAGACTCTGTTCCTGTCATTAAACTGGCCTTTGCCTGGCAGCAAGGAGGCTCAGTTTTTAAAAGATGTATTCGGTGACACAAGCAATCTGGATGTGTCCAAGCGGATTTATCTCTACTGGTTGGCGCAACGCGGCGGGATTGCCGGTGATTTTCACGAAATGCAAGCGACTTATTTCTCGATTTTAGGTGTTGACAAGGTCAACTACACGTTTTTGCCTGTCAATCAGACGATCGGAGATGCCGAAAAAGATTTGGTTTATCAAGGCAAGTACATCTATCGAGACGTGGAATCGCACCATATCAAGCTGACGCCGATTTTTCAACAAAAGCTGGATTCTCTTAAACCCAAGCCGCAATGATCGTACTGGTTTTTGACATTTGTCGATTCGACTGGCCAGCGGATTCCCGCGACAAGCGCCAGCGTCCGCGAAGATGTGCTTCGTATCAGGGCCCGGGCTTTAGCCGGGCCGGAAAGATGTCCTAAAATTTCCGGCTTTAGCCGCTGGCCTTTTTCTTCTTCCGCAAATAAGCCGAGCAATACGGATACTCTCCCACGCTCTTCGCCAAGCCCGCTTCACCGGGTTCTCATCGATATACTTCTTATGCGCCAGATAGCTCTTCCGGTCCAGAACCCGAATTTCGGAAAATCCCGGCGGCCAGATCTCTCCCACCAACCCTAGCTCTTTATTCCGTCGGAATGAATGCCCCCTTTAATGAGCTGAATCGCGCGCTCAATGCTCGTATTTCCGTCAACAGTAAGGAGCACATGAAAGTGGTCCGGCATCACCACGAAATCGTGAACCCTGAACTTGCCGGCCAAGGTGTTGGTCCGAAGCACGTCAATAAAAAGCTCGGCTTCATTCTGCGCCTCAAAAAACCGTCGTTCCATGTAGGTCTTACATCCGGCGAAGAACGTCCGCTTACCCGCGATAATATTACGTCGGTCCGATTTTCGGGTGAGCTTTACCATGCGCAGCGGCTAAAGCCGGAATTCTACTACGCCCCTTACGGCCCGGCTAAAGCCCGAGCCCTGATACGAACCAATCAATACGAACCTGGAGCCACAGGGAACTTTGCAGGTCGTACCGGAGTCAATCCCTCCAGATGCTTCGTCCTCAGCTCAACCCGCCACGCCGGATCAATCTCGGAAATTTCTCCGTGGCGCTCAGCCTTGTTGTGCCGTTATTGTCTTCGCGCTTTGCCTCGCTCCCACACCATTTGATGACGGTATAGCAATTTTGCTCCCGCACGCCTTCCACGCGCGCCCCATGGCGGGAGCCGACAGGCAAGACGCGCTGGTTATTACAATCTCCCGTGATGGAAAGACCTTTTTCGGCGCGCAATCGGTTTCGCCCGACGTACTCCAGTTCAAGCTCCGTCAACGCATTCACTCCGGCGGCCTTCGTCTGGTCTATATCAAGGCCGATGCTCGCGTTCGGTACCATTCCGTTTCCACGTCCTGAGCAGCATCCGCGATGCGGGTCAACCAACATCGCATTCCTGGTGAAGTAAACTGCCGTTTCGCTCACATCACGCGCTTTAGGCTGGGCTGTTTTTCCGCGTCTTCATTGAGCATGCGATACGCTTGCCATTGCCTGAATCCGGCCCAGCCATAGACATCGTAGCCAAAACCATCCAGGCCCGTTTCACCCCAATGCCGGATATCCATGCCGAGCGACCGAAGTTCGCGCACTCGCCTGGCCACGCGGTTGCCACAAATTTGGTAGAGCACCCGGCCAGGCACGGAGTCGCAGGTTCCCAGCAGGTGCAACACGGCCAGCCGCTCCATTCCAGCGCGAGTGTTTCGCGCCAGCACCCTGGCAGCGCGCTGCACCACCGCCAGATCATTAGCAGAAAGGTTTGGCATCTGCGTGACTATTCCCGCAATGATCTCTTCGACTTTGCGCGCCAGGCCGGAGGGGATTGTTCTTGCGGTTTTTAGGGGACATTCTCGCTCTCTTGAGGCTTGGCTTGTGGAATCAGCCAACGTCTTTTCATCGATAAAAGCATCTCAATAATAGCGAATATTTTACGAAACAACAATGACGTTTCGCAAGGGCATCTCAGTTTCGCAAGAACGATTCCCCTCCTTCCATCCATAACCGACAGGCCGCTGAGTGCTCCGGCGCTGTTTTTGCGATTAACCGACTGCGATGCAATAAAAAATGCGGCCCGGCTTGTGACGAACCGAACCGCATGAAAGTAAGGCAGGAGAGACGAATAAAAACTTTCAGGAACAGATTCCCAGGTTGTTTGCAGTGCAAGTGAGAGGCCAATCGGCGGACATGCCATTTTTGTAGAGACGTAGCACTGCTACGTCTCATCCCTAAAATCTGGAATCACTCATATTTCCATGTATCTGCAAACGTTGCGTTACTAATCAGCTGCAATCCTATCCATTTCTCCCTTGGTGCCGATCTCTCAACTTCGCTTGACAAAGAAATAGATTTTTAGCAGAGCTGGTGGTTTTTAGCCATCCAGAGCGGCTGATTTCGGCCACCCTATAGGTGGGCAGCAAAAGCCTTGGCTACTTGCATCATCTTTTATCTGGTATATACTGGCCGCCCTAAAGCTGATTGAAGGCACGACCCCCTTGTCACGGAGCCATGCTCTTATGAATGACCTTCCTTCGCTGTTGCAAGTTGCTCCCGCTACCTCTACAGCCGTCATTATTCCTGAGACCGGGACCGCAGTCACTTATGATTCTCTGCGCCGTCAAGTCAACAACATGGCAGAACAACTGGCTGCTCTGGGCATTCGCCGTGGCGATCGCGTAGCCAACGTTCTGCCCAACGGCCTGCCGACCATTGTCGCTTTTCTGGCCGGCGCCATTGCCGGAACGGCCGCGCCGCTGAACCCGGCTTACCGTTTTGACGAATATACCTTCTATTTAGAGGATACTTCCGCCAAGGTTCTGCTGGCGCCGCCCGAAGGAGCAGAAGAAGCTCGCCGCGCCGCGGCGCACCTGAACATCCCTGTATATGCCGTGGATATGGACGCCAACGGTGTTGTGAGCATTGTGAATGCGCCCAAAGGCATTCCCTTCACTCCGCCAACCGGAGAAGACGTTGCTCTGGTGCTCCACACCAGCGGCAGCACCGGACGTCCCAAGCGGGTGCCACTCAAGCACAAGAACATTACTGTCTCCTGCGGCAATGTATCCAGGACCTATGAACTCAAGGCCAGCGATATTTCACTTTGCGTGATGCCGCTCTTCCACATTCATGGCCTCATCGCCTCCACGCTTTCCACTTTTCTGACCTCGGGCACGGTTGTGGTGCCGAGCAAATTCAATCCCATGAGCTTTTGGCGCATGGTGCGGGAGCACAACGTCACCTGGTACTCTTGCGTGCCCACCATCCACCAGCTCTCTGTTGCGCGCCTGGATGAGAAGCCTGAAGGCATCGACAAGCTGCGCTTTGTCCGCTCTTGCAGCTCTGCGCTCTCTCCGGTGCTCAAAGAGAAGCTGGAAAACCTGATTGGCGTTCCGGTGCTTGAGGCTTACGGTATGACTGAAGCTTCACACCAGATGTGCTCCAACCCTCTGCCGCCTCAGCAGCGCAAAGCTGCATCGGTCGGTAAGGGTACTGGCGTAAAAATCGGGATTATGGATGAAGCCGGCACTCTTCTGCCCAGCGGATCGCAAGGTGAAGTGGTGATCCAGGGGCCGAATGTAATTGAAGGTTACGAAAACAATCCTGAAGCCAATGCCAAGTCATTTACCAACGGCTGGTTCCGCACCGGCGATCAGGGAGTGATTGACGCCGATGGCTACCTGCATCTGCTTGCGCGCATCAAGGAACTGATCAATCGCGGCGGAGAAAAGATTGCCCCGCTGGAAATTGACGAGATCATGCTCAAGCACCCATGCGTAGCAGAGGCCGTGGCGTTTGGCATGCCGCATCCCACTTGGGGAGAAGAAGTGGCCATAGCCGTGGTGTTGAAAGAGCCGCAACCCGAGTCGGTCTTGATTGAGCACTGCAAAAAGCATCTGGCGGACTTTAAGGTCCCCAAGAAAGTCCTCATCGTAGAAAAGATTCCGCGCACGGCCACCGGCAAGGTCCAGAGGCGTGCGGTAGCAGCAGCATTCGCAGGCGGACAACTGTGAAGTTTTTGATCGTTGGGGCCGGGGCCGTGGGCGCATATATGGGCGCCCTGATGGCGCGCGCGGGATATGACGTCACGCTCCATGCGCGCGGCCCGCATCTTCGCGCCATGCAGGAAAAAGGCGTGCGCGTGATCAGCGCCGATGATGATTTTGTCGCCCATCCCCGCCTAGTGGCTGACCTGAAAGATGCCGGGCCTATGGATGTCGTCTTTCTCTGCGTAAAAGCTCATGGGCTTCCGCCGCTTGCCGCTCAGCTTGCGCCAGCGCTGGGACCGGACACAACCGTGGTTAGCACGCAGAACGGAATTCCCTGGTGGTACTTTCAGAGCGAAGGCAGCCCGCTGGCGGGAACCCGTCTGGAGCGCGTTGATCCGGCAGGTGTAGTTTCGCAGGCGATTGAAGCGCGCCGCGTTGTCGGTTCGCTCATTTACTTTTCCACTGAGATCAGTGAGCCCGGAGTGGTGCGCCACAATGAAGGCAACCGGATATCGTTGGGCGAGCCTGATGGCCAGCGCACTGAGCGTATCCGCAAAATTGCCGATGCGCTTATCGCCTCAGGCTTGCGCGCTCCTGTGACCTCGCACTTGCGGAACGAGATTTGGGTGAAAATCCTGGGCAACGTGGCTTTTAATCCCATCAGCGCCCTCACCGGAGCAACGCTGGCACAGATGCTCAACAATCCGGAGACCACGGCGCTTGTCCGCAACATCATGCAAGAGACTGAAGCCCTGACGGAAAAGTTGGGCGTGAAGATGCAGGTATCAATCGATCAGCGTATGGCCGGCGCAGCCAAGGTTGGGGAGCATAAAACATCCATGCTCCAGGACCTGGAAGCCGGCAGGCCCCTTGAATTGGAAGCAATCGTAGGCGCGGTGCTGGAGGTAGGAGAGAGAATCGGCCTGCCCATGCCGCATACGCGCAGTGTCTACGCTTGTACCAAATTACTGGCCGAGCGCCGTAGCGCGGCGGCGCATAAAAATTAAGTTTCGAAAGAGGACAACATGAACAAACGATGGATTCAATTCGGAAGCGCCGTCGTCAGCATGATAATGATCGCGAACCTCCAATATGCCTGGACTCTCTTTACGGGCCCATTGCGTGAAGCCCACCATGATTGGAGCCTGAAAGCGGTTGGGTTCGCCTTTACAACATTTATTTTTCTGGAAACATGGATCACTCCCGTAGAGGGATGGTTGATCGACCGTCTTGGCCCGCGCCTTTTTCTGACCATTGGTGGTGTTCTTGTGGGAATCGGCTGGACCGGCATGGGCTATGCCCAGGGATTGACGCAATTCTACTTCCTGTACGGTATGGCCGGCGTAGGCGCGGCGTTCATCTATAGCGGCTCCATCGCCACCGCGCTCAAGTGGTTTCCAGATATGCGCGGCACCGCTTCCGGACTGATCACTGCTGGCTTCGGCGCCGGCTCAGCGATCTTTATTCCCATCATTGCTCGCATTCTCGCGCACTCCGGATACACAACGGCGTTCCTGTACACCGGCATTGCTCAGGGATTGGTGATCGTGATTGCCGCCCAACTCCTGCACAATCCCGGCCCTGATTTTCAGGTTTCTCCCACGGCGAAAAAAGCAGTCTCCCCGCGCATCCGCCGCAATACCCAGCAATTCAACAGCGGGCAGATGCTGGCCACGCCGCAGTTCTGGGTGCTGTATGTCGCTTTCGTGCTGACCTCAGTCGGCGGCCTCATGATCACCGCGCAAGCCTCGCCGGTTGGCCGCACGCTCAAGATTGCCGCATGGGCCATTATTGCTGCGGTCGCCTGGAGCCGTGTTGCCAACGGCTTGGGCCGTGTCCTCTGGGGCATGTTCTCTGATCTCGTTGGCCGCGAGATGGCCATGGTCATTCCCTTCACGCTACAGGCGCTTTCTCTTGTAGGTGTGCTTACTCTAGGCAAACTTTCCTCAGGCTGGTTCATTGCGATGATGATTGCCGTGTACTTCACCTGGGGCAGCATGTTCTCCCTGTTCCCGGCGATCATCGGCGATTATTTCGGCGCCAGCAACGCTACCTCAAACTACGGCTTCCTCTACACCGCCAAGGGCGTCGCTTCCATTGGCGGCGGCGGGATTGCTGCGGCGCTCTTTACCAAGTACGGAAGCTGGAATGTTCCGGTTTACTGGACCGCCGGGTTGACGCTGGTTTCCGCTGCGTTGATCCTGGTGGTCCGTGCCATGCCGCTGCCCGGACAGAAGAGAGAGCAAGAGCCGGAGTTGATTACGGCCAAGGCTGGATGAGAATTAGTTCGAGCTTAAAAACAAAAGGCCGCAACGCAAGCTGCGGCCTTTGTTATTTTGGTTTGTGATTTATGCCGCTGCCTGGGCGCTTGCGCCGAAGAAAGCGAGCAATTCAGTGTTGATCAGGTCTTTGTGAGTTGAGCACATGCCGTGCGGTGCGCCCGGCACCACCTTGAGCGTAGCTCCCTTCACAATCTTGGCGGAGAGCAGCGCAGAATCAGCAATAGGAACGATCTGGTCATCGTCGCCGTGGAGAATGAGTGTAGGCACATCAATCTTTTTGAGATCTTCAGTGAAGTCGGTCTCAGAAAAGGCTTTGATGCAATCATAGGCTGCTTTGTGTCCGCACAGCATGCTCTGCAGCCAGAATGAATCACGCAGCCCCTGTGAAACTTTGTTGCCCGGACGATTAGCGCCATAGAACGGAGCGCTCAGGTCTTTGAAGAATTGAGACCGGTCATTGAGAACGCCGGCCCGAATCTGATCGAATGTTTCCATCGGCAACCCACCCGGATTGGCTGCAGTTTTAAGCATCAACGGTGGCACGGCGCCGATCAGCACAGCCTTAGCAACACGCTTGGTGCCGTGACGGCCAATGTAGCGTGCCACTTCACCGCCGCCGGTTGAATGACCCACGTGAATGGCGTCAGTAAGATCAAGTTCTTGCACCAGCTCTGCCAGATCATCGGCATAGGTGTCCATGTCATTCCCATCCCAGGGCTGGCTGGAACGGCCATGTCCGCGGCGATCATGGGCAATGCAGCGATATCCTCGTGAAGCAAGAAACAGCATTTGGTCTTCCCATGCGTCGGCGCTGAGAGGCCATCCATGGCTGAAAACGATCGGCTGTCCTGTGCCCCAGTCTTTGTAATAGAGCTCTGTTCCGTCTTTTGTGGTGATAATACTCATGGGAACCTCCTGAAAAATCAGACCATCAATTTTAGAACGCGGAGAATTGCCCAAGATGAAAAGGATGTGATTTTTCGCGAGCTGCTGGTTCTGCGATTTTTGGGACGAAGCGACGGCTGAGATGAACTAAGGAAGATCGCGAGGCTTACTCTGTTTGCTGGCTTATGTCCAGCAAAACGCCCACGCTGGCCAGCATCACAAACAAGCTCGATCCACCATACGAGATGAACGGCAGCGGAATGCCTTTGCTCGGCAGCAGCGCCAGCACCACGCTGATGTTGAAGAAAGCCTGAACGACGATCATGGTGGTTACGCCCATAGCGATGAAGCGGCCAAAGTTGTCGCGTGAGCGCAAAGCCGTGCGGAAGCCGCGCCAGGCAAAGATAATGAATAATGTGACAATAAAGATGGCGCCTATCAATCCCAGCTCTTCCGCTGTGACGGCGAAGATAAAGTCGGTGTGCGGTTCAGGAAGATAGAAGAGTTTCTGCTTGCCCTCCATCAATCCCATGCCTGTAATGCCGCCGGTGCCTACGGCGATGAGTGATTGATAAATTTGAAAGCCGTTGCCCTGTGGGTCATGCTCGGGATGAAGAAAGACCATGATTCGCGCCAGCCGCCAGGGTACGAAAAACAGCATGTAGCAAAGCACAGGAACAATCGGCACCAGGCCAAAAGCAAAGTAGCGAAGCTTTATTCCGGCTATATAGAGGATCGCTGCGGCAATACCCAGGCAGACCAGCGCAGTACCGAGATCAGGTTGTTTTACGATTAAGCCGGCAAAAAGAAATACCGGCACTACCGCCGGCAGCAGCGTGTGCCGCCAGTCATCCATGGATTTGGCGCGCGCGTCAAGAAAGAACGCCAGAAAGAGGATCAGCGCCGGCTTGGCCAGCTCCGAGGGTTGGAATGACATGAGGCTGCCCAGCTTGATCCAGCGGTGCGTGTTGTGAGAGCGATCGACAAAGAAGACCGCCAGCAGCAACAATGTGGTCACGCCGAGAAGGGTGAAAACAATGGCCGGCTTCTTCCAGCGGCGATAATCCGCGCGCATGAGCATGCCCATGGCGACCAGTCCCGCCAGCGCCCAGCCCAACTGACGGGCAACGAAATGATACGGCGAACCAAACTTATCGCCGGCCATGACGGCCGAGGCGCTGAAGACCATCAAAACGCCAACGCCAACCAAAAGCAAAGTGGAACCGAACATCCATTTATCAATGCCAACCCGTTTGGCCACTTAGCGTCTCTCTCCTGTTGCAACGGGAGTAAGGGACCGGACAAACTCTTTAAAAACGCGGCCGCGGTGCTCATAGTTCTCAAACTGGTCGAAGCTGGCGCAAGCCGGAGCCAGCAGCACCACATCGCCAGGCACTGCGGCGTCAAAAGCCTGTCGCACCGCGCGTTCAAGAATTCCCGAGCGAACGACGGCGGTGTTTTGCACCTGAGAGGCAATCTTGTCTGAAGCAGCCCCAATTAAATAAACGCGCTTCACCCGCTCACGCAGCAGAGGATTGAGCACGGTATAGTCGCTGCCCTTGTCCTTGCCGCCGAGAATGATGTGGATGTTTCCGGGGAACGATTCCAGCGCTTTCACGGTTGCATCAACATTGGTGGCCTTGGAATCGTTATAAAAGGTCACGCCGTTGATGGTCGCCACCAGTTCAAGCCGATGCTCCACGGCGTGAAATTCGCTTACTGCCTGGCGCACCTGCTGTGGTGTGCATCCAGCTACCATCGCCATGCAAACGGCAGCCAATACGTTTTCCAGGTTATGCTCGCCTTTAAGCTGGATATCAGACCGGCCCAGCACCGCCTGCTCCTTTCCGTTTTGACGGAAGATGATCTGATCGCCGCTGAGGAACGCGCCGCTTTCTACACGCTGCTTGCGGCTGAACCAAAGCAGCTGAGCTTTGACTCTGTCCTTCAATCCTACGCACGTCGGATCATCAGCATTCAGCACCGCAAAGTCGCCAGCCTGCTGGTTCTCAAAAATTCGCGCCTTGGCGTTCACATACGCTTCAAACGTATGGTGCCGGTCAAGATGATCCGGCGTGATGTTCAGGATGGCCGCAATCCAGGGGCGGAACTGCTCAATGCTCTCCAGTTGAAAGCTTGAAATCTCAAGAACGACCAAGCTGTCAGGGGTCGATTTGCCGGCCAGCGAAATCACCGGTGTACCGATATTGCCCCCGACCAGCGTCTTCTTTCCGCTCTTGGCCAAAATCTCGCCGACAAGGGATGTCGTAGTCGTCTTGCCATTGGAGCCAGTAATCGCCAGCACCTTGCCCTGCAGAAAGCGGAACGCCAGCTCCACTTCTCCGATCACTGGAATTCCCATGGTTCGCGCGTGCTGAAGCTGCGGCTGATCTGAAGGAACGCCGGGGCTTACTACGATGAGGTCCTGGTCGCGAAAAGTCCGCTCGCCATGCCGCCCTGTCTCAATGGAGATGCCGCGATCAAGCAATGCCGGAACGTCACTCTGCAACTGGGCTTCACTCTTGGAGTCGGAGACAATCACCTTGGCTCCATGCTCCTGCAGAAAAATCGCCGAAGCAGCGCCGGAGCGCCCCAAGCCGACCACCAGAACCCGTTTGTTCTTCAATTCCATCTTTATTTCAAGATGCTCCGAACCCATTGTGCCATGATTCCCGTATTTCTGGGCCTGCGCGTTGCGCGCGGTTGTGCAAATCTTTGAGGAAGCCTAGCGCAACTTCAGCGTTGTTAGAGCAAACAGCGCAAAGATCAGCGCCAGAATCCAGAAGCGAATGATGATTTTGGATTCTGACCAGCCCATCAGCTCAAAATGATGATGAATTGGGGCCATCTTGAAGATGCGTTTCTTGCGCAGCTTGTAAGACACCACCTGGATGATGACCGAGAGCGCCTCCAGCACAAAGATGCCGCCGATGAAAGGCAGCAGGAGCTCCTGCTTAATGATGATGGCCACAGTGCCAATGGCGCCGCCCAGCGCCAGCGAGCCAACATCGCCCATAAAGATTTCCGCCGGATGTGCGTTATACCAGAGAAAGCCGATGCTCGATCCCACCATGGCCCCGCAGAAAACGGTCACCTCCGCCACCGCCGGCATCTTTTGCAACTCCAGATATTCGGCAAACACTGCGTGCCCGCTCAGGTAGGTCAGCACGGTCAGCGCGCCGGCGGCAATCACCGTGCAGCCAATCGCCAGGCCGTCAAGGCCGTCAGTAAGGTTTACAGCATTGCTTGAGCCCACCAGCACCAGCATCACAAACACGACGAACGGCGTAAAGGCCAGCCACCAAATATGCGGATAGTGGCGCAGACCTTCAATCACCAGATCGGGCCGAAACTGCTTGAGAAAAGGCACCATCAGGTGCGTGGAATACTGGCGGGTTGCCGTCAAAGTCACAAGAGTAACACCCACCAGTCCAGCAGCCAGAAATTGCAGCACCAGCTTCATGCGGCCGGTGAGTCCGAGGTTCCGTTTTTTGACTACCTTTATATAGTCATCGGCAAAGCCGATGGCCCCAAACGCCAGCGTTGAAAAGACAGCGAGCCAGATATAGGTATTGGAAAGATCGGCCCATAATAAGGTCGGAACAACAATGGCGATGGTGATCAGGACGCCGCCCATGGTCGGCGTGCCGGCTTTTTTCTGGTGGGCCTTGGGGCCTTCTTCACGGATGTACTGGCCGATCTGAAAATCTCGAAGCTGGCGAATAATGGCCGGACCAACGATCAGCCCCATGAATAATGCCGTGAGACTGGCAAAAGCGGTGCGGAAGGTAACGTAACGAAAAATGCGGAACGGAGGAAAATGAACAAATAATCGTTGATAAAGAAGCCAGTAAAGCAATATGCCTCCGGAGGCAGTATTTAGTAACCCAGTATTTAGTTCTTAGTAATTAGTATTTAGTTTTAGCAACCGGCTGTATGCTCTTAGCCAAATGTTTTTTCATCTCTTGCATTCCCGATTTTCTTTGTATTCATGCGTTTCCAGCAGCCCTCGACCTTGATTGAATTTGTTCTTCAATGCTGCTCAAAAATGATGTAAGCATTTTGCGTACCTCTATCAGTTCAGCTGCAGCTCGCGTAAAATCATCGCCATTCATAAACCCAAGATCACGAGAGAGCAAGAGATGGTAATCAAGCTCGCTTGCTGAACCCATTGCAATCCTTACAAATCTCGCCAATTCACTGCTGGTACGACGTCCGCAGCCTTCCGCCAGATTCGCACCGATAGATACCGCTGCCCGTCGCAACTGGCTA
>DASRDW010000003.1:0-18299 GCA_035652415.1 Candidatus Angelobacter sp. | reverse complement strand
CCGTTGGCCATTCGCGGACGCCAGCCATTCTTCTCCAACGCGCGTCTCGTTGAGACCAACGCACGCGTTCGCGGCTCCATCACCACAGTCTCCAGCGCAGACTTTGGCCGTGGCGATTTTCACAATCGTCACTTTGGTGTCGATGAGCAGCAGTGGCGTGAAGGCCGCGTGATGACGGCAAACCTTCCCGTCGTCCCCTCGCGTGAAAGTCTGCGTGCGACCCCGCGCGGCATCGGCTCAGCATCGTCAGTGCAGCCGCGCAGTAATGAGCGTTTTTTCACGCAGCATCGGCCGCCGGCTGGCCCTGAATCTTTCCACAATCAGGTGGAGCACGTTCAGCGTGTGGTGGGCCCGCAGGACATCAACGCCCGCACAGGCATCGCCGAAGTTCCGCGCAATGATCACCCAGCAGGCGCCAGCGTTGAATCTCGCGGCAGCGAAAACAATGGCCGCTTCACTCATCCTGAAGGCAACAGCAGCGAAAGCACTGGTCGTTTCGGTCGCACTGAAAACAATAACGGTGAAGGCAACAGTCACCGTGAAGGCAACAATGCCACCAGCAATGAAAGCCCGCGTAGCGGATGGAGCAAGTTTGGTTCCTCTTCAGCGCGCTCTGGCAGCGAACCCGGCAGCAACGGGCCTCGCTCTGAGCAGTCGCCAGTCATGCGCTCAAACGATCAAGGCCGCGTCTCCCGTACAGGCTCCGCCGCCGGCCCGCAGAATGCTGGAGCACAAAATGAACGTGGCGGTTGGCAGCGTTTTCCGTCCAACAATGATCGCGGCTCGCGCCCACAGTCCAATGACGCGCCTATAACTCGCAATGACCATGTCGATTCCAATGGATCAGGCAAGCCTCCGCTGGAACTCCACCGGCCCATCGTTACTCCGCGCCAGGATTCGCGTCCTGACATGCGGAATGATCAGGGTTATCGTCCGCCGCCGGAATCGCGCGGCAATGGCGGTTACTCGCAGCCTTCGCGAGGCGAATCACCTCGTTATAGCCCGCCATCACGTTCTGGGCCGCGATACAGTCCTCCATCGCGCTCAGACCGTGGTGGTTCATCTTCATCCCGTGGTGGAGGTGCGAGAAGCGGTGGCGGTCATGAATCAAGGTCCTCTGGCCCCAAGCAGCGTTAGCTTCGTCAGGCAGCGCTAAGTCTCCTTCCTGGTAATGGGGTTGGAAGAACAGAAAAGGGCAGTCCAAATCAGGATTGCCCTTTTCTGATTTTCAGTTGAAGCTTTAGCAAAACCAGAGAAGCTGTATCCGCACAGCTGTGCCTCACGATTCTGGTCAGGTACTGCCCAATATGAACTGAGGCTATAGCAACTCTGGTTTTGCTTTAACTACCACACGCCTTTATCGCTGCCTGTAATCCTGAAAGCCACAGCAGCAGCGGAAGCCAGCGGCGGCAGCAGGCTCAGCCGGAACGTAGCCGGAACGTTCCCGCGAAACGCCGCCTGCGTAATCTGCTTGGTATAAAGTTTGGCGCCATACGGCATAATCGGCAGGCGCAGGAACCTTGCGCGCGTGTAGATCTTGTCGCCGCCCACGGTGGCATCGGTAATCACCCACGCCGGCAGGGCCACGCCTGTGCCGCGATACCGCAACACATAGTCTGAAACAATCTTCAGGAAACCGGCGACACCAGGCCAAATGCCTGCGATCATGGCTGCCGTGCGAAGCTCGGCAAAATCGAGCTTGCCCGATTCCACCAGTGATGCCGCATTCAAGATGTCGCAGACGCGGAAATAAAAGTGGCGATACATGCGCTGCAGTGTGGCGGCAAAGATCCGTTCTTCCGGCGCTGTTACAAAGAAATTATGTCCCCCAAGGTTCATTCTTACCCGCCGGTCAACAAATCGGTGCGCCAGCGCAATGTGCTCTCCCGTCTGGCCCAGCCGCCCAATGTGGGTTTCAATGGCCTCCGGCAGTCCCGGCACGGAAAAGTTCCATTTACAAGCCAGCCGGTCACCCCAACTGCGTGCTTCAATCTTCGCGCCAAAGCGTTTGGTAAAAACCTCAACAATTTTCGCTTTGCTGCCCGTTGAAACCAGGTCAAGATCGTTGCCCAGGTCTGGCCAGTGGTCCAGGCTCTTCATAATTACTGAAGGGCAATCTGCTTCTTCCAGCGCATTACATACCTGTTCCAGGTGGGTCAAAGCATTGGCAATCCGGGCGCGCTCGCGGGTAAGGACTTCTACGGCCCAGGCCTGCACGCCTGCGGCTCCAAGGTTGCCGGCCACGCGGTTAATCACCTCAAAAGCTCGGATTACCACGTGGTTTGAGTCCGCTAGATCAACAAAATCCTGCCGCTGCTCCGGCGTAAGCGAGCTCAGCAGAGGGAACACGTCTGCGGCCGACGTGGGCCGCAAGGTCAATTTCAAAAATGCATCAATATATTGGTTTTCATTCTGGATTGCAGTTGCCATTGGGACGGATGCTCCTGGTGCTTTAACTTATTCTGGATAAGATGAGAGTTCGTGCAGAACAGGTTGGATAGGAGGCTTACGTCAGTTTCCGCGATCTTCTAACCACCCACGATGCCGCCCATCCCGAGCGAGCCGGAGTATTCGGTTTGTATCTTCCTCGCGTATGCGTTGCGGCGAAGCGAGGGATCAGCTCCGCTGATCTTTAGGGTTAGTTGAAATTCCCAAGGCCGTGTTTTGCGGTAATGCCGGAACATCGCGTAAAAATCACGACAAGGGTTCGTATCGCACACCTTTGCGTCCCTGGCCGTAACCCTGAGTCTAATTGCTAGTTGCCAATTGCTATTTGCGTGTTTGGCTGATCCCCGATAGTGATTGCTGACAGCTCCTTATATAATCGCCAGTCACCAACAGGAGTGCCGATTGGCGTTTGACAGCATAAGAGACTGGATCGCCGCCCTTGATAAAGCTGGCGAGCTCAAGAGAATCCGCACTGAAGTCGATCCCATCCTGGAGATCACTGAGATCGCCGACCGCGTCTCCAAAGGCGCGGCCAAAAAGTACGGCCGTCCTGGCGGCCCTGCGTTGCTCTTTGAAAACGTTAAAGGCGGGAACGGTATTCCGGTGCTCATCAACCAGTTTGGCTCGGAGCGGCGCATGCAGATGGCACTAGGCGTTGACAGCCTCGATGAAATTGCCGATCGCATTCGTCAGCTCCTGAACATGAAGTCGCCAGAAGGTTTTCTGGAGAAGCTCAAAATGCTGCCCATGCTCGCCGACATGGGTAAATTTTTTCCTAAAGTTGTTTCCACCGGCCCATGCAAAGAGGTCATTAAGAAGAAAGATTTTTCCCTGCTTGATTTTCCGGTGCTCCAGTGCTGGCCGCAGGATGCAGGCCGCTTCATTACCTTGCCGTGCGTGATCACGCGCGATCCCAAAACAGGGAAGCGCAACGTCGGCATGTACCGCATGCAGATTTACGACGCAACTTCAGCAGGCATGCACTGGCAACGCCAAAAGGTCGCCGCTGAGCACTACCGTGACATGCTGCGTTTAGGTATTGCAGGGGGCGACAACCAGAGCGCTGGTCCCGGCAAAACTCGTGGACCGCAGCCGCCCTCGGCTGCGGAAAGAAGAACAGGAGTTGACATCATGGCCCGCTCCGGCGGAGGCTCCATGCTTGCCCCCGGAGATCGCCCCACTGGAACCATGGAAGTCGCAGTTGCTATCGGCACCGAGCCTGCTCTCACATTCTCCGCCATCGTCCCCGCGCCGCCGGAAATTGAAGAGTTCATCATCGCCGGCTTCCTGCGCCAGCAGCCGGTCGAGCTGGTCAAATGTGAAACCGTCGATCTTGAAGTCCCTGCTTCGACCGAAATTGTTTTAGAAGGTTACGTCAAACTTGATGAACTGCGCACCGAAGGGCCGTTCGGTGACCACACCGGTTTTTATTCGCTGGAAGACGAGTATCCGGTCTTCCATGTTACCTGCATCACCCATCGCAAGAACCCAATTTACTCAACCACCATCGTGGGCAAGCCGCCCATGGAAGATGCATGGATGGGCAAGGCCGTCGAACGCATCTTTTTGCCGCTCATGAAGCTCACGCTCCCGGAAATTGTCGATGTGAACTTGCCCGTGGAAGGCATCTTTCACAATCTGATGATCGTCTCCATCCGCAAGTCGTATCCCGGCCATGCCCGCAAGGTAATGAACGGAATCTGGGCACTCGGCCAGGCCATGTTCACCAAGTGCATCGTCGTGGTCGATGAAGATACAAATGTGCAGGATATTGGCGAAGTCGTACTCAAAGTTTTCAACCATATCGACCCCGAGCGCGATATCCAGTTCACGCTTGGCCCGGTCGATTCGCTAGACCATGCCTCGCGCCTGCCCAATTTTGGCTCCAAGATGGGCATTGACGCCACGCGCAAATGGCCCACCGAAGGCTTCACCCGCCCCTGGCCTGACGAAATTCTGATGGACGAAAAAACCAAGGCGCTGGTGAACAAGAAGTGGAAAGATCTTGGGATTGAATAGAGGCAACAGTTAGCCGCCAGATCTGCGCTGATGGGCGTTTCAGGATAGCTGGAACCGCAGATAGATTAAATGCATTTCTCGTTTGATTCGTGTTCATTCGCGTTGATTCGCAGCCTAAATGTTCTTTGATCTGCGTTCATCTGCGTAAATCTGCGGCGTGAGATGTTCCGGAGCCGAAGGCGCATCGCAAATCTGAAGGAGCGTGGAATGGATAATCCTTTTTCAATCATCGCTTCCGATCTCGGTCGCACCGTAGCCCAGGCCAAGCCTCTGCTCATGAAGTTGGACAACGCCGACACCTCTGCGCGTCCCAGTGAAAACAAATGGGCCAAAAAAGAGATACTCGGTCACCTGCTCGATTCGGCCTCCAACAACCATCAGCGCTTCGTCCGCGCCGCGCAGCAGGGAAGCCTCACCTTTCCCGGTTACGATCAGAATTTTCTAGTTGATCTCCAGCGCTTTGCTGACGTGGATTGGAATTTTCTTGTCGATTTCTGGGCCGCGTACAATCGCTTTCTGGCCCACGTGATCAACAACCTTTCCGTCGATTTCGCCAAAATCATTTGCAACATCGGCAACAATAAGCCCGCCACGCTGGAATGGATCGCCAGCGACTACGTTGCTCACTTAAAGCATCACTTGAACCAGATATGGGGCGAGACCTTTGCAACGGACTACGGAAAGTAACGCTGAATCCTGTCTCAAACAATGCAAGAGACTGCCAATCAGAACGTTCTTAATTCGATTTAGTCACGATGGCCCTAGTGCCGCAGGCACGAAATTATTGAGCCAGTGCGCAAGCGCTGGGTATACGGATTTAAATAAAGAGCCCCTTTAAGGGGCGGCATACCGCGAATGAAACTCTTTCCCAGTCGCCGCGAATGGACACGCCATGGCCTAACGCTGTTGGTTCTTGGCTTGATTGTCACCGGCTTTATCATCTACATGACGATGATGCCTGGGCGCTCTTTCTCTAGCGCTCTGCCCCCGCTATCCGTTGAAGAAAGGCAGATTTCTTCCAACCTCAAGCAACACGTTAATTATTTGGCTGGGACCATTGGCGAGCGCAATATGATCGCCTACCAGCCATTGCTGCAAGCAGCTCAGTACATTGAGGACAAATTCAAAGCGCTCGGATACGAGGTGAAGCCCCAGGAATATGTTGTGCAGATGAGGAAGGTGCGCAACCTCATCGTGGAGATTCCCGGCGGCGCTCACGCAAACGAGATTGTAGTAGTTGGAGCACACTATGACACCGTTTATGATTGCCCCGGCGCAGACGACAATACCAGTGGAGTGGCGGCCCTGCTGGAACTGGCTCGGCTGCTCAAGAACTATCATCCTTCGCGCACTATTCGGCTGGTTGCATTCGTCAATGAAGAGCCGCCGCATTTCCAGACCAATGAGATGGGCAGCCTGGTGTACGCCAGAGAAGCGCATCGACGGAAAGACAACATCGTGGCCGCGATTTCTCTTGAAACCATTGGAATGTACTCCGATGCAGAGGGTAGCCAGCAATATCCCGAAGGGTTCAAATCGCTGTATCCTTCAAAAGGAAACTTCATCGGCTTTGTTGGCGACCTATCTTCGCACGCGCTGGTAAAGCAGGCAGTCGCCTCATTCCGTTCGACCACACAATTTCCTTCCGAAGGCAGCTCCGCTCCGGGCTGGATTGGAGGCGTCGGCTGGTCTGATCACTGGTCCTTCTGGCAGGAAGGCTACCCTGCGATCATGGTTACCGATACCGCACCGTTCCGAAATCACAACTACCACGAGCCTTCAGACAAGCCTGAAACCCTCGATTATGATCGAATGGCCCGCGTTGTCCACGGGCTGGTGCGTATGGTCACTGATCTGGGAGAATGACCGTTCCTTGATGTTAGTTGAAGAGAAAGACAAAACTTCGGCAACCTGAGGAGCATGTGAGACTGCGGCCAAGGCCGAAAGTTTGCAGAGCTCCTAAACTGAATGGGGGACAAAACTTAATGAACCACTTGCGGGCCGCTGGGCGTGATGTTGATTCGAACCAGTTTGCCAAAGCCATGCTGTTTGGCAATAGATTTCTGGGCTTGCTGTAATCCCTCACTAAATTCTCCAAAGGTGAGCGTCCCAAGTTCGCCGTGCCGGGCGCATCTGAACCTGACGGTCGCTTGATCTTTAGCCATCTCCAGTTCCTCCCGGCATTCCGGACACAACAATAACACCCGGACTTTCGTGCCCTCTTTTGGGACCTTCGCTGAAAATAGGATTTCCATATTTTCTGCCTTTCTTCACCAACCCTCTCTTGATTTTACCATATATTCGCCAGCAAATAAATAGAGAATAAAGCAAGGTTTAAAACTGTCCTTTGCTGGTCGGACAAATAAAAAGCCCGCTCTCTCAAGCGGGCTCTCAAATTTGCAGAGAAATTTAGAGATATCTTTCTCTGGAAATCTCCGGTTGTACGGCTGGAGCAGGGATAGGCTGGGCAGTCTCTTCTGAAAATTCAGGCAACGGCTTTTCCAGCGCAATCTTCAGCACCTGGTCCATGTTTTCCACTAGATGAATTTTCATCTGGCTGCGAATATTTTCCGGAACCTCAGGCAGGTCCTTTTCATTCTCTTTGGGAATAATCGCTTCTTTAATCCCTGCACGCAGAGCAGCCAAAAGTTTTTCTTTGAGACCACCGATGGGCAGCACCTTGCCGCGAAGAGTGATTTCGCCGGTCATGGCAATATCACGGCGCACAGGAATTTTGGTAAGCGCGCTGGAGATGGCCGTGGCCATGGTGATCCCGGCAGAAGGGCCGTCTTTAGGGATGGCCCCCTCAGGCACGTGAATGTGAATATCTACGTTGCGGTAGAAATCTTTGGCCAGCCCCAGGCGAGCGGCACGAGAGCGAACGTAGGTAATCGCTGCGTGTGCGGATTCCTGCATCACGTCCCCAAGCTGGCCGGTAATGGTGGGCTTGCTGCCTTTGCCGTCGACAATGGACACTTCAGTGCTCAAAATCGATCCGCCCACTTCTGTCCATGCAAGCCCGGTGACCAGGCCGACCTCGCTCTTTTCATTGGCCAGCGTGTCACGGAACTTGGTGACGCCGAGAAATTCGCCTACGTTTTCCCCGCCAAGCGCGACAGTGTAATTTGGCTCTTTGACAACCTTGCGCGCGACCTTACGGCAAATGTTGCCGATCTCGCGCTCCAAGTTGCGCACGCCGGCTTCACGGGTATATGCGCGGATGATCTCGCGCAGTGCATCATCAGTAAACTGGAGCTGCTGTTCCGTGAGTCCGGTGGCTTCGCGCTGCTTGCGCACCAGGAATTGCCGCGCGATCTCAATTTTTTCCAGCTCAGTGTAGCCATGCAGCCGCAGGACTTCCATGCGATCTTGCAGTGCGGGCGGAATGGTATGCAGCACGTTGGCCGTAGCGACGAAGAACACCTGGCTCAGATCGTATTCCACGTCAAGATAGTGGTCTTGGAACATCCAGTTCTGCTCAGGATCAAGCACCTCAAGCAGCGCGGCCGATGGATCGCCACGGAAGTCAGAAGCCATCTTGTCGACTTCATCGAGCATGAAGACCGGGTTCTTGGTTCCGGCCTTTTTCATCATCTGGATGATCTGCCCCGGCAGAGCGCCAATGTATGTCCGGCGATGCCCGCGAATCTCAGCTTCATCGCGCACGCCGCCCAGCGATAGACGAACAAATTTTCTGCCCGTAGCCTTCGCAATCGACATACCAAGCGAAGTCTTACCCACACCCGGAGGGCCAACAAAGCAGAGAATCGAGCCTTTGGGATTCTTCACCAACTGGCGTACCGCCAAAAATTCCAGAATGCGGTCTTTGATCTTCTCCAGGCCGTAGTGGTCCTGGTTCAGGATTTTTTCCGCGTGCTCAATGTTGCGGATCTCTTTTGATTTCTTCTTCCACGGCACAGCCAGCAGCCAGTCAAGATAATTGCGCGAGACTGTTGACTCAGCCGACATTGGCGGCATGGCTTCGAGCTTCTTCAGCTCCTGGATCGCCTTCTCATGGACATCCTTGGGCATGCCGGCGGTATCAATCTTCTTTTTCAGCTCGTCAAACTCGCTCTTTTCGCCGCGGCCCAGCTCTTTCTGAATGGCCTTGATCTTCTCGTTGAGGTAATACTCTTTCTGGGCGCGCTCCATCTGGCGCTTCACGCGCGTCTGGATGGTGCGGTCCATATTCAATTTTTCAATTTCAATATCAAGCACGTCGGCAATGCGGTTGAGCCGCTCAGCGGGATCAAAAATCTCCAGCAGCTCCTGCTTTTCTTCGATAGAAAGTTGCAGGTTTTGCGCGATGGTGTCACTCAGCTTGGCCGGATCGTTCATTCCGGTAATAATCACGGGCTCTAGATTCAGTGACTGGCAGAGCTTCACATACTGATCAAACAGCGTATGTACCCGCTGCATGGCTGATTCCAACGCCTTGTTGGGCTCCGCAGGATACTTCACCGTACGGACTTCCGCCTCAAAGTAGCCATCATTGTTCGTCAGCTTCAGAATCCGTCCACGCTCCACGCCTTCCACCAGCACCTTGATGTTGCCGTCAGGCAGCTTGAGATTCTGGACAATGTTGGCAATGGTGCCGACCTGGTAAATTTCGTGCGGCTTAGGCTCATCAATGGAGGCGTCATGCTGGGTGGCGAGAAAGATCTTGCGGTCGGCGGCCAGGGCTTCTTCCAGGGCTCGCACGCTGGATTCTCGACCTACAATAAACGGGGTCATCATATAGGGAAAGATGACCACGTCACGGATGGGCATCATGGGCAGCTTGCGGGTCTCGAATTTTTCCTTCGTCTGGGTCACTGATTCTCGCCTTTTCTCTCATCTTGCCGTGCTTAACGTCCAAAGCACTTGCTGTATTTAAGATTATCATGCGGCGCAAGTCCGCGGGGCGAAGGTATGGTGGGTGGAAACCTGAGCGGAGTAGTGGAATCAATGGGTTAAGAAAAACGCATGAGCGGCCATGGACGGATGAGAGTTTTCCTTCTTCATGCTTGGCCAATGTTGGCGAAAGCGCGGGGCCTGTAGCAGTAAGCGATTTTTTTTCTTTATTTTTACCAACGTCATTCCTTGGTTTCTTTGCTGGCGATATCCTAACTTCTTCTTAAACATCGTCATCCCAGAGGTCTGTAAGGCGGCCACCAAACCTTAGTAATTCCTGTTTGCCCAGGAAAGCTATGTCTCTGCTTAACCTGAGTACCCGGATGCCACGCCTGACCAGCAGCTCTCTCTGAAACGCCTTGGGCAACAAAAGTGCAACCAGATTGAGTAACTCTGCTCCATTCACTCCGTTCCCCGGTGTGGCCCAGAAAATTTATTCGGAAGAAGGTACTTTGCATGAAGATTTTCTGCACCAGGAACTTGTGTCTTGCAGTGGTTGTCATGGCTATATTCGCTTTCAACGCGCCCGCAATTCAGGCGCAAACCTGGGTAGGTTCCACTGGAACCGTTGACCCAAACAGCACCAATCTGGTCAAGTACATCGATGGAAAAGTGGAGTTGCGCAATGATGCGCCTGTGGGCTCCACGGCATTTATCCGTTATAACGTGCTGCCGGTGCGCGACCTGGCCCAGGACCTGCAAAGCATTTCTTACCGCGTCTTTGCCGCTCGTTTTCTCGATAACGGCACCGGACATGTATTTCTCTCGCTCAAGCAGCTCAATATCAGTACGGGAGACATCACCACTTTGATGACGTTTGACAGCAATGCTTCTTCGCCCAGCGATTCTTACCAGGAAGCGAACACGCCCGGGAATCCGACTTTTGATTTCACCTTTGCGGACTCTGAAGCCTTCAATCCCACTGACTGCGTGTATTACGTGGAAGCGCAACTGAGCCGTACTGCTACCGGGGGACAGGCAGGCCTGGCTGGTTTCTCTATTAAGATGATTGTTCCGTAGAAAGATTTTGTTGCTAAAAGTCGAGCAGCTCCTATGAGGGCTGCTCGGCTTTCGCGTCTCCATTTCCGTATGAGAACTTTTTTCAGCCCGATTTAAGTCGTGTCCGGATATTTCTCTTTGTTCGGAATTGTCAGAATTCTTTTTCATTTCGGAACTGGACAGTGCTTTAACTTTGCATTTTTACTGGTGAATGCTTGACCGCATGAGGTGGCTATTGCATCATGGTTTTGAGGGACTTAAAAATGACAGAAAAAAATCTTAACGCTCTCGCAATTTCACCTTCAACGCGCAAGGAACCAAGCAGCATAACCACCATGCCGCTGTTTGAAGAGCATCCCACACCGGCGGCGATGGGTGCGGAAGCTCCACCCGCAGCCGTATCTCTTGATTTGAGCGCCTCCGGACCGTTCGGGGCCTACTAACTATCGCAAGTTCCAGGTCAGCAATGGCACTATTGCTCGCCGGCGGCGAGGATGATCCAAACCTGATCGCGCTGGCGGATGCTGCGGCCAAAGCCGGAGTTGAGCTGCTGGAGTTGCGAATACCTTCCGGCGAAAGCCCCGCATTTTGCTGGGACCCGGCGGTGGGTATTCCTCGCCTTTCCGGGCAGGAACTCAAACCCAGCGGGGCCTTCATCCGTTACGATGTGTTCTCCGGCATGAAAGATCCACGGCCCGCGGTGAACTCGCGGGCCATGGCCTGGTACCAAACCTTAATGGGCTGGCTTTTATCTCAGCCCGGCATTCGCCTCTTCAACCGCGATATCTCACAGATTGCCACCAATAAACCAGCCAGCCTGGTTCTTGCCCGCGAGGCAGGACTTCAAATACCGGCAACACTGGTCACCAATGAAGTCGAGAAGTTCAGCGCCGGCGAATTGGAGTCGCTTGTGGCCAAGCCTGTCTCCGGCGGCGACTATTGTTATCCTCTTGCCGAAGCCCTGAATAAAACAGAACTTCGCGGCGGATTGGCAGCTACACCGGCCATCGTGCAAAAACGGCTGGTTCCGCCAGAGATACGCATTTATGTGATCGGCCAATTTACCTTTGCCTTTGAGGTGCGCAGCAGATCACTGGATTATCGGGTGAACCAGGACGCAGAACTGATCCTGTTGCCGGAGGTCCCGAAGGAACAGGCGATGCTGCGGAAACTTATGTCGCGGTTTGCAATGGATTTTGGCGCAGCCGATTTCAAGACAGATCCTGATACTGGGCAGTTGGTGTTTCTGGAATTGAACGCCTCGCCTATGTTCGCGCGCTTTGGTCAAGCCAGCGGAGGACAGCTCTGTACCGCGATCATCCATGAGCTGACTATAAAGAGCACAACAGATATTCGAAGGTGAAAAGAGGGGAAAGGTGTAACCCTCTCCCCTTTTGTTTTTCGCCAGATCTCAAAAGAGATCAGGGTTGAAAGGTCACAGTACCTGCAAGTGGATTTGGATTCGGAGTTACAGTAACTGCCCCTTGTCCACCGCTTCCTGAGCCCGTGAAAATCCACGTCACTTTTCCTGAGTGATCGTTTGTTGCGGAACTTGCCACGCCAAATCCTGTTGGGCTGCAAGTGCCAGCGCTCTCCGTAATGGAACACGTCCCATTTGTCGCGCTGCTGCTTTGGCCTGTGAGACTCACACCAGAGGGATTACTTGCCGCCCCTCTTGTAATCGTAAAACTGAGCGGCAAAGCAGCCGGCGAGACAGCTCCAACAGAGACAACAGCGTTGAAAGTGGCCGCGCCATTCGCCACCTGAGTTATAAAATCTGAAGTAGAAAGCTTAAGGGTAGCGGTGATAGCCGGAACTGTAACCTGCGAGACCGGAGTAAAGTTGTCTACTGAGCAAGCCGGGCAGTCCATCCTTGAGACTGGTGGACCGGAGATGCTGACCAACTGAGAAGACGAATTAATTGGCCACAACCAGGCCTGAGCACCGCTGATTGTCAGCAAGTTGGTGTTGGAGCTTCCGACGTCCGAAGCCGGGTTGTCGTCGATGGTTCCATCACTCCAGCCTTCCTCGTACCAAAGATCGTAAGGATTTTGGCTTCCTGTAAGGAACAAGGTTATGGAAGTCATACCGACGCAACTTCCCGGGCCGCCAGGAAGACCGACATAGTCCGAGTTGTCAGCGCTGTGAATCAGCTTATCGAAAGAAAGCTTACTGTTAACACCGTTCACACCCGAGAGCGCGACCACCCCGGATGTTGAGACAAGAACATTTCCTTCATCGTCAGGCACCCTATTGTCTTGGAGCTGTTTCAGGTTGATTTTGAGCAGGTCTCCGCTATGCATCGGGAATGTCTTTACGTATTGCCCGGCGTCAGAAAACAATTGCAGGGTCAACGTATCATCCTGAGCGGCGGCGTTTTCGACCATGATGGTTGTTTGGAAGCTCCCGTCCGTACGCCAGACGGATTGAGTTGCTCTTCCGGGATACGCAAAGAACATGGGGCCGATCGTGAAGCCGCCGGTGCGCTCATCGAAGTTGAACAATTCAGCCACGATGCTCGCATGATCAGTGTTCGGGTCTAATTTCAAGCTGCCTTGACGAAAATCAGCCGGTACAAGACCCGCTTTGCGCGCGGCACTCAAGTCGATAACGTGTGACTCGCCTACCCCTAGATTCAGGGCCGGCAGTGCTACTGACTGAGGCGCGCCATTGCGGGTAAATTTCAAGGTAGGCGTCACATTCACAGCGACGTTATCAATATTGCGCACCACGGCAACCGACTTGAAGCTAATGTCCGCGGGAAAACCATCTTCTGCCGGCTGCTTGCCCAACAGCAAAAACTGCGTTCTCACCGTGCCATTGGGATATTTCAAAGTCTTGTCGAGAAAATGTATGTACTTCTCGAATCCTGATTTCTTGTTAATGAGGTGGCCTTCAACCAGGATGTCCCCAGGATACTCGGAGTATTCCACGTGGATACCTGCCCCGGTTTCGCGGCTGCGGGAGACCAGGTCATTGATCTTCAGCGTCCGTGTTTCTCGTGGAGCGAGGGTAATTGGCTTCTGGGTTTCCGAATGCCCTTTTACGAGAAAAGTCAGGTTGGCAGTCCGTTGTTCGCTGGTCGTATTGATCAGCGAAATTGTGCCTTTGGTTTCATTGTCCGGCGCCCATAAGGCGGCATCGAAAGAAGTTCCTTCCCAGTACTCCTCCGGGCTCTGTGCGTAGGAGTTCACGTATAGGTTATGGACTTCATCGCTGGATAGTACCACCCCGCCTACTCCGTCATAAGGACTGAATGTATATCGCATCACCGCAGTCCCGCGGCTGTCTGCGATTCCATGTGACTGCAGGAAACCAGTGATATCTACGGTGGCTGATGAATGTGGCTGCAGGGTTACAGGATCAAGGGACAACTCTCCTTGTTTCACGATCAGCACCGGGGTGATGGTGACCGGAACGTCGGACCTGAAGTTCTGGAACAGGAATACAGATTGGAAATCACCTGCGCGGAAAGTTGCAAACCGCTCGTGAATGGGCCGCGATTTGGCGGCAGTTGGAACACCGTTACTCAGCGGAAGGACCATAACATTGCTCGGTACCGGCCGGGACGGCGGGACGTTTTGCGCCAGCATTCCCGACATCAGCAGCCATACAGGAATGAACATGCGCAATGCAAAGATGCTTGTACTGCGAGGAATAAACTTCATATCAATGTTCTCCTTGACTATTTAACCTAATAGATTTGTATATCTATCAATCTAGCTTGTTGATAGTACGAAGCGAGAAGTTAGTAATAATCATTAACCTAGTCAAGATATATATGTATATATATGATTAATTTTTGTAATTCCATTGTGACAAAATGCATATACCTATCATTATTCCATTATGGTACTTATAATCAAATAGGCTGACCGATAGTTAAGAATAGGTTAATGTTAAATTTATTCTTAAAGTTGATGTGATAGGCTTTGAGCAGGTGGGGCTATATTGGCGCAATTGTTGCGTTCCGGTTTTTCCTTAGACATCGGGACTGAAAGAAGGGAAGCACATGAAAAAATGGTTGATCAAAGTTCTCGGTATCTTATTGCTGTCATCGTCTCTATTTATAGCAGGCGCAGCCTTAGGAAATCACGAAGTGAAAGCCTCACAAAAGAAGACCTATCACAGTGACATGACCGTACCGGCTGGGCTGCAAAAGCTCCTTAACCAACGAACGTCGGAGGGTTGGCGGTTTGTCGCTGTATCCGAGGGGAACCAGGATGGCAATCCCGTTCTCGTCGTGGTCTTTGATAAAGAGTAATAAACAGTGAAGCAAATAAAACCGCCTGCCTTGCGGCAAGCGGCTTGTCTTTTAGTTTACTAAATAAAGTTAACTGGTTTATGCGGATGGATGCTGGAAAATGGCAGCCAGGGCCCGCAGCCGTTTTGAATCGGCCTGGTTCTGGACTGTCTGGGATTCTTGCAGCAAGGATTCAGCCATCTGTTTCAATTTCGCAAGATCATCGGTGCTCGCGTGCGAGCGTTCGGCTTTCTGGATGGCTTTTTCCAGATCGGCGATGCGGGAAGCCGGCAGCGCCTGCGAGCGCGATAGCTGGTCCAGATACGCCTTGGCGACAGCCATTTTTGCCGGCCACTCAATCTTCTGCTGGTCTTGCACGTTGAGTTCGTTCACGTGGACTGCCTTGGCCGCGTTGATTTCATTCTGCGTGAGGAATTTGGTCGGCGTGAGCTCAAAGACATCCAGGCCGCGCGCAATCTCTGAAGCGTAGATGTGGCCGTTGTACCAGTAAGCAGACCAATCGCCGCCAAGGACCAACTGCTTGGGATCAATGGGGCCACGGTCAAAATACGCGATCTCAAAAGGATGCGACGGATCGGTAAAGTCAACCACGGAGACGCCGCCCTGATACCAGGATTGCACTTCAATATCGCGGCCGGGAACAGGGATGAGCGAGCCATTGTGCGCCACGCAATTTTCCGTATCGCCCTGCGCCGCCGGCATTTTGTAATAGCTTTGGAAATTCAGCTTGTCATTGTTGATGGTGAAGATGGCGTCCGCGCCCCAGACGTTTGGATCATTGGCGCGGCAGCGCGGGCCCAGTCCGCCGCCCCATTCGTCAGTAAACAAGACTTTCTTTCCATCATTGGAGAACGAAGCCGAATGCCAGTAGGAGTAATTCGGATCGTTGACGGCATCGACGCGCTTGGGATTTACCGGGTCCTTGATGTCGAGCAGGATTCCATTTCCGGAGCAAGCGCCGGCTGCCAGACCGATGGCCGAGTACACGGTGATGTCATGGCACTGGTTGGTGTCCTTGGGTTTTTCCGGGCCATTCTTGCCATGAGTGCCGCCGTTGGTGAGGCCGTTGATAGCGCCGGTGCGCGCGTCCATGAATACGCGTGGATGCGAGACAATTTTGGCGTCCTGAGGAGCGGCCAGCGGGACCTTGATTACGTCAATACGGAACAGCGCGGTGTTGGGATCCTTATCCGGCTCATCACCGTTCGAGCATCCGGCCAGCTCTTCCGGCTGGCGCACAAACGAGGTGCCGGAGACGTAGATGTAAACATTGTCTTTATCGTTTGGATCGACCACCAGGGTATGCGTGTGCGAGCCGCGGCAGGTCTGCACGGCAGCCACCTGCTTGGGATTTTTGATATCGGAAATGTCAAAGATGCGCACGCCGCGGAATCGGTCTTTTTGCGCTGGAGGCGTGGGGCGCTTGTGTTCCTTTTTCAGTTGCGCTTCTTCTTCCGCGGTGGGAGCGGGTGCGGGTGGGAAGCCCTGCGCGCCGCAATCGATGCGTCCGTTAGGCATCTCCACTGACATGAAGAGCAGGTTCTTGTACACGGAGACGTCGCCCTGGCCGCCGGGACAGACCAACGTGGTCAGCAGCTTGGTCTTTGCGGGATTAGAAATGTCATAGATGCTGACGCCGTAAAAATTGCCCTGGAAAAGATGATTGCCCTGAAAAGCAAGATCGGAATTGGCGAAGGCAAGCTGCGCGAAGACCAACTGCCGCTCCTTTGGAGCTTTCGAGAGGCCACGCGGCATTTGGCTAAGGATCTTCTGCACCTTGGGATCGTCAGGGTTATCGGTGCCAAGCTGGAAGGCATCAGGCTTTTTGACCAGTATGAGGTGTTTCATGCCCATAGCCGCTTCACCCGCGTTATAAAGGCCGGGCGAGAGCTTGGCGCGGGGATCGTTTACGTCAGAGCCCTTCATGCCCGGGGGAAGCGTGGGAGCAGGCTCCGGGGCAAAAGGGTCCTTGTCATCGTCCGATTTCTGCGCGTCGGCTTGATCGGGCTTTTGACTGTCAGTTGCGGAAGGCTGCGCCGGTTTCTGGTCCTGGTTTTGGGCCTGCGCCTGCAAACGGTTCAGGCCGGGAAATAAAATGATGGCGGCAAGGGCCGCGGTAAAAATAATCTTGAGCGCTCTGTTCATCTCTTCTCCTCCAAAGCTGCTTTCTCCAACATACCTTGCATGATCCTGATTTCGGCGCGCTGGCCGCTATCGACGTCCGTGGCGAAATTGAATAGCTCGGCATCCTGGCCCGAGCCGGCTGTGTCAAACAGATTCTTAACCATGGTCAAGGCGCCGCCGTGGTGCTGAATCATTCCGGTCAAAAATAAATGATCAAACTGAGACCCGTGGGCCTTGTGCAGCGCGTCCATCTGCTCCGGAGTGAGCATCCCAGGCATTAACGGCATGGGCGCCATTGAATGAGAATGATCCAGACCGGCCATTTGCATTGAGGCAGGTTGGCCACGGGCTGCGAGCCAGCGTTTCATGAACTTGATCTCATCGGATTGCGAATGGCTGATCCGCGCGCCCAGGGTGCGCAGCGCGGAATTTTCGGTGTGCGAAGGGATAAGAGCGGTCATCTCCACGGCTTGCGCATGATGCATGATCATCCCCTGCATGAACTCGATATCGGCGTGAGAGAGCGGCGGCAGCTTGCCGTGGGTCGAAGCGGGCAGTTTACGGGTCGGCTGTCCCGGTGCTCCGGGTTGGACCACGACGGAGCTGTCCGTGCCGTTTTGTAGCGCGATGGCGAAGCAGGGAAGTATAAAGGCGCTGAATGCGATCAGCAGAAGAGCGCGCCCAAGCCGGAACCGGCGAGTGGCCGTGCCGTCTCGATCACTGGTGATTGTCAGTCGGGAGAGCACAAAAGATTGAAGATAATACTAACACTTGGAGAATTGCTGCGGGAATCCGAGGGCTGGAGCAGGTGCATTTCGTCCCACTTTGCTGCGAGCGCAAAAAAGCAAAGGCGCGCACAAGAAAAAAGGTAGTCACCCGTAATATGGTGAGGGATAAAGAAAGTAAGGGAAGCAGGGCTGCCCGGTGGCTACTTCCCTACAAATGGAATATGCAGTTTGTGCGCAATGCGGACAATTTCGGGATGGAATTCGTCGGCAAGGTTGCTGGTGAGAAAACCGCTGAGGGCCAGAGCGCTGCGCGTATAAGCGTGCGAGACATCATTGTATCCGTCAGGCAGGTAGGCATTACCTACGAAGCCACCAGAGAAGGCCCCGGCAAGATTGGAGAGGGCGAGGCGGTTGTTGCCGGAGTCCGAATGGTCGATGATGACGAACTTGAGCGCGTGCAAGGAACGCGGGACCAGGCCTGTGCGCGAGGAGCGGAAGTATCTGGGATCTTCATGGGTGGCGGCTGCCATGACGAACTTGCCACCCTGGACGGCAGTCCAACTGGCCATGAAGTCGCCATAGTTGCGGCCAAACGCGGCCATTCCCTCTCGCCATTCAGGCGGATAGCCGGTGGGCGGGTGAGCCATGGATATGCCAGTGTAAACACCGGCTACAGCCCAGACGCCGGGACGAAAAGATTCATTCGCAAAATAGCGTAGCTTGTTGCCCACGGTAAGCCGGTGCAACTGGCCCTGTCTGGGCTGAGGTCCATCCGTTACAGCGGGTGTGTTCTGCTGCTGGGCCAACGCAGGAACGGCGCTGAT
>DASRDW010000002.1:0-8826 GCA_035652415.1 Candidatus Angelobacter sp. | reverse complement strand
TGCAAAACTACAGCAATGACGAGATTGAGGCTGTCCTGGCCCATGAGCTTGGCCACCACGTTCACAGCCACCTGATCAAGATGATTGTGGTGCAGGCGCTGGTGACGCTGGCTGGCTTTTGGGCCGCCAATGAAGTGCTACGCTACGCCATTGATGAGCAAAAGATGTTTCAACATCTTTCTGACTTCGCCAACCTGCCGTTGCTGGCGCTGGTGGCCAGCGGCATTTCTCTGCTGCTGATGCCGGCGCTCAACGCCTTTTCTCGCTTTACTGAGCGACAGGCTGATCTCTATTGCTGGAAGTCTGTGCCTAACGTAACGCCGTATATCACTGCGATGGAAAAATTGGGCAAGCAGAACCTGAGTGAGAACCACCCTTCACGGGTGGTTGAACTGCTCTTCCATTCGCATCCGCCCATCTCCAAGCGGATTGCGGCTGCGGAAGCGTGGGCCAAGAGCCATCGGCCAAGCCTGGCTACATAGACGCTTTAAAGATCTCTTCCACCCGCCGCAAATCTTCTTCCGTATCGACCTCGACCGTATTAAACGGCGTCTCTTCCACGTAAATATCAATCCCATTTTCCAGCAGCCGCAACTGCTCCAGCCGCTCCGAGGCTTCCAGCTTTGATTCCGGCAGATGACAAAACTGATCCAGGGCCGAGCGACGATAAGCATACAGCCCGAGATGCTTGAAATATTCGATAGCGCCGGACTTGTCGCGGTCATAGGGAACGATGGAGCGCGAGAAATACAGCGCGCGGCCATTTTTATCCGTTACCACCTTCACCGCGTTAGGATTGGCAATCTCCTCAGGTTTGCAGCGCGTCTTGACCGTGGAAACCACCACCTCAGGCTTGCGCATGGGCTTCAGCAGAGCATCAATGTGCTCCGGCTTCACCATGGGCAGATCGCCTTGGATGTTGACGTACACATCAGCCGGTACACGCTGCGCTACCTCATACATGCGGTCGGTTCCGCTGCGATGCTGCGCGGAAGTCATCTGCGCATTCCAGCCGCGCGCTTGGGCGAGTTGCATCACCTCGTCAGAGTCCGTGGCGATGATGACTTCGCGCAGCAGTGAACATTTTTTGGCCGACTCGTAAACGTGCCCGACCATCGGCTTGCCTGCAATTTCGCGCAGCACTTTGCGTGAAAGCCGCGTGGAGCCAAGCCGCGCCGGAATGACAGCGATCACACTGAAAGAAGCGGTCACCGCTTCCTCAACTGCTGCAGCTTTTGCGACTTTTCTTCCACGCTCTTGACCAGCTTGCCCTTCATCTCCTTGAGCTTCCCGGCCACGGTGGCATTGCTCAGGCCGAGAATCTGGGCCGCCAGGATTCCTGCATTCGTAGCGCCTGCCTTACCGATCGCCGTGGTGGCAACGGGAATTCCAGCCGGCATCTGCACAATCGCCAACAGCGAGTCCATGCCGTTAAGAGGCGTGGAAGGAATGGGGACGCCGATTACGGGAATGGTGGTCTCGGCGGCAATCACACCAGCCAGATGGGCCGCGCCGCCTGCGCCGGCGATGATGACGTTGATCCCGCGCCCTGCGGCGTTGCGCGCATATTCTGAAGTCCGCGCCGGCGAGCGATGCGCCGAGGTCACGTCAATCTCATAAGCAATGCCAAAATCATCCAGCGCCTTGGCGGCTTCATTCATAATCTCCAGGTCGGAGTCCGATCCCATTACAATTGAAATAAGTGGATTTTCTGCCATGTAGTCCTTTTTTCCTCGATTATTTATTTTTGCGCTCTCAGCGCCCGTGCTCCAATATCTTTGCGGTAATACATGTCTTCAAAACTGATCAGCCGCACTGCTTCATAAGCGCGGTTGATTGCCTCGTTCAGCCTTGGTGCGCGTGCGGTCACGCCCAGCACGCGGCCGCCATTGGTGTAAATCACGCCATCGCGCTTGCTGGTTCCTGCGTGGAAGACCTTCACATTGGCCAGTTGACTTGCCTGGTCCAGCCCGGAAATCTGTTTGCCGCTGACAAAGCCCGCAGGATATCCGCCTGAAGCCACCACCACACAGCAGGAAGCGTCCTTCGACCATTTGAAATCGCCATCGCTCACGCGCCCATCAATAGATGCTTCAATCGCGTCAAGCAAGTCGCTATCCAGCCGCATGAGCACGGCCTGGGTTTCCGGATCGCCAAAGCGGCAGTTGAACTCCAGTACCATTGGCCCGCGAGCAGTTATCATCAGTCCACAATAGAGAACGCCGCGATATTCCGCGCCCTCTGACTTCATGCCCGACACCACGGGTTTCGCAATGTGGTTTACCAGCCACTCCGCCATGCCCGCTTCCAGCAATGAATCCGTGGAGTAAGCGCCCATGCCGCCGGTGTTTGCGCCTTTATCGCCGTCGCCTATGCGCTTATGGTCTTGTGATGGCACCAGCGGCGCTACGCGTTCGCCATCGCTCAGCACCAGGAAGGAAACTTCCTCGCCTTCAAGAAATTCTTCCAGCACCACGTGAGTCACAGGCAAGCCCAGCAGCTTGCCGCTGAACATTTCAAGCGCTGCTTTTGCGGCCTCTTCTTTGGTGGCGGCAATTATTACGCCTTTGCCGGCAGCCAACCCATCGGCCTTCACCACAACCGGGGTTGAGAACAGCCCCAATGATTTACGCAGCTCTTCTTCTGACGTGCACACGGCATAATGCGCTGTTGGGATCTTGTGCCGCTGCATAAACTCTTTGGCGAAGCTCTTGCTCGTTTCCAGTTGAGCGGCCTTTTGTGTAGGACCAAAAATTCTCAGGCCGCGACGTGAAAATTCATCCACCACGCCGATGGAGAGCGGCAATTCCGGTCCCACAACAGTAACGTCTGGATGTATCTGGTGGGCAGCGGAAAGCAGGCTGGCCAGGCTCTTGGGGTCGCCGGGCAGGCACGTGGCTTCTTCACAGATGCCCCCGTTCCCCGGCAAGCAATAAACCTGCTGGACCCGGGGCGACTGGCGCAGCTTCCACACCAGCGCGTGCTCCCTGCCTCCTCCGCCAATGACCAGTATTTTCATAACAAGAAATGGGCTCAAAACCGCGACTTGTGAGGATATAGCATTCAGGGCTTGGGCGTCAGCCCCTGTCAAACGATTCAGGCCTGGTGCCTGGCATCCGCTGATCTCGCCAGATCAGTGTCATCAGTGTTGGATCAGTGCAAGCTTTCTGTTTTCCGGATTGAACTACACTTAACGATTATGGACGAAACCACCTGTCCCGATTGCTCCGTCGAGATGGACCAGATTGAGCGCACCACGTTCACTGGCCGCGACATGCGTGAATTCGCCACATTGGGGTGTGCTACCGAGCTTGTGCACAACTGCGGCGTTCATAGACGTGAAAAGTCCTTCTGATTGTATTCTCACTCAGCTTGCGGGGGATGCCGGCCTTCTTTAATTGATTTGTGCCGCACCTACGGCGCTCGTTGTCTTTCTTTCATGCTTACCCAGGGCTTACCCGCCCCAGCAAGCCAAACCTAGGCTTGCCGGGGACCCCGGTTACGCGCCTGGGCTAGGCTCTTTCGCCCTTCGGGCTGGTGCGTCTCTATGTCGGGAGTTGTGACAGCCCAGAATTTTAAGGGTGAGAAATGGGACAATGGCCAAAAGGGCCCTATCCAAAAACTTCAAAAAAAACCGCGCAATGCGCGCGTATCAAACATCTATTTTCGCCTGATGGAGAGCAAATAGGCCGATGACCTTTTTCGCTGTTGTCTGGAAATCAGTTTTCGCTTATAGTTCGTAGTGGTTCGGACGAGAGATTCGACCGAACTGGTAAGACCGAGAGCGGCATCGGGGGACGGAACCAGCTCTTAAGCTATAAAGCCCTTGGCTTTGGCTAAAGACTGGACGGATCCGAAAGGCCTGCAACTTTGCCATGGTCCGCGGCCCAGCTTCATGCTCCATTGGGCTTGCCTGCCAGGCCCTTGAAGCCCGCTGGACGCCCGGCCTTTGCTTTCAGGACGGCAGTTGAAGTGTGTAGGTAGAAAAAGCAGCTATTGGCTCTTAGCTTTTAGCTCTTGATTTCTCACTGCTACCATCCTGGACACCCAGACCATTCATATCATAGAAGCAAAGATCCGGAAAATCACTGTGATCGCATTGATCTGAAAATCTAGCCCTCAAACCAAAATTCAAAAATCAAGACACACCGTCGAGGGCGGCGGTGCCACATGAGCCAAGCACGGGCAGGAGTGCTTGTGCCACAAAAGGAAAAGTAGCCATCCCAAGCGAAGCCACCCAAGCGGTGGCTTTTTGTATTTCTGCCAACTCACACGCATTTACATTTCTGCCCATTCACGCGCAAAGGACGGCGTGCAAATGGGTATCCAAGGAGAAAAGGAAAATGACCAAAGAAGAAATTATTGCCGCTGTACGGAACTGCACGCAGGAGATTGGACACGCGCCATCTGTGGGCGAGCTGATTACGAGGACCAAGGTGAGCATTTATGGGATCAAGAAATATTTTGGGAATTACAAGCGCCTGTTGGAGGCGTGCGGACTGGAGCGCGGCGGGTCAGGGTACGTGGTAGGGCTGGAGTCGCTTTTTCCCGATTGGGCTGGCGTGGTGCGAAAGCTGGGACGGGTGCCGACGATGATGGATTATCAACTGCATGGCCGATACAGCTCACGGCCGCTGGTGCGGCATTTTGGCGGATGGCCGCACGTCCCTGCCGGGATGCTGGAGTATGGCCGCGCGGAGAAGATGGGAGACGACTGGAAGGATGTATTGGACGTTGTGGCGAAGCATTTGACGGAGAGACCGGATTTGCCGAGAGCGTCGCGGCGGACTTTGAGTGGATCTTTGCGGCCGATCATCCAGGATGATGAGCCGTTCTATGGGCCGCCGATGGCGGACGGGCCAATGGTGTTTTGTCCGACGAACGAAGCCGGAGTTGCGGTGCTGTTTGGCGCGGTGGCGAAGGACCTGGGATTCAGGATTCTGCGGGTACAGACCGGCTTTCCGGACTGCGAAGCGATGCTGGAAGTGGAGCCGGGCCGGTGGCAGCGGAAGCTGATTGAGTTTGAGAACGATAGCAGGAATTTTCTATTGCACGGACATTTGGCGGCGAAATGCAACATGATTGTGTGCTGGAAACATAACTGGCCGGAATGCCCGCTGGAAGTGGTAGAGCTGAGTTCGGCCATCAGCGATCTGCAATCAGCAAACAGGAAAGGCAAAGACTGTGACCGCGGATAAATACGGATTTGCCGCGGATCTGGAGACATTAGTATGTTGAGATTCATAGTTCCACGAGAGATAACTCTTACCACTGATAGACGCTGACAAGAAAAGGTCAATTTGTCAGAGGCTCTCATGATTAGGAAATTCTTTCGCATGTGGTCTTCAATTCTCCGTCCCGCTTTCGTTCGATAATGGTACGGTAGCGAACACCACTCAACGACGAATACTCGATTATGAAAGGGCACATTTTTGCATGGTCAGGATTTTGAATATGGGTTCTAATCTCATCATGAAAATTCGTGCGAAGCTGGCCCTTCTCAACATCAGCAATCCACCGCCATTGCTCTCCCACGGTAGTGTATTCGCGGAAGCGAACACTTAGGGGCAGGCCCAAATCCTTGGTTAGCGATTGCCCATTTTCCGCTTATATTGGTCGAGGGTTCAAGCCAAGCGACAGTCAGGAATGGACGCTGCGCATTTTCCGTTGGGCTGGGCTGGCTTCTGCAATCCTCTTTGTGTCAACGGCATAACCCATAAGAACCCAGAGAGTCAGCCCTGTGAGCACTACAAGTGCTATGGCAGCGATAGCCTGGATCCAATTCGCAATATCGAGAATTATCATGGTCATTTAAACCACTCGAGGGCTTTCTTGAGCAGTTCTGCAAATGGCGGGGAAACAACAGCAAAGCAGGCAATGCTGATTCCAGCCATGGCCTTGCGGTTGATAATGATCCTGTATCGTGCAATTGGATAAAAGAGGCGCGCCAGAATCGGCCACAGGTATTTGTGAATGACTCGGTGCACACAAAGAAATACTAACAATGTGACGAATGAGACTGACAAGAGAATAGTGGATAAGTTTAATCCAGCCAAACCAAAGCCAAAGTTCTCAGCTACTGCACTATGTCTCACATTGCCCCAATAAACTGGCGCAAACCCTATAACTACAAGGAAGGTAATTTGGACTAATATTGCAGCCCAAATCCACAGCGCCTTTGAGGCCAACACGAGTTGACGCAAGCTGATTCTAAGAACACACAGAAATAAAATGTCAGAACCAATGCTTAACAGAATAATGAGTGGCAGCAACCAGCCGACAGGTCGTAGCACAAACGCAAAAAAATATGATGCTGGCACAAATAAGAATATATCCCTAGGGCGGGACTGCGGCCTTACTATGACTCCAACAACAGTGGCTAGGCCCAAAGAAAGGCTCATCAATGGAACCATCACCCTATTTCGTGAGCCTGGGTCTATTAACATTCCAGTTACGAGCACCAGACACACGGTTACTGTTGACATGCAAACTGACATACCTACCACTCGTAACGACAAAATCCCTGCGCCCAAAACCTTGTCCAATCCTCGGCCAATTACACCTGCACTCTTCGTAGCCAATGCGAAGGGGTTACCTGTGAGCCGCTTCTCGTCAATCTCAATCCATAACTGTTCAATTCTGTTCTGGATTCGTCTTTCCTGATCCTCATAAAGGAACAATGCGCAATACAGGGCCACCGCGCCAATAGCGCACACAAGGATTTTGGCCAGCGCATGTGCCATTCCAGCAAGCGTAATGAGACAGAGTTCCACGTTCGTTCCGCACGGAAAATTTGCCAAGGGATAAAAAATTATAGGCGTACAAGGAAAATTATTCACTTAGAATTGGCTGAGTTTCCGCAAAACAGCAGCGGACTGGCCCCCTCATCGCCGGCTCACCAGGCTCGCCACGGCGGTTCGGGATGGCGTGTTTAAGGGGCGCAAACGTGGAAGCTACGAACTAGCCATCAATCAACCTTCTCAACGTTGAGCCTGGCGTTGCAGGTAATCTGAAACTGCAGATTGTTGGACTTTATCGAGACCCGCCATACCTACTCTGGTTTGGCCGGTGACAGGATCAAAGGCGAGAATTCCCAGCCTGCTTTCTTTACTGGAACGCTCGATCCACAAAATCATGAGGTAAGCCAGCGGCCCCGCGTCAATCTGCTGACGGAGTTGTTCTTGAACATCTTTGTTCAAGGCCGTGACTGTGACTGAGCGCGGCGCGGCGGAACGCTCTCCATCCATCGGCAGTTTCTTGCCCTGAGCATCGAGTTCATAGCTGCCCATCACAACCTCGATCCGCGAAGCGTCGGGGTTCTTTGCAACATCTATAAGTTGGTCAATCAAGTCGAGGAACAGGGTGCCTACTGGGTTTCTATCAGACATGCTTTGTCATTTTACTAACGTGCTCAATCCTCTAGAGAAGGAACAACGAATCGGTAGTGATGCCGGTTTAAATTTTTCGGAAAAGAAACGCAAGGGACTCTGTTTAAAAAAACTCAACCGGGCTATTCTCAGCCGCGCCTTGCGGCGCTGGGTCACAGCCGAGGGCGGCTGTGCCACATGAGCTTGGGCGAATCCGGGCGTTCCATCCTTTAGTGAACTATCTTTTAGTGAACCTATCTTTGCGTGAACCCATCCGTGAGTGGACCAAAACCGGAAGCGGACATGGCACTCATGTAACTCTGTTTTGTTTAAGTTAGCGGCTATGCTTGAGGCATGGAAAAGCCAAGAATATTGGCATGGAAATGGGCTTTTGGCGTGCGTCGAGCGCTATCTGGAGCACGGATCTCGTCGACAATATTGGCGTTTATGATCGCCATGGCTGGAATGACGATGTGGGCTGCGAATGCGGTAACGCAGGAGTCGCTGGGCGATCGGGCGCGCAGGATACGCGCGGACAAGGAAAATGCTGAGGCGGCGAAGGCAGCGCCGGACGGGAAGAAGGCCATGAGTCCAACGGCAGCCGACCTGACTACCACCATGAGCCTGATTTCAGAGACTGATCCGGAAAAGTATGCAGCAGGGATCCGGCTGCTGCTGGAGCAGGACCGGTTCAAGGTGCTGGATGACATTGCCATGGGCGAGCGAACAAACAAGACACGCTTTGCCGGGGGCGAGTGGAAGCTGCATGAGTTTTATGAAGCGCTGGCTTCGCCCGGAGACAAAGGCCGCGGCGTGGTGGCGGATTGGAATGCGTATCGGGAACGGATGAACAAGTGGGTGGGCTTGATGCCGGCTTCTATTACGGCGCGAGTTGCGCTGGCACAGGCTGAGCTGTTGTATGCCTGGCAGTTGCGCGGGCCGAAAGCAGCGGGCACGGTGCCGACGGACCGATACGACTTGTTTATGACGCAACTGAAGATTGCGGAGACGGTGCTGAACAAGGCTTCTGACCTGCAGGAAAAGTGTCCGGAGTGGTATGACGTGATGCTGCAAGTTGGGCGCGACAAAGGCTGGCAGGTGGACGACCTGAACACGCTGCTGCAACGGGCGGCGGCGTTTGAGCCGCAATATTTTTATGTCTATCAGCAGCAGGCGCTGACACTGACGCCGCTGTGGCGCGGCAAAGAAGGCGATGCGGAGAAGTTTGCTGAAGACCAGGCGGATCGCGTGGGAGGAAAGCAGGGCGACATTTTGTATTTCCAGATTGCGGAGTCGGTGATGGGCAATCCGGAGCTGGTGAAGATGCCGCAGCACTTTGTGTGGTCGCGGGCGCTGGTTGGATACCAGGCGATGGTGGAACAATATGGCGCCAGCGCGGCGCGGCAAAACCAAATTGCTTTTATGGCTGCCCGGTTTGGCGACTACATGGCCGCTGACG
>DASRDW010000001.1:0-13454 GCA_035652415.1 Candidatus Angelobacter sp. | reverse complement strand
CTGATGGTCGCCATAGTAGCGTCGTAATAGGAAAGGCAGGCGGGCGGTTACATCGATCGTGATGAAGTCGCCGAAATTCGCTTCGCCGTAAACTTTTTCGGAAATTTTCTCCGGGATGCTCCTCGCTTTCCCCAGATCGTTGGAGAAATTATTGCCGTCGTATTCATGGCCATGACGCACCAGGACCGCCGGGTCTTTGGCCAGGAAAATGTGGGGGAAAAGAGAGTCACCCTTAAGACCGATCAATTCGCGCACCCGCTTGCGCATGGCGCGCGTGGCATTGCTGAGCCGGTCATGGTTGCCGGTGAGATAGTGAATATTGATCCGCCTGGCGGGAAAGTCCCGCTCTTTGCCATTTTGGCGATAACGTCCCCGGGCCAGCAAACGGAAAGCCTCCAGCGCCTGCTGGACAGGAGGCTCGATGGCAATGGCTTCCAGGATGTCGAGCAGCTTGGCTTCGAGCTGCGGGCTCGTTTTCGATAGCGGCACATAAGGGCGCAAGTCATCGCGAAACCAGAGCACCGTGCGGTTGAAGTCGAACAGGTCTCCCGCAATTACCAGGTCAAAGGTGCGCAAGCACCGCCGTTCCATCTGCTCCGCCATTTGCGCAATAAAACTGCAATAGGCCCGGGGATCAAGATTTCTCCGGAAGATCACGCCCGGCCGCCCGCCGCGGCCCGATATAACATCAGAAGCTTCTTCTTCAAAATGAAGGTCAGAAATGATGGCGATCACGCGAATTAAGATGCAGATTACAGGGAAGAAATCCCGGCTGGGAATGGCCATGGGTAGCCAAATGAAATCTCTTCTTACAAATCTGGAATGTTCTAAAATCAACCTTCCATGCCTGATCCTCTCATCTCCAAACCGCTCACGCCAGAAAAGAATGGGGCCAGCTCCGGCCCGCAAGTCAATGTTTTTGCCGTACACGGCGTCGATCCCGAGGTGCAGGCCTATGCCATGGCCAAGTATTCGCGCTCCGCGCTTTCGATGAAGGAGTCGCTCAAAGAAATCAGCGAGCAGAAGGCCGAGCAATTTCTCAATACTTTTTATTTCCAGTACGGCCATCGGTCGATTGCCGATCTGGCGCACCTGGCATTTGCCATTGAAAAGCTTTCCATCCTCGCGGCAATCGTGCTCGTCGATGAGCAGCGCTGGGATGGCCAGGAGCGCTCCACGCGCTACCAGAACTTTAAGAAGAGCGGCTATTTCATTCCTGATTTCGTCGGTAACGATGCGCTCAAGACCGATTACTGCTCGAGCATCGACTTTCTTTTCTCTGAATACGATGCCTTCACGCAGGAGATGTTGCGTTATTACACCACGCAGGTGCCGCGTCCGGAGGGCATGGCGGAAGACCAGTACACCCGCACCCTGCGCGCCCGGGCTTTTGACAACTCGCGCTATCTGCTTCCGCTGGCCACCAACACCTCGCTGGGGCAGATCGTGAACGCGCGCACACTGGAAACGCAGATTGCTCGTCTGCTCTCCAGCCCATATGACGAAGTTCGTCATCTGGGCGCGCTGCTCAAAGAAGCTGCAAGCGATGCGGCCTACAACGTCCAGACGGAATCTTTGCGTGCGCTGGTGGATGAGATCAAAGCCGCCAACCCTGAACTGGGAGACAAAGCAGCACAACAACTTTTGCGGCCGACACGCGTTGCTCCCACGCTGGTCAAGTATGCCAATCCCAGCGAGTATGAGATCCAGACGCGCAATGAACTGGCGCAGGCCGCCCAAGAGCTGATGGCTGGCGCTTCCATTGATCACGCTCCGCTGGTTGATCTGGTGGAAGACAGCCCGCTGGAAGTTGAGATGGCCGCAACGCTCATTTACTCGGCTAGCCATTATTCGTATCGGCAGATTCAGGAGCGGGTGCAAGGGCTAACAGCGGCACAGCGCAGTGAGATCATCGATCTGGGCATGAGGTATCGCGGCCGGCACGATGAGCTGTTGCGTTCATTTCATGCCGGGCAGCAGTTCAAGTTTGACATCCTTATGGATATTGGCGGCTTCCGCGATATGCACCGCCATCGCCGCTGCACGCAGATTGAGCAGGGATTCACTCATCAGCACAGCTACGATACTCCACCGGACATTAAGGACGCCGGACTGGAAGGACGCTACACGTCGGCGATGAAAAAGCTCATTCAGGCGTATGAGAAAACCGCGCTGGCCAGCCAGCAGGCAGCTTTGTATTTGCTGCCCATGGCTTTCCGCAAGCGTACGCTGTTCAAAATGGATTTTGCTGAAGCGCTTTACATTGCTGAACTTCGCAGCGGCGCCGCTGGACATTTTTCTTATCGCAACGTGGCTTATGCCATGTACCAGGAAGTCGCCCGCAAGCACCCGGCACTAGCACGTTACTTCCGTGTATCCGATATCAGCGAGCCTATCGATCTGCTCAAACGTTAAGAATTATTGTGAAGCAGCAATGGGTTATACGAAAAAATACGATTTGCTGCCTATGTCTACTCGGAAATGGATTTATTCACCGTTAAAAGTAAGCACTTTATTAAGTAATAGTGCTCAAAAGGAACATACCGTTTCACCATTTCTGGACTCGCAGAGATAACTAAAGATTCTCCAATGGTGACTAAAATCACTTTGGCCGGCGAGCTTTCCGCTGTAGAATCTAAGGTAATTAAGCCAGGTACGAGCTCACATCCCCTCCGGCAGTTAGGTGCCGTTCATCCAGCCGGGAGCTGCGTGGTCCATTTTCCATTGGAGATTGATTCGCTTGCTCGAATCGATGCAAAAGATCGCTATTTTATATGACGCCAGCCAGGCGATCCTCTCCACTTTTGATTTGGATGAGGTGCTGAATCGCATCCTCACGATCATCCGGGATTTCTTTCAACTACAAAATGGCGCAGTCCTTCTTCTGGATAAAAACGGACAGGAACTGCTGGTCCGCGCCCATCTGGGCCGGAGCAATCTGGATATCGGCTACCGCGTCCCCAAGGGCACTGGCCTGACCTGGGCATCAGTGGAAGTCAAAAGACCGGTTTACTCACCAGACGTCAGCAAAGACCCGCGATATCTTCAGAAAGTAGCCGAGACAAAGTCTGAAGTCGCCATTCCGCTGCTGGTGCGTGATGAGGTGGTTGGCGTACTGGATTTCCAGAGCGAGCAACTGGATTTCTTCAATTCAGAGATGGTCGACCTGCTCACGCTTTTTTCAACGCAGGCTTCACTAGCGTTGGAAAATGCGCGCCTCTATTCCATGGAACGGCGCAGGGCCGAGCAGCTTGAGGCCATTAATGCCGTCGCCAAGAAAACCACGCTCGTCCTTGATCTGGACGAATTACTTACTGTGGTGTGCCGCCTGCTGCTGGACTGGTTCCGCATTGATCACGTAGCCGTGCTGCTGGCAGAAGGCGATACCCTGCGCGTACGCGCTTATGAAGGCCGCCTGACTCCGAACCTCGCCATGGGATCAATTCTTGCCTCCGGCGCCGGGTTGGCTGCGCGCGCTCTGGCCACAAGCAGAAGCGTGATTGAAAACGATGTAAACAGCGTGGAAGGCTATATTGCTGGCTTCGCTGAAACACAATCTGAGATGTGCGTGCCGCTGATCATCTTTGGTGAAAAGCTGGGGGTGCTGGCGCTGGATAGCGCACGCAGCAATGCCTTTGTACTTGAAGACATTCAGCCGCTGGAATCTGTAGCAGACATTTGTGCTGCCGCTATCCAGAACGCGCACAACTTTGACCGCATGAAGCAGCTTGCTTACGTTGACGGTCTTACCGGCATTCACAATCGCCGCTATTTTGAAATGCGTATTGTTGAAGAGCTTGAGCGCGCCGGCCGCTTCCAGGGGCGCATGTCACTGATCATGCTGGATATTGACCATTTCAAGAGAATGAATGATGAATTTGGGCACCTGCTGGGCGATGAAATGCTGCGGGCGGTATCCTCCATTCTCAAACAACAATTGCGCAAGATGGATATGGTTTGCCGCTACGGTGGCGATGAGTTCGCTATTGTAGTACCGGAAACTACGGGTGAAAGCGCCATGCGGGTAGCAGAAAAGCTGCGCCGCCAGGTGGAAACGCACTTCTTCCCCGGCGTTCCGCGCCCTGTGACTATTAGTTGTGGCGTGGCAGACTATCCTGCGCACGGGGTTACACGTGATGAAGTAGTGGCTGCGGCGGATGCAGCGCTTTACCTTGCCAAGCAGGCAGGCCGAAACCGGGTAGCTTCAGCCAGCATGAAAAAAGAGTTTTCTACTACCAGATAGACTTCAAGCCTTTAATAAGCAATGAGCAGCACCTCAGTCGCAGCCATACCGGGAAAGATCACAGCCAGAACTGCCAGCGTCCATATTGACCCGGCATGTAATTCATTCCTGGGTGACTGTTTCCGGCAATTTGGCATCAGCATTGTTCCGTTGGATAGCGACCCCGCCCTGGTTTTACATCGGCAGAAGTTTGAGGCTTGCGTGCTTCGCCTTTACGATCCGGATGCGGACAGGATACTGAAGGCCGCGCGCAACTCGCCTTCCAACCGGCGAATGGTGCTCTATGGGATCGCCCGGAACGCCCAGGAAGCGCTCCGCTATGCCAACTATGGCATTAACGCCGTTCTGGACGAGCCGCTGGATCGCCAGAGCGTGCTGAAGATCGTGCGCGCAACGCATCTGCTTGTAATCCACGAGTTACGGCGTTACGTACGCATCCCCGTAGTTTCCCAGGCTGAGGTTGAAACTGACTCGCAAGCCAGAGCCAGAATAACTACCGTGGAGGTCAGCTCTGGAGGCATGTCTGTCCGCTCCGCCACGCCGCTGCCAAAATCTGATACCTTCCGCCTGCTCCTGAACCTGCCGGGCCTGGAAAAGACGAGTGTTCGCGCCTCTGTCTGCTGGTACCGCGAGAGTGACAAGGTGTACGGCCTGCGCTTTGATGCCAAGGATGAGCGCCGCCTCAAGGTCCGTGCCTGGATCGACCAATATTTGGAAATCGTGTAACCTTAATGCAATCCCCGCGTATTACATCCGAGGCAGGAATCTGTTTTCATGCTAACTATTGAACTCAATAAAGTCCGCAAGTGTTATGACCAGTTTGTTGCCGTCAACGACCTTTCTTTCGGCATTGAACAAGGAAGTGTTTTTGGCCTGCTTGGCCCCAACGGGGCCGGTAAAACCAGCACCATTCGTATGATGATCGGCATTACCGCGCCCGATTCTGGGCAAATCAATATCTTTGGCAAGCCGTTTCAACGCAAGGCCCTGCACAAGATCGGCTATCTGCCGGAAGAACGCGGCCTGTACAAGAAGATGAAGATCATCGATCAGCTCATCTTTCTGGGCGAGTTGCACGGGCTTTCAAGCTCAATTGCCCGGCAAAAAGCGCTGGAGTGGACAAGGCGACTGGAGATTGATGCCTGGAATGAGAAAAAGGTGGAAGAGCTCTCCAAGGGAATGCAACAAAAGATTCAGTTCATTGCTTCATTGCTGCACGATCCCGACTTCATCATCATGGACGAGCCATTCTTCGGCCTTGATCCTGTCAACGCCACGTTGCTCAAAGACGTAATGCTCGATCTGAAGAAGCAGGGCAAAACCATCCTGTTCTCGACTCACCGCATGGACCAGGTGGAAAAGCTGTGTGACAGCATTTGCCTCATAAATAAAGGCGCTGCGGTGCTGCAGGGCGATCTGAAAACCATCAAGGGCCAATACGGCAAGAACAACGTACAGATTGAGTATGAGGGCAATGGCGACTTTCTGGAAAAGAACCCTCTCGTCAGCACCTACAACAACTACGGCAATTATGTTGAAGTCCGTCTGGCGCCGGGCGCTGACGCGCAGCAACTGCTGCATATGGTGGCCGGCCGGTCGCGCGTAAACAAGTTTGAGCTGATGGAACCTTCGCTGGAAGAAATCTTTATTAATACGGTGGGCAAAACCGATGCGTAACATTTTTATTATCGCCAAGCGTGAATATCTTGAGCGCGTGCGCTCACGTTCATTCATCATCATGACAGTGTTTATTCCGGCATTGATGTTTGGGGTCACAGTGCTGCCGACACTCCTGATGACCAAAGGTGGAGCCGAAACCAAGAGCATGGTAGTGGTGGCAGCAGATCGCGATACGGCGGAGGCGATCCGCAGCCAGATTGAACAGCAGCAGGACCAGTCTCCCACTAAGCCAGAGAACAAATTAGGGAAGAAACGAGACTTGCCTCAGACCCACTTCAGCGTGGAGGTAAGCACAAAGGCCACGCCGGAAGAACGCGCTGCCTTGACTCAAAAGGTCAATGCCAAGCAACTGGATGGCTTTCTCTGGGCCACGCCGGACGCCATTTCTGCTCACAAGCTTGATTTCGTTACGCGTGATACCTCCAGCTTTATTGAAAACGGCGTTCTCGGCCAGATCGTAACGGACGCCCTTCGGCGGCAATCCCTAAAAAGCAAGGGCCTGGCTGAAAATGACATTGAAGCAGCCCTTCAGCCGGTAGAGGTTGAGCCTGTAAGTCCGCTGGGGAAAAACGCGCCCAATCCCCAGGCCATGTTTATTGCCACACTAGGCATTGTCATGGTTATGTATATGACTGTTCTGCTCTATGGAATTAACGTGATGCGTTCCATTCTGGAGGAGAAAACTTCGCGCATCATGGAGGTCATGCTCTCTACTGCTACCTCCAGTGAGATGATGGCCGGTAAAATCCTCGGGGTTGGAGCAGTAGGACTGACGCAGGTTGGAATCTGGGCGGCAACTGCGGCTGCCTTGACCGGTTACGCTGTGGCTGCATCCGGCATGATCAAACAAATCAAAGCTGCTCTGAATCCCACGCTGCTGATTTATTTCATCGTGTTCTTCCTGCTCGGCTATATTTTGTACAGCACTCTTTGTGCCGCCGTGGGCTCCATGGTGAACTCTGAGCAAGAAGCCCAACAGATGCAGTTTCTGGTAATGATGCCGATGATTCTCGCGATCGTCTTCATCACCAATATCTTCACGCATCCGAATTCTTCGATTGCAGTGTTCGGTTCTCTCTTTCCATTTACCGCGCCGTTGGTGATGTTCAGCCGGATCGCCATGCAACCGGACACTCCGATTTGGCAAATCGGTCTCTCCATTGCGCTGATGGTGGCCACCATCTACGGCATGATCTGGCTCTGCGGGCGCATCTACCGCGTCGGCATCCTCATGTACGGCAAGAAGCCGAACCTTCCTGAGATCGTAAAATGGATCAAATACGCATAAAACCAGATTGCGGACAGGTAAAATCAGTTGAGTGAACCGGCCCGCACAAACTGAAATTAAGAGCGAGAGCGCCCCGGCGGCTCGCTCTTTTTCTTTTAGTGATCGCGTCAAGCTCTGGCTTATCTCCTGGGCGGGATTTCTTCTGATCCGCGGCATCGGCGCAACGCTGCGTTATGAATCTAGCCTTGAGCCTGGCTGCCTTGCTGACGAGCATGGCCGCGCACCGGCTTCCATCTGGTGTTTCTGGCATCGCTGTGTGATTCCTGCGGCATATCGATTCCGCGGAAACAATATGGCTGTGATGACCAGTCGTAGCTTTGATGGCGAATATATCGCTCGCATCATTCAGAAGCTGGGCTTCATCGCAGTGCGGGGATCAAGCTCTCGTGGCGCTGTCGGAGCACTGTTTGGCATGCGCGATCAGTTGGAGCAGGGCCATCAGGCAGTCTTTACCATCGATGGCCCGCGCGGCCCGCGCTACGTGGCCAAACCTGGCCCAGTCTTATTAGCCAAGAAAACTGGGGTTCCCATCTTATGCTTCTACGTTGCCATTGAGCGCGCATGGGTCTTGAACTCGTGGGACCTGATGATCATTCCCAAGCCGTTCTCGCGCGCCGCAGTTTATGCAAGCAGCCCAATGTCAGTTCCGCCAGATGCCAGTGATGACCAAATGTCCGCACTGCACCGGCAGATGCAAGAGACGCTGGAGCGATGCAGGCTGAAGGCGGAAGAAGTGTTTAGTCATCAGCCATCAGCAGAAAAGATTAAGACATAACCTAGGGGAGGCTGGGAGCTTTTTGCATAAAAAATTGTATTTGGCTGATTTCTGTTCACTGATTGCTGAGCGCTAGTCCCCCATCCACTCCCCAATTGGCCTGAGTGAGGTTATGTGGTCGCAAATGATCTTGACAGCACCCATGATGGGCACAGCCAAAATCAGTCCCATAGCTCCCCAAATAAACCCCCAGATCAGTAGTGAGATGGTCACCACCAGCGGATTTAGTTGCAGGCGTTTACCCAAAACCTTGGGATAGAGAACATTCATGGCAAAGAGATGCAGACAAAGCACTGTGCCTGCCACAATCAGCAGTTGCGTATCGCTGAGTACGCCCATCCCGGCTGTCAGCGGCGGGATCATGGCCAGTGGAATGCCAAGGTAAGGCATAAGGCTGAGGAAACCGCTGATGAAACCTAGAAAGTAGAAATAAGGCAGTCCCAGCGCGCCAAATACCACCAGGCTCACAATGCTCATGAAAAGGCCAATCACCAGGTTTCCGTCGATAAAGCTTCTCATCATGAGCGAGATTTGCCCCAGAGTGACATACGCCGTGGTGCGGTACTCCTGGGGAAAGAGCTGTACGGATTTTGTTCGCGCATGCTCTTGCCAGCTCAACATGAAATAAACCAGGAAAGGTATAAAAACCAGCGTGAGCGCTATTTCTGTCACGGTGCCGATATTCCGCGTAACCACTCCTTCCATGGAAGAGCTTTGCACTGTGACCGGTATGGGCTTTTTCCCGTTTTTCTACTGCGGCATTACTTGCTCTGCCGTCTTTTCAATGTCGCTGGTCTGCTGGCGAACATGCGAGAGCAGGCCGCGAATCTTGTCTGAGTATTTGGGCAGTTCGTGGGCAAAGCTGACGGCGCGGTTGTAAAAGAAATAACTGACGCCATAAATTGCGGCCAGCAATAACAAAATCGCCACTATTGAGCCGAGGGAACGCGGCAGGCGCACGCGCTCCAGTAAGCGCACCAGCGGCTCCAGCATGAACGTGATAAGAATTGAGACCATCAGCGTGATCAGCACCAGCTTGGCCACATAACAGATGGCCAGCACAACCGCCGCTCCAATTACGATCTGGGCAATCGCGCCTGCATGAAGCATGGCGTTTAACTTGCGCTCGTGCCTGGCCTGCAGTTCTTTTTGCGCCAAATGGTTATCTGGCTTCTCTTCCGGATTGAGCTGCTCTGGCGCAGGCGGAATAATGCGATTGGTGGCCATGCTCAAGATAAGATGCACTTCCCCGTATAATCGCCGTGTGAGCCTCTCCGGACGCATCTTGGCCATCGACTATGGCACTCGCCGCATGGGCCTTGCTGTCTCCGACCCTCTCGGCATCACTGCCCAGGGGCTGGAGACGCTGGAGCGCAAGAACAAACGCGCTGATTTTGGCCGGCTGGAGCGCACCATCCGCGAGTATCAGGTGCGCGAGATCGTGTTGGGCAATCCGCTGCGCATGAGCGGAGAGGAAAGTACGCTGTCTAAGAAAGTAGCTGAATTTGCGGGAGAGCTGCGCCAGCGGTTCCAACTTCCTGTCCATCTCTGGGATGAGAGGCTGTCATCTGCTGAGGCCAACCGCGTGCTGCGCGAAGCTGAATTAAGCATCAAAAAGCGCGCGCAGGCCGTAGATCGCATGGCGGCTGTGCTGATCCTGCAAAGCTTTATGCAGGCGCGCGACATTCACTAAACCGCCGTCCACCTTCTGCGTTTGTGGCTTTATTGGAGCTCTGAATAAAGCGGACTAGCAACTCCGCGCACGAGATTCACCTTCAAACCTCATTAAAGATTTAAGAAGCCGAGCCGCCAGGTCATTGACCATTCGTGACGCTCCAAACTTGCAGTTCTCGGCGGCAGATGGGGCGTTCCCCGTTAAAATGGCGGTAAGAGATTCATGCTGAAATTCCTTTTCAGGGTCATTGCAATAGCGCTGGTGCTGGGAGCTGCGTGGCTGGCTTATGGCCTTCTGCTGCCTGCGGGGCCAACGCAGGAAAAGCTGGTGCAGCTTAAGTCCGGCTCGTCTGCCCACCGCATTGCCGCTGAATTGGCCGATGCCGGCATCATCCGCAGCCAGTACGCATTCCTGCTCTGGCATTACCTGCATCACAAGCCGTTGAAGGCGGGCGAGTATGCGTTTGATCATCGCGCCCCAATGCGCGAGGTTTATGACCGCATTGCCCGCGGCGATATCTACTTCCAAACCCTGGTGGTGCCGGAAGGCTACAACATGTTCGATATCGCCACCGCCGTAGAAGAAGCAGGACTGGGCAAGCGCGACGACTTCTTGAAAATCGCGCGCTCTGATACAGCACTGGTGCACGATCTTGATCCGCAAGCGCCAAGCCTTGAAGGCTACCTTTTTCCTGACACCTACCACTTTACCCGCACGCAGTCATTGCATGACATGGCAGCGACGATGGTCCGGCGCTTCCGCCAGGCTGCCAAAGAGCTGGGCTTGAACCAGAACGTGCATGAGATAGTGACCATGGCAAGCATCGTGGAAAAAGAAACCGGTGCGCCGGAAGAACGGCCTGAGGTGGCAAGCGTTTTCTATAATCGATTGCAGAAAAATATGGTGCTGGCCACTGATCCGTCAGTGATCTACGCTGCCCTGCTCAACAACCGCTACAGCGGCGCTATTCACCAATCTGATCTGCATTTTGATTCGCCCTACAATACTTACCGCAAAGCCGGATTGCCGCCGGGGCCAATCAGCAATCCCGGCAAAGCATCACTGTTGGCAGCAATGCACCCTGCCCAGACTGAGTATCTTTATTTTGTCAGTGATAACCAGGGGCATCACCGTTTTGCGCGAACAGATGCCGAGCATGAAAGCAATGTGCAGGCTTATCGCCGGGCTGTGCAGGCAACCAACCGTTAATTAACCAGAAGCTCTGCCGCAAAATGTCGTGCCTTGCCGTGGGCCGCCACCACCCAGGAACTCTCTTCCTCCGATATACTAAAAAGTGCATCCAAAGATAAGTGAGAACACGAACGAAGTGATGTATTTTTATCGGCGTAAAACATTTTTTCCTTTACTATTGTCGATTTTCGCTGTCTTGGCGTTAAGTGGCTGCGGATTCCGCACATCGCACCCGGTAAAGATTCGCTCCAGTTCGGCCACGCTCCGTGAAGCTACCCTGGATCAGCTGCTTCAAACCAATAACAGCAACGCTGAAAAGCTGAAGACCCTGAAAGCAACGGTGGATATTGACAGCTCAGTGCTTGAGCAGAAGAAAAACAAAGTAACGGACAATCCGCAAATCTCAGGTTACATTCTGGTCCGCAAGCCGGAAATGCTGCGCATGATTGGCTTGGTGCCCGTGGTGCACAATCACATGTTTGATATGGTGAGTAACGGGAGCAATTTTTCGCTGGCGCTGCCCCCGGAGAATAAGTTCTTTGTGGGCTCTACCCGGCAGCCGTCAAAGCCATCCCCCAATCCGCTCTATAACATGCGCCCGCAGCATATTTCTGATGCGCTACTGCTGAAAGCGATTGATCCTGAAAAAGAAATTGCCGTCCTGGAAGACACCACGGAACTCGTAAAAGACCCCAAAACGCACAAAGACGCGGAGCAGGCAGCGTACACGGTAGTGGTGATCGATAAGGATGAATCCGGATATTATCTTGCGCGCAAAATCGTCTTTAGCCGGACTGATCTGCTGCCCCATGAGCAGTACCTCTATAACCGCCAAGGCCAGTTGGTCACCTTTGCCCGATACGAGAATTTTTCTGACAAGGCCGGCATCATGTTTCCGGGCATGGTTTCAATACAGCGTCCCATCGAAGGGTACTCGCTGGTACTGAACATGGTGAAGCTGGATGTGAACGTACCGTTGACTGACGAACAGTTTGTGCTCACGCAACCACCAGGTTCGCAGCTTATTAATTTAGATACGCGGTCTTCAGCCGCTGCGCAAAAGAACGATGGTAAGCAACCGCAATAACCGCTGGGCCTAAGCAGAAATCCTTTTCACCGGGAATGACCTATGAACAAGATGATTGTGGCCAATCTGGTTTACCGTCCGTTACGCTCCATCATCAGCATCGTCGCCGTAGCAGTGGAAGTGACTCTGATCCTGCTTATCGTCGGGTTGGCGCTGGGCATTCTGGCTGACAATCGCGAGCGCCAGGTGGGAATTGGCGCTGACCTTACCGTAAGGCCGCCGGGGTCTTCCAATCTTGCCGCTTTCGGCGGCGCTCCTGTACCTGTAAAAGTTGCTGATATCCTGCGCAAACAGCCACACGTTACCGCTGTCGCTCCTGTAGTTATGCAGGTGATTTCCACCACCAATATTGAAATTATTTACGGCATTAATCTGGAATCATTTCAGGCCGTAGGCGGTCCTGTGCGGTATCTCAAAGGCGGCCCGTTCACCGGCCCCGATGACATGATCGTCGACGATCTATTTGCTGCCAGTAACAAAGTTCATGTCGGCGACCCTGTCAACGTGCTTAATCATACCTTCCGCGTCTGCGGAATCACGCCGCACGGACGCGGCGCGCGCCGCTTTATTCCTATAACCACCATGCAGGATCTGATTGGAGCTCAAAACAAGGCTTCAATGTTTTATGTGAAGCTGGATAGCCCTGTGAACGCCGATGCAACCGTGGACGAGATGAAGAAAATTCCCGGCATGGAGAGCTACAACATCCTTTCCACAAGTCAGTGGCTGGCAGCGACCTCGGCTGAGAATATCCCTGGCTTGAATATATTTATCCGTGTAGTAATCGGGATTGCGGTGATTATCGGTTTCATCGTGATCTTCCAGTCCATGTACACGGCTGTGATGGAGCGAACGCGAGAGATTGGAATTTTGAAATCACTGGGCGCGTCCAAGTCTTACGTGGTGCGCGTGATTCTGCGTGAAACGCTCTTGCTGGCTGTGGCTGGAATTCTTGTCGGCTTCATTGTCAGCGCCATCGGACGAATTGGGCTGATACACCAGTTCCCGACACTGCGCATACTTCCCATCAATGTGAAATGGGGAACCTACGCCACGTTAATCGCAATTGGCGGCGCTATGCTGGGCGCAGTTTATCCGGCGTTCAAGGCAGCACAAAAGGACCCGATTGATGCGCTGGCGTACGAATAAGCTGGTTTCACATCCCGAGCGTAGCGAGGCACCCCTATTGAATTTCAGGTAATCAGGATCAACATTCTTAAGGGAATAGGGTCCCCTTCCCCTTCGACAAGCTCAGGGTCGGGATTTCAGAAAAAGCTATTCATGCCTCAACGCCTGCGTCGGATTCACCCTCGCGGCGCGGGCAGCCGGAATATAACCGGCCACCAAAGCCACAATGCCCAGAATTGACACAGAAGCGACTACAGCCAACGGATCCAGCGCGCCCAGACCATACAGATTTGATTTTATGAGTTGCACGCCAATGGCGGTAAAGATCACGCCGGCCACCACGCCGATAGCAATCATCACGCCGGTTTCACGCAGGATCATCTGAAT